>DASULK010000108.1:0-21352 GCA_036278255.1 Micromonospora sp.
TGGGAGAACGCCTGGGCCGAGTTCGTGCCCTTCCTCGCCTACGACGTCGAGATCCGCAAGGTCATCTGTTCGACCAACGCGATCGAGAGCGTCAACGCGCGCATCCGCAGGGCCGTACGGGCCCGCGGGCACTTCCCCAACGAGCAAGCGGCGCTCAAGTGCGTGTACATGGCACTGATGAGCCTGGACCCTACCGGCCAGGGTCGCAAGAGATGGACCATGCGCTGGAAAGCACCCCTCAACGCGTTCCAGGTCGCCTTCGAAGGCCGCCTTACCCCCGCCAACTACTGATCACGTCAACAACCAAGATCGGCCGTTAACTTGACACTCCCCGACCTGAGGCTGCTGCTCGCGGCTCAAGGCGTCTCCACCGCCGGAACCGGCTTCTCGGTGATCGCGCTCAGCTTCTACCTGAGCCGCCACGGCCCGGTCGTCATCTCCCTCGTGGTGCTCGCCGAGTTCGTGCCGTCGATCCTTCTCGCTGGCACCTTCGGCAAACTCGTGGACCGGTATCCCAACCGGCGGCTGGTGGTGGTCGGGCTGCTTGGCCAGGCGGCCGCAACCGTGCTGCTCATCGCCGCGGTGGAGAACTACCACCTGGTGCTTCCCCTCGCCCTGATCGTCGGCGCCGGCGGCGCCCTGGCGCAGCCGGCCGTCCACGCCCTGCTGCCGAGGATCAGCGGAGAAACGAACGCGACGAAAGCCTATTCACACTCCGCAACGGTGACCGTCGCCGCCGGCCTCACCGGCCAGATCCTCGGCGGAGTCGCGCTGACCGCGATGGGCATCAAGGTCGCGTTGCTGGTCGATGCGCTGAGCTTCTTCGTCGCGGCCGGGCTCATGGCGGCGATCGCGACAGACCGCCGCCCCGGCGAGAGCACCAGCCCGGACGGCGCGCCGGGTCAGCGCCCGCGCAGTGGATGGGCGACGCTGCTCCGCCACCGGCTCCTCGCGGCCAGTGTCCTGCTCAACGCCGTCTCGGTGGGGACCGTCCTGCTGATCAACGTCTCGAACGTCTTCTTCGTGACACAGACACTGCGCGGGGACTCGCGGCTGCTCGCGGCGTTAAGCGTCAGCTGGGGCATCGGGCTCGTCGCCGGCGCACGACTCGCGGGAACGGCGCGGCTCGGGCCGCGCATCCCTGCCGCCATGTGGGGCGCGACCCTCCTGCTCGGCTGCGCGGTGGCAGGCGCCGGCCTGATCGCGAAGACCGTGCCGGTGCTGCTGCTGTGGTTCGTCGGTGGCGCCGCCACCGGAACGGTAGGGGTGGCCAGCCGCGCTCTCATCCGGCAGCACGTCGAAGACAGCAAGCGGGGCCGGGTCTTCGCCGCGGCGTCGGCGGCTGTCTCGACCGTCAGTGTCGCCGCCATCATCACCGGCGGCCAGCTCGTGCAGGCCGTCGGCCCGCGACTGGCGAACCTCGGGATCGGGACGGGTACCGTCATCGTCGCGGGTCTGCTGGGCCTCGTCATCCTGGTCAGGCGGCAGCGCAGCGGAGGGCCGGACAATACAGAGCTGCCGGCCAGCCGGTCACCGCACGATGACCGCAAAACGGGTGCCCTCCGGTAGCCCCACCGTCCGCTGCGCCTGATCAGGATCAAGCGCCAGATAGAGAGCCGGGTAGCCGCCGGTAGCTTCATGATCCACCACGTCGAGCACCAACGCTTTCGGTGCCAGCAACGCAGGCCCGGCCTCGGCCCCGGCCCCGGCCCCGGCGGCCGGCGCGGCCAGCAGATCGACCCGGAACCCCGGACGGACGAACGCGAGCGCGGACGGCTCGGCGAGCCGGATCGGCACCCCCACCAGGCCGGCCGGCAGCGTCGGCCGGGCCGCCGACGTCCGCTCGGCATCGGCAGCCGTGGCCGGGACCTGCGCTGTGGGCGGCGAGGCTGCGGCAGGTGACCCGGCCGGCGGGGGACAGGAGACCGCCGGCTCACCGGAATAGAGCACGCCGGCCGCGAGGACGAGCAGGGCTGCCACCAGCACCGACCGCAGCAGCCCGCCACGCGACCAGCGCACCGGGCGCAACGTCGACCCGCTACGCCACCGGCCGAAACCCCGCCGGCCAGCCCCCGACCTACCCCCGAAACCCGGCCGTACCCCGCCCGACGGGGCGCTGCTTCCGGTCGCCATGCTGCGCCTCCCTCACCGACCCGGTACGTGACGTCGTCCGACCGGATCACGAGGCTAGGCAACGGCGGACCGCCTCCGTACGTGCCAGCGACCCGCCTGTGGATAACTCAAGAGGCTGTGGAAAACGCCCGCCGACCGGCGGGATCTGCTATGCGCTGCTGCTCGAACCGGTCGACGACGAGGCCGGCTTCTTCGAACCGGAGCCCGAAGTGCCGGACCCGGACGACCCGCTCGAACCGGTGTCGCTCGACGACGAAGCCGAGCCCGCCGACTCCGACGTGCCCTTACCGGAGCTGCCGGACGATTCGGGATTGCTGGCCCGCGAATCGGTGCGGTAGAAGCCGGGCCCCTTGAAGACGATGCCGACCGAGTTGAACAGCTTGCGCAGGCGCCCCTGGCACTCCGGGCACTCGGTCAGCGGCTCATCGGTGAAAGACTGCACCACTTCGAGCTGGTGGCTGCAGGCGGTGCAGGCGTACTGGTAGGTGGGCAACGTCTCCTCCGATTCTGGCAGGCCGGATTGGCACTCGCCGGATTCGAGTGCCAATGGTGCGGCATGCGAGCCGCCCGCGTCCACCTCAGCCCGCAGAACAGGATCCGCCCGGCGGCGCCGCCGGCCGCCGAAGCTGCTCCGTCGACGGCGACCGCGCTCAGGAAAGCGGCAGCCGGCAGAAACCGCCACCCGCGGTGATCACCGCGTCGACCGGGCGGTCGTGGGCCTCGGCCGGCAAGCTCTCCACCAGCTCACCGTCATGCAGCAACGCCACCGTCAACGTGCCGGCCCCCACCCGGGCCAACGCCCGGTCGTACGAGCCGCCACCCCGCCCCAACCGGATCCCGCGCTGGTCAACGGCGAGAGCCGGCACCACCACCAACTCCGCCGCCGCGACAGCCTCCACCCCCCACCGCTTGCCGGCCGGCTCCCGCATCCCCCGCCCCGTCGCGACCAACGCCCCCGGCCCGGGATACGCCGCCCAATCCAGGTCCAGATCCGCGCGCAGCACCGGCAGCAGCAACTCGCCCGCCCCGGCAAGCGCCGCCACCATCACCTCCGGAAGATCGGATCCGCCCGGTTCCGAGCCGACCGGCACGTACCCGGTCATCCGGCCCGGGCGACGGCGCTGGACCAGATCAGCGAGATGAGCCTGCACCTGCCCGGCAGCGGCCGCGCAAGCCTCGGCCGTCAACGACCGGCGGCGAGCCAGCACCCTGACCCGAATGTCTGTCTTGGCCGTCATAACCCCTTGCGCTCCATACGAAAACAGCGGCACGCCATCACCCTGCGGCAAGCGGCACGAAACGGTGCAACTGTGCAAGCATCGCAGCAACAGCCAAGCCTCCGGGGGGAGACGCGTGACGCTGCGCGGACGCTTGACCAACGCCTTCCTCGCCGTCGTACTCGGCCCCGTCCTGCTCGGAGCGATCTTCGTCGCCGGCACCCTGGCCGCAGTCAGTCACGAACGCACAGTCGACCGCCTCAACCTCGCAGCCACCACCGTCCGTACCTCGATCAGCGCACTCTGCCGCCAACTGCATGCCGCCGCCGACGCGGTCGCCATCGACCCGGATCCCATAGCCCGCACCAACATCGCCCACCACATCGTCGCCCATGGGCTCGCCGCCGCGGTCGTCATCACCGACACCACCGGCGCCGCCGCCACAACCCCCGACGCGCCCCCCGGGCCGTGGCTGGACTGCGCAGAATCCGCCAGCACCCACCTACCGCCACGCGCCCTCGCCGTACGGGTCGAGATGCGGGACGCCAACAACACGCTCCTCGGCGAAGTGAGCGCCGCCCAGACCCTCGACACCGCTTTCGTGGCACGACTCTCGGCGGCAACCGGAGCGGAGATCACCGTGCTCTCCGGTAGCGGCGCAGCCCCGGTAGCCGCATACAGCACCGAATCGGGTGACATCCGAGCTGCCGTCCTCGCCGCCGCCGCCGACATCCGCGGAGACAGCGTGGCCCAGACCGACACCGGGCGGTACGTCCAACGGGTCGGACCCTCCCCCGGACAGCCGTTGCCGCTCGTACTGTCGGTGCCCCGGGAACGGCCACCCGAGCTGTACGCCCTCCTGGTCGGGGCGGTGGTGATCGCCGGGCTGCTCGCCATCCTCGCCGCCTGGTGGCTGGCCCGATCGACCACCCGGCCCCTCGCCGAACTCGCCCACGCCGTCAACCGTGTCGCCGACGGCGACCTGACAGCCCGGGTGCCCGTACGAGGCCAGGACGAAGTCGGCCAGCTGGCCGCCACCTTCAACCGCATGGCCCGCGAAACCCAGGCGTATGTCCAAGCGCTCACCGCCAGCCGCGACCAGCTCCGCGGCCACGTCGCCATCCTCGGCGACACCCTCTCCAACACCCACAACCTGCAACGGATCCTCAAACTGATCCTGCAGACCGCGCTCGCCGCCACCAGCGCCCGGGCCGGAGTGGTGCTGCTGCTCGACCCGGCCACCGACACCCTGGTCGGACAGGTTGTCGAAGGAATCGACGAGGAGGGGCCAGCCGCCCTCCGGGTGCCGCTGGGCAGCGGACTGCTCGGCACGATCGCCGCAACCGGTGAGCCGCGGTGGGGGCGGGCCGACGGGGACCAGCCCGAACTGTTCCCGGGCGGGCCGCGCTACCGTACCTACCTCGCCGTTCCGGTCGCGGTCCCGGACCCGAACGGCGACGACCCCGCCGCAGCCGACAGCGTGCCGACCACCCGCCCGGCCGACGGCGGCTGGCCCAGCAAACTGCCGCCCGTGCTGGGGGTGCTCGCCGTCTACGACCGGTTCGGCTCCGACAAATTCGACGAAGGGGACCTCTACACCCTCCGCACCTTCGCCGGCCAGGCGGCGGTCGCCGTCGACAACGTCCGCACGCACGACGAAGCACAGCGACTGGCCCTCACCGACCCGCTCACCGGGCTCTGGAACTACCGCTACCTGAAAACCGCGATCCGCCGGGAAATCGAGCGCGCCAACCGGCTTGAGCGACGGCTCGCCGTCCTCGCCCTCGACCTGGACCGGTTCAAAGACGTCAACGACACCCACGGACACGCCGCCGGGGACCAGGTGCTGGCCGAATTCGCCCGCCGCATCCGGGCAGTCGTGCGGGAGGTCGACGTCGCGTTCCGGCAGGGCGGGGAAGAGTTCGTGGTGCTGCTCCCGGAGACCGATACGCGGGGCGGGGCGATCGTCGCCGAACGCCTCGGCTCAGCCATCCGGAACACCCCCGTCATGGTCCGGTCCCACTCCGCAGCCCAGGACACCGCCACGTCACCGGTCCTGGTCACCGTCTCCGTCGGCCTCGCCGTCTACCCGGACCATGCGACGACCCCGCAGCAGCTCCTCGACGCCGCCGACGAGGCGCTCTACGCGGCGAAAGCCGCCGGACGCGACACCTGCCGTGCGGCCGAGCCCGTCGCACCCCCGGTCACAAAGGAGACCCCAGTCGCTGCCCGCACCGCCACCCCCGATAAGGCACCCCCCACGCCCGGCAAGGGGACCGCGGACGCCCCCGGTGGCGTGACATCCGCTGCACAGCCGCCGCGACAGAGCCGCGGCCGATAGTCTCGCGACATGTCGGAGCAAACAGTCAACACCGCGCCCGCGACCGTCAACCAGCAGACCGGGCGGCGGGCGGTGAAGGCCGTCATCCCCGCCGCCGGTCTGGCTACCCGGTTCCTGCCCGCCACCAAGGCGGTGCCCAAGGAACTGCTCCCCGTAGTCGACCGGCCGGTGCTGCAGTACATCGTTGAGGAGGCCGCAGCGGCAGGGATCAAGGACGTCCTGCTGATCACGGGACGGGGGAAGACCTCCATGGTCGACCACTTCGACCGGCAACCCTTCCTCGAGGCGCGGTTGGAGGAGAAAGGCGACAAGGATCGCCTCGCCGCGGTGATCCACCCCAGCGAACTGGCCGAGATCTACACCTGCCGCCAGGGCGAACCGCTCGGGCTGGGGCACGCCATCTCCTACGCCGAATCCCACGTCGGAGACGCCCCGTTCGCGGTGCTCCTCGGCGACGAGTTCGTCAACCTCGCCGAGCCGCTGCTCCCCGCCATGCTGGACCTGCAGGCTCGCACCGGTGGGATCGTGCTCTCCTTCGTCGAGGTTCCGGCGGAGGAGACCAAACGGTACGGCATCGCCTCCGTGTCACCCGCCGAAGAGGGGCTCGGCGACTTCGGTGAGGTGGTCCGGGTCACCGGACTGGTGGAGAAACCCGCCCCCGAAGAGGCCCCAAGCCGGCTGGCCATCCTCGGCCGTTACGTGCTGCCCGGCCGGATCTTCGAGGCGATCGCACGTACCGGACCCGGCAGCGGTGGGGAGATCCAACTGACCGACGCGATGGGGCTGCTGCTCGCCGAAGGGGTGCCGGTGCACGGCCTCGTCTACCGCGGCACCCGCTACGACACCGGCACACCCCTCGGCTACCTGCAGACGGTGGTGCAGATCGCCTGCCAGCGTGAAGATCTCGGACGGGAGTTCAGCGAGTGGCTGAAAGAGTTCGCCGCCGCCGGCTGTCCCGGACCCCGTGCATGATCAAGCCCGGCGGGGTCACCGGCCCCGTGACGGGCGTCATCCGACACCGAGGGAGCCGGCCCGGGGGGCGGCCCCGACCGGACCGGAGCCTCCACGAAGCGGGGGCGAGGTGACCCGGTGACGGCCGCGGCCGACGCCAGAATGCCGGCGGGTGGGGCGGTACCGCTCGCCGACTACCTCGCCAGCGTGCTGAGCAGGCTACGCGCGTTGCCCCCGCTCGATCTCGACCTGACCGAGGCGTACGGCAACGTGCTCGCCGAGGACGTCGTGGCACCCCACTCGTACCCCGCCTTCGACCAGGCCGCCATCGACGGCTACGCGGCGCGCTGGGAAGACATCGCCGGCGCCGGCTACGACGGATCCGGCCGCGCCGGAGTACGGCTCAACGTCGTCGGCGACCTCGGAGCGGCGAGTTGGCGGCCCGTCCGACTGACCCCGGGAACCTGCTTCTCGGTCGCCGCCGGGGCGCCGCTGCCCGTCTCCGCCGACGTGGTGGTCCCCGTCGAGTGGACCGACCAGGGCATGGCGGTGGTGGAGATCTTCCGCGCCCCCAAGCGGGGTTCCGGCGTACGCCGGGCCGGCTCGGAGTTACCCGCCGGCACGCTGCTCGCCCAGGCCGGCACCCCCATCTCCCCGGCGCTGGTCGCGGGCCTGGCCGCCACCGGGATCGGGTACGTCGTCGTGCAGCCCAGCCCGCGGGTGGTGATCGTGGCGACCGGGGACGAGTTGGTGGAGGTTGGCCGCGGCAGCCAACCAGGCCAGGTGGTGGACATCAACTCGCACGCGCTCACCGCAGCCGTGGTGGAGGCGGGCGCGGTGGCCTACCGGGTGGGCATGTGCGACGACGACCCGGAGGGGCTGCGGGCACTGCTGGAGGACCAGGCACCCCGGGCCGACCTCATCATCACCACCGGCGGCACCGGTACCGGCCCCGGCGACATACTGCGACGTGTCCTGTCGCGCCGAGACGGGAAACGCTCCAGCCCGGTCGTCTTCACCGATGTGGCGCTCTACCCGGGTGCGGCGCTCGGATTCGGCACGTTCGGCGCCGAGGAGGTACCGATCGTGTGCCTGCCCGGGGAACCCGGCACCGCGCTGATCGGCTTCGAAGTCCTGGCCCGTCCGGCGATCCAACTCCTCGCCGGAGCCGAACCGGTGTTCCGCCCGGGTGTCCGGGCCCACCTGTTGGAGACCATCTCCTCACCGGCAGGTCTACGCGAGTTCCGTCCCGCCTATGTGGCTGAACGGCGCGGTGGCGGCTACACGGTGCAGCCGTTGCCGGGCGGACCTTTCACCCTCTCCGGACTTGCGGAGGCCAACGGCCTCCTGGTGCTCGGAGAGCGGATCACCACCGCCCCGGCTGGCTCTACCGTGGATGTACTGCTGCTGGACCGCCGACGATGAGAAGGCCGGGCGGACGGGGCGAACCCCGGGCCTGGGAAAAGAGGTGAGGTGAGGTGATGTTCTCCTCCGGGCAGCCGGCCTGGCCCGTGATGCTGCGGGACGGGCCGGTGCTGTTGCGCCCGTACCGGCGCGACGACGCCGAGGCGTGGTCGGAGGTGCGGCTCGCCAACCAGGAGTGGCTCTGTCCGTGGGAGCCCGTCCCGGCGGGGCGGTGGCGGGAACTCAACTCACCGACCGCCTACCGGTACGTCTATCGCGACCAGCGCCGTTCGGCCCAGCGCGGCGAGAGCATGCCGTTCGCCGTCTGCCTCGACGAGGAGGGGCAGGAGCGGTACGTCGGCCACCTCAACCTGAGCACCATCGTCCGGCGGGCGTTCTGTTCGGCCTCCGTCGGCTACTGGGTCGACTCCCGTGCGGCCGGGCGGGGCATCATTCCCACCGCCGTAGCCCTCGCCGTTGATCATGCCTTCGGTCCGGCCGGCCTGCACCGGGTTGAGGTGAACATCCGCCCCGAGAACACCGCGTCGCGGCGGGTGGTTGAGAAGCTCGGCTTCCGCCAGGAGGCCTACCACCTGCGGTACATGTACATCAATGGCGCCTGGCGTGACCACATCGGCTACGCGATGACCAGTGAGGAGGTCGCCCCCGAGGGGGGCCTGTTGGCCCGCTGGCATCGGCTGCACGGGTGATCTTGCCCAGGCCGGGATCGGGCTCGGCGCGGCGCAGCCTATTCCGGTGCATCGGACCGTAACCTCAGGTGACTGGGACGTGATCGACCATCCCCGGGTTCGGTCGGCGACTGCCCGCCGGCACCGGTGACCCCGGCAAGGTCGCGGACGATCGATCGCCGATGAGGTGACGGGAGGGGTGAGGGTGCCGACCTCGGTGCTCCTCGCCGTCCTCGCCGCTGCTGGTCTGCTCGCCCTCGCACCTGCGCTTGTGCGCCGGTACGACGCCACCGAGCGCCTGGTGGCGGAGCGGGCGCAGTCGACGGCACGGGTGCTGGCGCGCCAGCGTCGGCGGCGGACCGTGCCTGGTCGTCGACCCGTCAACCCGTCCCGTGCAATAACTCTCCGCAGCGCTACCCCGGCGGTGCCCGCATCGGCGTCGCCGGTCTCCGGGCCTCCGTCCACCGGTCGCCGAACTTCCCGGCTGCGTACGGTGCCCCGGCCGGCCACCCGTCCCCGGCGCCGGCCGGCACCGCGGCGGCACACCCCGGCGATCTACCGCCGCCGTCGGCTGCTGGCCGGGCTGGTGCTGCTCAACCTGGTTGAACTGATCGGTGTGATCGTGGTCGGCCCCGGGTTCTGGATCAGCGTCTCGGTCACCGGAACCCTGCTGGTGGTCTACGTGGTGCATCTGCGTAACCGGGCGATCGTCGAGCAACGCCGGCGCCGCCGGCAGGCCCGGGAGGCCGCCTGGTTGGCGGCGCGGCAGGCCGAGGTGCGGCGAGAGCAGGCCCGCCGGGCGGCCGCCCGACGGGAGGCGCAGCGGCGGCTGGCGGCCCAACGGGAAGCGGTACGGCGGGCCGCGATGGGGCTGGACCAGCCCCGCGACCTGCCCGCCGCGGCTGCCCGCCATCGCGGGGTGGGGGGCTCCGTCTCCTACCGTCGCGCCAGCGGTCTGCGTGGCCGCCCCTACGAAGCCGGCCGCAACCCCCACTCCGCCTGACCCGCCCCCGCCCCCGCCCCCGCCGTCCCGTCCCTCTTGTCCCGTCCCCCGTTTTCCCGTCGATCAAGGACTTTTTGTTGCTAGTGGATCTTTATTCGCTGCCATGAGTCCTTGATCGGCACAGAAGACCTTGATCGAGGCTCGGGCAGGGTAGGAAAACGGGCAGCACCGACTCGGGCCGGGCCGAGGGGCGGATTCGCGGAGTTGCCGTCGGACCTGTTAGCCTTGTCGCTGGCTCGCCACCTGATCCTCAGGTGGCAAGTTCTTGCTGGGCTTCGGCCTGGCGAGGGGCTGTGGCGCAGCTGGTAGCGCACCTCGTTCGCAACGAGGGGGTCAGGGGTTCGAGTCCCCTCAGCTCCACCCCGGCAACAAGGCCGTTTCCGATCATCGGAAGCGGCCTTTTCTGATCCTGTACAGCAGCAAATGCAGCAAGGCGCTCACGCACATGGGTGCACGGCCTGCGGTGGTCCGGCTTGGATTATTGGGAAGCGTGGTCACCCGTCGTCGTTGGTAGCGGTGACGTCCCGGCCGCCGCCTGGCTGTCCGGCCACCGTCGTGGTCGCCATTCGGTGGTTACGGTTCACCTGCCGCAGGTGGGGCGCCGGCTGGTCCGGATAGCTCACCCCCGCCCAAACCTGGCACGCCAACGGCGGCCAACGGGAGCAGGCCCACGACGGCCAGCAGCCACCACCCGCCACCCAGAGAAGCCCCGATCGCGATGAGGGCCAGCCCGATGGCCGCTGCGGGTCAGTCAGCTTGACGGAGCGGTTGTGGACGGGCCGCTCCGCTTGTACGGGCGATCGGCGACCACATCGGTCCAGGCCCGGAAGCGGCGGTAGGACGGATCCGGCGTGGGGCACGTCGCCAGCAAGAGATCGCTCTGCCCGTACGAGATCCATTCCCACGTGGCCAGCGTCAGTGCCAGCATGCGCTTCCTGACCCGCTGCCGGATCCGCCGCGTCTCTTGATCGCTGAATCCCCACGACCGTAACCGCTGCTCGCACTCTTCTCGCCAGATGTCGTAATCGGTGTCCAGGAACGGCTGCAGCAGATCCCCCCACACGTCGTACCGCTCGACCACCGGCACACCCGCGTCCGACACCGCTGTTGCGAGTTCCTCCCGGTATTCGGCCGAGATGAAGACGGTACGACCATCGACGAGGCGGAGTTGCGGCGGAGACTCGCCGGGGTCGGCATCCCATACCCGTGACCAAGGGATGTTCCTGCCGCAGTAACGGGACTCGGGGCACTCTCTGTGCCAGGCCAGCCGTACCCCGCCGGCGTCAATCCGTACCTTGTCAGCGAACGGAGTTTGGTTCCACACGTAGCCATGGTCGCGTACCAATGGGGCTCAACGAAGTTAGCGGGGGGTACGGCGGCGTTCTCCACTGCATTGAAATGGGGTTGTCTGCTGTGACGGGACAGCACTACTTCCGTGAAATGGAGTCGATCAAGCGTGTTGAGCGGTGTGTGAAAGACGGAAGGCGTGCCCTGCGCTTTCACGCTGCCTTGAGGTGGCTTCCTGGAACTTCCGGCCGGAGAGCGGCTGGTGGAAGAGGGGTCCCAGAGTGCAGAAGTTGAAGAGGCCAGCAGCCAACGGGAGCAGACCCGCGACGGCCAGCAGCCACCAGCCGCCACCGAGCGATGCGCCGGCTGCGATGAGGGCCAGCCCGAGGATGACGCGGATGACCCGGCCGGGCAGCGAGTTGAAGAATCGCAGGATCGCCATCGAGCTACTCCTGGATAAATAGGGAAAATTGCTCCTACTTTTGGTCAGCCTAGCGCCACTGGTGGCCGCTGTGGGTCAGTTTGACGGGGCGGCTGTGGAGGGGCCGGCCCGGCCGGGCAGGGCGGGCTCGGGCGCGGGTGAATCGCCGTCCGGTGGCGCGGCATCGGTCGAGACCTTGTCGCGTGGCGGCAGCAGACGGGCGGGCCGGCGTGCGGCGAGGTCCTCGACCCAGCCCAGCGCCAGCACGATCAGCACCAGGATCGCGACGGCCACCACGAAATAGCCGACCATGCCCAGCCGCCAGACGCCGAAGACGTTGCCGACCACGAAGCACGCCGCGATCGCGAGGTTGTGCCACAGGTAGACGGTCACCGCCCGGGCGTTGAGCACCGTGACCAGCCGGTCCAGGGGTCGGGCCCGGGCCAGCCAGGCCATCGCCGGGGCGGCCCGCAGCAGAAGCAGGACGAATCCGAGCGAATAGAATGCCTGCCCGATCGGAATCGCGTTGAGGTCGAATCCACCCCATGTCGACGGATGCGTCAGGGCCCACACTGCGCCGATGCCGAGGCTCAGGACCGCCAAGGTGAGCAGTGCCGCCAGCGGCAGGCGGCGCAGCGTACCGTCCCGGTGGGCGAACCCGACGATCCAGCAGGCGCCGAAGGTCGCCACGTCGATGGCGACCGAGGCGGTGGCCGGATTCAGCAGTGACGGCACGGTTTCGAGTCCGACCAGGACGGCTAGGGGAAGCAGCACCGCCGGCAGCGGCCGTCTGCGGTAGAACCAGAGCAGCGCCGGGGAGAGCAGCACCAGCCACAGGTAGGTCACCAGGTACCACAGCACCGTGCTCACCGGTTCGGCCCACGGGCTGCCGGGCGGGACGGCCAACGGGATCACCCAGGTCAACAACTCTGACCACGCGGGGCGCTCCGGCCAGTCGAACCAGAGCATCGCCGGGACCAGCAGGGCCGCCAGTACCCACAGCGCCGGCAACAGCCGACGAATCCGGTTGGTGATTGCCGGTACGGCCCCACGGTCGATCGACCGCGCCATCAGCGACCCCCCGATAGCGAACATCACCCCCATCGCCGGGAAGACGAAACTCAGCCAGGCCACCGGGAACATGTGGTAGATGAACACCCGGGTCAGCGCCACCGCCCGCAGAGTGTCAAACCAGCGGTCGCGGGTCCGCGGCTTCGCGGACGGCCCAGCCGCACCAGCCGTGACCGCGGCGGCGCCCGGTGCCGCCGCGCCGGGCGCCGCCTGGCCGGTGCGTTGCAGCTTGTGCCAGCGGAGCCGGGAACCGGTCAGCGCGGTCACCATCGACTGGATCAGCACCAGGTACATCAGTTGGCGGTAGACGAACTGCTGCACCGGCAGCGCCGACAGCGCGCGCAGCGGTTCCCGGTCGAGCCGGAAGGCGATGACCGCGGTGAGCGCCTGCAGGCCCAGCATCGCCAGCCAACCGACGAGGGTGCTCGTGCGGTCGAGAAAGAAGAAGCCGTAGACGGCCATCAGGTCGATCAAGGGCGCCAGCAGCGGCAGCGCCACCCCGAAGAAGGCGAGGAACGGCAGCCCCCGCCGACCAAAGCGACCGGATGCCCCGCTGTCCCGCAGCGCGCCGCGGTGCTTCCACATCGCCTGCATGGTGTGCCGTAGCTCCACCGGTACCGCTGCCGCCACAGTTGATCCAGCGTGGTTGGCGCCTCGGTCCAGGCGCGTGCATTCTCCTCGTACACCACATGCCAGCCGGCACGGACCACCGCCATGGTGACGTCGGTGTCCTCGGCGAGGGTGTCGTGGCTCATGCCACCCGCCGAGAGCAGGGCGCGACGGCGGAAGGCGGCGATGGCTCCCGGCACGGTCGGCATGCACCGCAGCGCCTCATAGAGGCGGCGGTCGAGGTTGAAGCCGATGACGTATTCGATGTGCTGCCACCGTGCCACCAGGCTCTGGCGGTTGCCGACCTTGACGTTGCCGGAGACCGCCCCGACCGACGGGTCCGCGAAAGGCTGCACCAGGCGGCGGATCGAGTCGGGCTCGAAGATGGTGTCCCCGTCGACGGTGACGATGAGTTCGTGACGGGCCTGCGCGATCCCGGTGTTGAGGGCGGTGGCCTTGCCCTCGTTGGCCTTGCGGATCACCCTCACATTGGGCAGCGCGAGCGCCTCCACGATGCCCGCCGTACCGTCGGTGGATCCGTCGTCCACGACGATGACCTCGACTTCGGGATGGTCGCTGCCGGCCAGTGAGCGGACAGCGGTGGCGATCCCCTCCCGCTCGTTGAACGCGGGCACGATCACCGAGACCGGTGCGGTCACCGGCGGCCCCCAGGACCAGGCGGCGGAGCGTCGGCGTCGCGCATGCCGGCCGGCCAGGACCAACAGCAGCGCGGTACGGGCCAGCATGAGAGCACCGACCACGAGAAACAGCGCCGTCAACACCTTGAGCGCCAGATCGGCGATGTGTACGGCCCGGACGAGGGTCGCGCCCCACCACCGGTCGCCCTGACTGGCCGGGACGTTTCCGGTGACCTCCGGCCGGGCGGCGGCGCGGGTGCCCGGGACGCGGGCGAGGCCGCCGGTGATCGTCGTGAACTCGTAGCCCTTGGCCCGCATCGCCGGAATGAACCGGTCGAGGGCGGCGACGGTCTGGGCGCGGTCGCCACCGGCATCGTGCAGCAGGACGACCGCTCCCGCATGGTCCGGAGGTTCCATGTTGCGCACGATGGCGTCCACGCCCGGTTTGGCCCAGTCCTGGCTGTCGGTGTCGTTGACCGCGACCAGATAGCCGAGCCGGCCCGCTTCCTGTACCGCCGGCCAGTCGAGGTCATCGATATCTTCCGGGCGGGAGGAGTACGGGAACCGCAGCAGCCGGGTGTGCACCCCGGCGGCCCCGGCGATCGCCGCCTGAGTGTGCGCGTACTCCAGCCGCCTGCGCCAGCCGGGCAGCTTCGCAAGATCCGGATGGGTGAACGTGTGAACACCGAGTTCGTGGCCCTCTGCGGCGATCCGGCGGGTCAACTCGGGATGACGGGCGACCTGAGAGCCGAGCACGAAGAACGTCGCGTGCGCCTGGTGCCGGCGGAGCACGTCGAGGATCCGTGGCGTCCACACCGGATCCGGGCCGTCGTCGAAGGTGAGGGCGATGGTTCGCGGCGGCAGCCGGTAGGACCGCGTGTGAGGCCCGCTCGGGTCGATGATCGGGCCGCCGCCCAGCACCTCCTTCGGCACCGAGTCCCGGCTGTGGTACTGGTGGTTGAAATCCGGCGTGAACTTCGCGTTGACGTATGCCTCCACGATCAGGAGGCCGGCGAAGACCACAAGCAGCGCGATCGTGATTATCCATTTCGGACGGGATAGGGCCGATCGGTAGGCGGGTGTGCGCGATGTCGATCGTGCGGTCCGTGTGGTGCCGTTGACCATCAGTCGGCAGCCCCGCTCAGGCCCCATGTGTCGGTCAACTCATCCAGCAGCGACGCCGTGGGGGCCGGGGAGAGTTCCGGCGACGGTGACGCGGAGGGGCCCGGATCGGTGCCCGAGGCGGAACCGCTGGGTTTCGGCGCCGGTGTGGTGGTGCCGCCGGGTGTCGGCGTCGGCGCTGGCGTAGTGGGTGTTGGCGCTGGTGTGCTTGGTGTTGACGATGGTGTGCTGGGTGTCGATGTGGTGGGTGTTGGTTTTGGTGCGGTCGATGTCGGTGTGCTGGGTGTCGGCGCCGGTGTGGTGGTGCTGCGCGTCGGAGACGGGTTTTGCCGCCGGGGAGAGGTCACAGTGGGCCTGGGCGTGGGCCTTTTCCGGGCCGCCTGCGCGGTGGTTGGTCGATGGGGCTGGGCCGCCGTCGTGGGACGGGGAGCCGGGGGTTCCGCTTCCGCTCGCGCCGACTTCTTCGGCCGCGGTTCGGCGGGGATCGGTCGTGGGTCGATCAGTTGGGCCGGGGGTGCGCCGAACGCTGCTGGCGGGCCGCCGAACCCCGTCCGCGACTTGGTAGGTGCGGGTGAGCCGCCGGCGAGGCTCACCCCGACGAGGCCGGTGTAGGCCAGGCCGAGCCCGGCAAAGAGATGGGCCATACGGAGTACCCACCGCCTTCGTTGCCCGGTGGTGTCGACAAAGATCTGGGTCGAGGGTTCGGCAGCCACACGGCAGAGCCTATAGGGATATGTCTGATAAATGCGGCTGGTCCGAATAACGTCGAATGCCTGATTGTTCAATGTGTCATGAGGAAATCTGCCCCGCTGCCAGCCGTTGTGCAGGTGATCCCGAGTGGTTAAGCTCTGGGGTGCGCGCCCCTATCGCCCGCTTCCCCCGTGGCAGGCGATCGGGGCGCGTCCTATTTGTGGCCCGCCGTCCGGCCTGTCGAGCTGAAATCAGATCCACCGGCCGCCGAGCCACATCCGGGCCGACCAGTCGCCGTAGGGGATGACCTCCCCCACGAAGATCGGATGGAAGTAGGCGAAGCAGAGCGCCACCACCAGCACGTACGCGCCCGCAACCACCGCACCGATGATCCGCCGGTCGGGTCCACTCCAGCCCCCGGCAGCCGGCGCTACCGAATCGGCCGCCGCGGAAGCCGGTGCCGGATTCATGATCGCCCCGAGGACGTAGACCACCGCGAGGATCAGGAACGGCAGCGCCGGCGCCGCATAGAACGAGAACATCGTCCGCCCGTCGAGAGCGAACCAGAACCAGGGCAGCAGAGCGGCGCCGACCATCAGTAGGACCGTGCCGGCCCGCCAGTCGCGGCGGGCGATGCCGAGCCAGGCGCTGGCGGCCAGGGCCGGCAGGAACGACCACCACAGGATCGGGGTGCCGAGCAACAACACCTCGGCGGCGCAGCTCGCCGCCCCGCAGGTGCCGTCGCTGGCCCAGTAGAAGGCGACCGGCCGCCCCAGCAGCAACCACTGCCAGGGCCAGGACTGATAGGTGTGCGACGTATCCAGCCCTTGATGAAAATTGAAGGCCTGTGCATGGTAGTGCCACAGGTTGATCAAGGCTCCGATGAAGGGCGGCTCGGCCGCCCCCTGTTTGGACAGATAGTCCCGGTAGTAGCCATCGTCGCTGAGCAGCCAACCGGACCAGGTCGCCACATAGACCACCACGACCAGCCCGGCGCACGCCGCCACCCACCCGATCTCGTCGAGCAGGGCGTCCCGCCAGGGGCGGCGCACCCCGGCCGACCGCCGGGCGCCGACCTCCCACCAGAAGACCAGCAGCACGAAGACCGGCACGAACGCCAGCGCGCTCCACTTCACCGCGATGGCGCAGGCGAGCAGAACCGCGGCGAGCAGCCGCCACCACGGCACACCGTCACGCAGGTTGAACTGCGGCCGGCCGGCCCGCCCCGGCCGTCCCGGGTCGAGCCCCGCCTCCATCGCCCGCAGCCACCGCCTCCGCCGCGCGTCGCGGTCGACCACCAGGGCACCGAACGCCGCCAGCACGAAGAACAGCAGAAAGATGTCGAGCAGTGCCGTGCGCGACAACACCAGATGGAAGCCGTCGAGCGCCATCAGCAGACCGGCGGCACAGCCCAGCACGATCGACCCGAAGAGGCGGCGGGCAACCCGGATCAGGATCAGCACCGACAGGGTGCCGAAGAGCGCGGCGGAGATCCGCCACCCCACCTCGGGGGAGAGGGTGACCAGATGCCCGGCCGCCGTGATCCCGTGCTCGGTGTCGGAGTAGCCGAAGGCCCACTCGCCGAGCCCGATCAGCCACTTGCCCAGCGGCGGGTGCACCACGAACGAGGCGGTGTTGTCCTGGTAGTTCCACTCGACGCCCCGGTCGATCAGTGCCCAGCCGTCCCGCGCATAGTAGATCTCGTCGAAGATCTTGCCTTTCGGGTGACCCAACCCGACCAGGCGCAGCAGGGCGGCGATCAACACGACCACCCCGGTGGCCGCCCAGGACCAGCGGTCAAGCCGGGCGTCGGCGGGTGCCAGGCGGCGGCGGATGATCCCCGGCACACCGCCCGACGGTGCTCCTGCCGGCACCTTCCCCACCTCCTCCGGCGGGAGGTCCTGCCGCGGGCCCGGGTCGTCCCGTCGCTGCCCGCCGGACCGGGGTTGCTGCACGCTCGCGCTCTGCTTCGTCGAGGCCAGGGTCACCCCGCGATCGTAGGCTGCCAAGGTACGCGGCGGCGTCCTCCGCCGGAGCAACGGCGTCGATAAGGGGTTAATCGCGGTGGGAAAAAACTCGGAGGGCGGACGCCTGATTCTGCTCGGCGCACCGCTGGGCAACCCTGCCGACACCTCCTGCCGGGTACGCGACACCCTCGCCGACGCCGACGTGGTGGCGGCCGAGGACACCCGTAGGCTCGCCCGGCTCGCCCGTGACCTCGGCATCACCATCGCCGGCCGGATCGTCTCCTACTTCGAAGGCAACGAGGAACGGCGTACCCCTGACCTGGTCGCGGCGATCCGGGACGGTGCGGTGGTGGCGCTGGTGACCGACGGTGGGATGCCCAGCGTCTCCGACCCCGGCTACCGGCTGGTACGCGCCACCCTCGACGCGGGCGCGCCCGTCACCGCGGCCCCCGGCCCCAGCGCCGTGACCACCGCCCTGGCCCTCTCCGGCCTGCCCTGCGACCGCTTCTGTTTCGAAGGTTTCCTACCCCGCTCCGGCGGCGCCCGTCGAGCCCGCCTCGCCGCACTCGCCACCGAGGAGCGCACCCTGGTCTTCTTCGAGGCACCGCACCGCATCGCCGGCGCGCTGGCCGACCTCGCCGCGGCGTTCGGTGCCGACCGGCCCGCCGCCCTGTGCCGTGAACTGACCAAGACGTACGAGGAGATCCTGCGCCGGCCGCTCGGCGAACTGGCGGCATGGGCGGTCGCGGGAGAGCCGCGCGGCGAGATCACCCTGGTCGTGGCCGGGGCCCCGCCAGCGGCCGAGACGCGTCCGGCCGACGCGGACCTGCGGGCCGCGATCGCCGAACGGGAGGCCGCCGGGGAGTCCCGACGTGATGCCATCACCGCCGTCGCCGCCCGGTACGGCCTGCGCCGGCGTGAGGTCTACGACCTGGTCCACCGGGCGGCCGGGACCTTCAGCACCGGTCGACCCGGAACTCATTCGCCGCCCTCCGGTGACGGTCACTAGGCTTGACGACCATGAGTCACGTTCTCGCGGCGGTCGCCTGGCCGTACGCCAACGGCCCGCGCCACATCGGCCACGTCTCCGGCTTCGGAGTCCCCTCCGACGTCTTCAGCCGCTACATGCGCATGGCCGGCCACAACGTGCTCATGGTCTCCGGCACGGACGAGCACGGCACCCCGATCCAGGTGCAGGCCGACGCCGACGGGGTGAGCCCACGGGAGTTGGCCGACCGGTACAACCGGGTCATCGTGGAGGACCTGCATGGTCTGGGCCTCTCCTACGACCTCTTTACGCGGACCACCACCGGCAACCACTACGCCATCGTCCAGGAGATGTTCGAAAGGCTGTACCACAACGGCTACATCGTCCCGAAGATCACCATGGGGGCGATCTCGCCGTCGACCGGCCGAACCCTGCCCGACCGCTACATCGAGGGGACCTGCCCGATCTGCGGCTACCCCAGCGCCCGCGGCGACCAGTGCGACAACTGCGGCAACCAGCTCGACCCGATCGACCTGATCAACCCCCGGTCGAAGATTGACGGCGAGACCCCGCAGTTCGTGGAGACCGAGCACTTCTTCCTGGACCTGCCGGCCTTCGCCGAGGCGCTCGGCACATGGCTGAACACCCGCGAGGGGTGGCGGACCAACGTGCTGCGCTTCACCCGCAACCTCCTCGACGACCTGCAGCCGCGGGCGATCACCCGTGACCTGGAATGGGGGGTGCCGATCCCGCTGGAGGGGTGGCGGGACCGCCCCGACAAGCGGATCTACGTCTGGTTCGACGCGGTGATCGGCTACCTCTCCGCCTCCATCGAATGGGCGCGGCGTACCGGTAACCCCGATGCCTGGCGGCGCTGGTGGTCGGTCGACGAGACGGGCGAAGAGGCCCGCAGCTACTACTTCATGGGCAAGGACAACATCGTCTTCCACACGGTGATCTGGCCGGGGATGCTGCTCGGCTACGCCGGCGAGGGGGACAAGGGGGGCGAACCCGGCCGGTTCGGTGTGCTCAACCTGCCCACCGAGGTGGTTTCCAGCGAATTTCTCACCATGGAGGGGCGGAAATTCTCCTCCTCCCGCCGCGTCGTCATCTACGTACGCGACTTCCTGGAACGCTACGACGCCGACGCGCTGCGGTACTTCATCGCCGCCGCCGGCCCGGAGACCAACGACACCGACTTCACCTGGGCCGAATTCCTGCGCCGCAACAACGACGAACTCGTCGCCGGTTGGGGCAACCTGGTCAACCGGTCGATCTCGATGGCGGCGAAGAACTTCGGCGCGATCCCGCCGGTCGACCCGGCCGGCCTGACCGAGGCTGACGAGGCGCTGCTGGCCCTCGCCCAGGCCGGGTTCGCGACCGTGGGCGATCTGATCGAGCAGCATCGGCAGAAAGCGGCGATCGGCGAAGCGATGCGGGTCGTCGCCGAAGCCAACAAGTACCTCTCCGACCAGACGCCGTGGAAGCTCAAGGACGACAAGGCCCGGATGGGGACCATCCTGCACGTCGCGCTGCAGGTGGTCAGCGACGCCAATACGCTGCTCACCCCCTTCCTGCCGCACTCGGCTCAGAAGATCCACGAGCTGCTCGGCGGGCAGGGGGTGCACGCCCCGATGCCGATGATCGTCGAGGTGGACGACCTGGACGGCGGTCCCCGCTACCCGATCCTGACCGGCGACTACACCGTCGGTGCCCGCTGGGAGTCCGTGCCGGTCGAGGTCGGCCGGCCGTTGGTCGCGCCCAAACCGGTTTTCCGCAAGCTCGACCCGTCGATCGTCGACGAGGAGTTGGCCCGGCTGGCCGGCGAAGCGGAATGAGCGAGCAGACCAGGCAGCAGCAGCCGGCGCAGTCGCGGCAGCAGCGAGCCGCCCGGCGGGCGGGGGAATTCCCGCCCGCCCCCGAGCCGCTGCCGCTACCGGTGGTCGACAGCCACACCCACCTCGACATCACCGTCTCCGAGGCCGGGGCACCGGGAGGCCGCACCGGCACCGACGACCCGGTCTCGGCAGCGATCGAGGCCGCCGCCGAAGCGGGCGTTGACCGGCTGGTCCAGGTCGGGGTCGACGTCGCCTCATCCGAGTGGTCGATGAAGACCGCTCGGCGATACGAGCCGGTGGTCGCCACCGTCGCCCTGCACCCCAACGAAGCCCCCCGGCTCGACGATCTCGACGAGGCGCTGCGCCGGATCGAGGCGCTGGCGGGGGAGAACCGGGTACGCGGCATCGGGGAGACCGGGCTGGACTACTTCCGCACCGGACCGGAAGGCCGCGCCGCGCAGGAGGCGAGCTTCCGCGCCCACATCGCCATCGCCAAACGGTACGGAAAACCACTGGTCATCCACGACCGGGACGCCCACGCCGACGTGCTGCGCGTACTCGACGACGAGGGCGCCCCCGACACCGTGGTCCTGCACTGCTTCTCCGGCGACGCCGACTTCGCCGCCGAGTGTGCCCGCCGCGGCTACCTGCTCAGCTTCGCCGGCACCGTCACCTTCGCCAACGCGGCAACCCTGCGGGAGGCGGCGAAGGCCACCCCACTGGATCAGCTGCTGGTGGAGACCGACGCCCCCTACCTCACCCCGATGCCGTACCGGGGGCGACCGAACGCCTCGTACCTGATCCCCCTGACGGTCCGGTCGCTCGCCGACACCACCGGAGTCGACCTGGCCGAATTGTGTGCCGCCCTCTCCGCCAACGGCGAGCGGGTCTTCGGCCCCTGGTGACCAGCCGGCAGAGGTCCGGGCGGGGGTGCCCGGCGAAGGGATCAAGCCTGACCGCCCTGAGCGGGCACCCCCGCCCGG
>DASULK010000109.1:0-5963 GCA_036278255.1 Micromonospora sp.
ACCTTCACCTATCCGGATCTGCGCCCGGCCCTGCAGAACCTCCTCACCGACCGGTCGTAGCCACAGCTGCCACCTCTCGGTATCCGCTTCGAGCGGGTCCCGGCGGCGGTAGCGTGGCGGCAGCCGCACGCTCGCAACCCCTCCGTGAAGTGGCCCTGGCCGTTTCGGTGCTCTTGTCAGGGAACCAGGAGGATGGTGAGGAGTTCGAAGAACCGCAAGATCGTGCTCGGCGTGGTCTGTGGAATCGTGCTGCTGTGCGCGGTCGGGCTCATCGGTGGGCTGCTGCGAGGCGACGAGGAGCCGTCCACTCGGCCGGGTAAGCAGCCATCGTCACCGGCCGCGGCGGCTCGCGCAGTACCGACGCCGGATCCGGCAACCCGCGACGCCTACCTCGCGGCGCTGAACGCCATCGATCCGGAGATCGTGCACGGCAGGCCGGAGAAGGCGGTCAACCGTGGCCGTGACCTCTGCACCACCATCCAGCACCATCCGGATGAGCAGGAGCGGCTCGTCAAGGAGACCAGGGAGCGGTTCACCTCGCACCGGAATCCGGGCGGCTTCGGCAGGCAGAAGGCGGAGCGGATCCTCGCCGCGGTCCGGCAGTACATCTGTCCCACCTATTGATCGGGCAGGTCCTGTTTCCGGTGATGGTACGGATCACCGACCAACGCGCTTACCGTGTTGAGGGCGGGAGGGTGGAGTAGACCGTCGCGGCGTGTGCGGCTCCCCGGCCTTCGGCGCGGGCGACGACGCGGCCCGCCTGAACGCGTACGCACACCTCTGTCTCGTCATCGATATCGGACACTGCGGCTGCGGCAGCCACCGCACCTTGGTCATCGAGCACGACGCGCAGACGAGGCCAGTTAGCCGGGGCGAAGGCGTGACGCAGGCAGGTCACGAAGTCGGTGATCGCCCACCGAGCCAGGGGCATCAGCTCACCGGCGTCGTCGGTGACCACCACTGCGGTGACCGCATCGCCGGGCCGCGCGGCGCGTACGGCTTCCTCGATCGCGTTGAGGCGGTGTGTGCCGAGAATCGCGACCACACCATCGGCGTCCAGCCAGGCTGGCTCGCTGCGGACGGCATCAACCACCTCCGGCGGGGTCCATGCCCGGTCCTCGGGCCGTGCGGGCGCCGTGTACGGCAGGTGGGCGGGCAGCCAGACGTCGCCCAGGTCGAGGCGAGCCAGTTCTTCACAGACACGGACGACGTCGAACGGGTCGCCAAAGCCGGGGGCGCTGACGGCGACGTGATCCACACCATGCAACGTGGTGAGGGCAATCTCCGCGATCCGCACTTGTCGTTGCGGCGCGGTCCGGCCTTCCAGGCTCTCCAGGGCGGTGGCGAGCAGGATCGCGTTGAGGCTGGTGAGCTGCGCGAACGGTATCCGGGTGCGGTCGTCGGTGATCGCCTCGGCGAGTACGCCGGCGCGGAGGCGTCCGGCACCCTGGTCGCTTTCGGTGAGCGGAAGGCGGCTGATCCAGGCGCGGGCGAGGGCGCCGAGGGCAGCTGCGGGGGTGCGGGCGGGCGGCGCGAGGCTGGGGGGCGCCTCGTCGTGCTCCACCAGGTCGGTCAGTACCGCGAAGTACAGCGCTCGTTTGCTCGGGAAGTTGGAGTAGACCGCACCCCGGGTCAGCTCCGCCCGATCGGCGATGTCGTCGATCCGAGTGTCTCGGAAGCCGTGCTCGACGAACTCGGTCCGTGCGGCAGTCAGGACGCGGGCCCTGGTGCGCGCCTGCTGCTGGGCTCTGCTGAGCCTCGCCATCTGGTTCTCCGTCCGTTTCGCATCTTCAGCCGATTAGGATACATTCACCATTCAAATGATGACGACATCCGAATGATAGGGGCACCTGAATATGTTGCAGACCGAAGGGCTGGTCAAACGCTTCGGCCGCACCACCGCGCTCGCCGGGCTGGACCTCTACGCAGGCCCGGGATCGGTGCTCGCGGTGCTGGGCCCGAACGGGGCGGGCAAGACCACCGCGATCCGCGTCCTCGCGACGCTCCTGCGCCCGGACAGCGGAACGGCGACGGTGGCCGGCCTGGACGTGGTCCGGCAGGCGCGGGAGGTGCGACGGCTCATCGCGCTCTGCGGCCAGCACACCACCGTGGATGAGGAGCTGAGCGGGATCGGCAACCTGGTGATGATCGGCCGGCTGCTCGATATGCGGGCTGCGGATGCCGTCCGACGCGCGGGCGAACTGCTGGGCCACTTCGATCTTGACGGCGCGGCGAAGCGGCCGGTAGCGACCTACTCCGGCGGTATGCGACGCCGTCTCGACCTGGCGGCGAGCCTGGTCGGGCACCCGCGGGTGGTCTTCCTCGACGAGCCGTCCGTTGGGCTCGACCCCGGCCGCCGGGAGGACCTGTGGCGCATGATCCGTGGACTGGCGGCCGAAGGTGTGACGATTCTGTTGAGCACGCAGTACCTGGAGGAGGCCGACGCGCTTGCCGACCAGGTGGCGGTGATCGATGACGGCCGTGTCATTGCCCACGGATCGCCCGCCGAACTGAAGCGTCTCGTCGGCGGCCAGACGATCTCAGTACGGCCAGCCCGGACCGACGACATCGAGACGGTCGCGTCGATCATGGCAGCGGTCGCGGGCCGCAGGCCGGAACGGGTCAACCGGCACGAGGTCGTCGTCCCCGTCGAGGGTGACAGCGCCGTCATCCTCATGATGCAGCGGTTTCGCGTCGAGGCGATCCCGGTCACCGAGTTCTCGCTCCGCCTACCCAGCCTGGACGAGGCATTCCGCGCACTGACCGGCGGTCGCCGCGGCGCTGACGACAACCGGACAGAGGTGACAGCATGACTGTCGTATCAGCCACAGTAGACGGATTCATGGGGCGACCGCGTCGACTCGGCCTGTTGAGGCACAGCCTGGTCCTCGCGCGGCGAAGCCTGGCGAAGACGTCACGCAACCCCGGGGCTGTCGTCAACGGCGTGATGACGCCGGCCCTCTTTCTGATCCTCTTCCTCTATCTCTTCGGCAACTCCGTGGCCGGCTCGACCCGCGACTACCTTCAGTACCTGTTCCCAGGCATCCTCGTCATGGGGGCCGGCCTCGCCGGAATGCTCTCCACCGGCGTCGCCATCACCGTCGACATGAAAAAGGGCGTCTACGACCGGTTCCGCAGCCTCCCGATCGGGCGCGCAGCCCCACTGCTCGGCTCACTGCTCGCCGATGTGGTTCGCTACGTGATCGGCCTGGCGATCCTTTTTGGAATCGGCTACCTGTTCGGCTTCCGGGTACAGACCGGCCTGCCATCCGCGCTGAGCGCGGTAGCTCTGGCCATCGCATTCGGCTTCTGCCTGAGCTGGTCGACCGTGCTGCTCGCCGCCGTCGTCAGGGAGGAGAGCGCGGTACTCGCGTTCAGCTTCATCGCGTTCCTCCCCCTGCAGTTGGGTACGAGCCTCGCGGCCCCGACGGACACCCTTCCGGGATGGCTCCACGCCTGGACGAACGTCAACCCGGTCACTCATGTGATGGATGCGTGCCGGGCACTGCTGACCGGTACACCGATGGGCGGCTCGCTGGCGCTGTCGCTCACCTGGTCGGCAATTCTGCTCGCGGTGTTCTGCCCACTCGCCGTTCTGACGTACAGCAGAAGGCAATAAGTCGCCCCCACCACAACACTGTGGTGGGGCGGCCCATCTGCGTCTGTTACGCCTCGAACGTGGTCCGGCGGCGGCGCAGCAGCACCAGGCCGGTGCCCGCGCCCAGCAGCAGCACCCCCACCCCGGCGACCGCCGCGGTCTCGGTGCCGGTGACCGGCAGGCCCCCGCCGCCGCCCGATGCCGGGTCGGTGGGCTCGTCGGCCGGATCAGTCGGGTCGTGCGACGGATCGTCGGTGGGGTCGGTCAGGTTGACCGGTTCGACGAGCGTGATGTTCTGGAAATGCGCTGTCATTCCGGTGTGTACGGTAGCCAGCTCGATCCTGGACACCTCGACGTCCCCGCGCTCCTCGACCAGCTCGTCCCAGGTCAGTGGGGCCAACTGGTCAGCTGTGAAGTCGAACCAGGTCAGGTCGTCCTGGTCGACATCTGTCCACTCCTCACCGCAGTCGGCGACGTGCCCGTTGATGTTGCTGTCGCCGACGTACAGCACAACGATGATCTTCTCGCCGACACAGTCCTGGTCGGCGTTGACCTCGAAGGCCGCGACGAAATCGCCGAGCGTGAATTCGATGTCGCGGCCGATGTTGGTGCCGCCGCCGGTGGCGTCCATGGTCAGGACACCGTCGGCGACGCTCACCGCGTCGTTGTAGGGCTCCCAGCCGTCAATGTCCGCGGCGTGAGCCGGGGCGGCCAGGGCCAGGGAGGAGAGGATCAGCGCGCCGGCAGCGGCGCCGATCTTGAACGTCCGCATGGGTCTCCTTATCGAAAGTGTGATTACCGGGGGAGGGGGTGGCGGACTGCCCTATACAACCGCTCAAGCGGCTGGAACGTCGCGGTCATTGAGCGAAACGTGCGACCCAGCGCGAGGCCTGATCGTCCTGGAAGCCGTGACGGGCGGTGATAAGCGGGGTTTACGAGGCTGCGGTTCAACGGGTCGTGTACCAGAGGCGGCCGAAGAAGACAGCGGCCACAGCTACCCCCACGACCAGCCAGAACCAGCCCCGAGGCCCGAGCAGAATCAGTGGTGGCTCAGCGTCCCGGCTACGACCCGTAGCGATCAGTTCGTCGGCGACGTCCACGGATTTCACCTCGGGGGGTGCGGCCATCCGGGTGACCGGTGCCGCCGCGCCCGGTGCGAGGGACAGCAGCCGCACCGTGTGTACGTGGCCGTAGTGGATCCGCTGGTCGATCGGCATGACGGAGGGCACCCCGCGGGGATTCGGTTGGTAGGCGGCGACGAGTGCGACTCCGCCCGGTCCCCAGCCGAGGAGTCGGATCGCGGTGACCCCGGAAACCTCCGGCATCCCCAGGTCTGTGAGCGGGGCACCTGTGGTCGGGTCGACGCCGGCCAGTGTCCACCGGTGGTCCTGCCACCTGGCAATGGTCAGCGTACGACCGTCCGGGGTCCAGGCGCCTTTGCCCGCCAGCACCGAGTCGGCAGGCAGCCGGAAGGTCGGCCCTGGCGTACTGGCCAAGTCGGTGATCACGACCGTATCGTCGAGCTGCAGCGCCAGTTTTTGGCCGTCCGGGGCGAACGCCACCGCGTACCCCGGCACCAGGCTGCTGCCGGTATCGCCGGTGGTGGCGAGGTGGACCGCGGCGCCGGTGGCCAACTCCACCAGGCTCACCACATTGCGGTACTCCGAGCGCTCGGCATCGACCGGCACCGTGTCGACCACCACGATCCGTCGACCATCCGGTGACCAGCCCAGCGGTCGACTCCAGGCGCTGCCGTCAACGACCGCCGGGATCTTCTGGACCGACCCGTTGATCAGGTCGACAACGTTCACTCGCGGCCCGGCGATGAACCCTTCTGACGGGTAGGCCAGGCGCGTACCGTCGGGGGAGAGCAGCACCACCTGACCGGCCGGCGCCGGTATGCCGACATGAAGCGCCCGGTACCGGTCGGTGTCGGCGCCGACCACCCCGACGGTGCCGTCCTCGTCGCTGCCCATTCCGCTGAACAGCACCGCCGCCGCCCCGATCGGGAAAGGGTCGGTGACCCGTAACGCCCCGGTCGGCACCCAGATCTGATCGGGCAGCGCCCCGGACCCGGCTCCGGACGCGGCACCGGCCGTTCCACCACGGATGTGCTGCAACGGCACCATCCACACCATCGCCGCCACCACCATGAAAACGGCGGCGCTGGCCGCCGCTGTCCGCCGTCGGGTACGGCGCGCGGTGGCCAGCGCCCGTTCATAGACGGGGTATCCGGGGAGATCGTCCGTCGCCTCTCGCAGCGCCTCACGTAGCCGTACCGTCATTGGGCGCTCCTTTCCCGCGGCGCATCCACCAGTTCGGGCGCGATCACGCGCAGACGCCGTAGGGCATCGTGGCCGTGCCG
>DASULK010000110.1:0-3333 GCA_036278255.1 Micromonospora sp.
GGCGGGGCGGGTGACCCGTTCGGCGACGTCTTTCTCGTCGTTGACGGTTGGGGAACGCTCCGTACCGATTACGACGATCTGGAGCCGGTCATCACCGACATCGCCACCCGGGGCCTGGCCTACGGTGTGCACGTGGTGGCCACGGTCACCAAGTGGATGGATTTCCGACCGGCGATCCGAGACCTGTTCGGCGCCAAACTGGAGCTCCGCCTAGGGGACGCGAGCGACTCCACCATCAGCCGACGGGCAGCGATGAACGTGCCGGAGAAGATCCCGGGCCGCGGCATCACCCCGCAGGAACTGCACTTCCTCACCGCCCTGCCCGAGCTGTCCGGCCCCGGGGCCGACACCGGGGCACTGGTCAAATCGATAGCGGCCGCCTGGTCGGGGTCACCGGCACGGCGGGTACGGCTGCTCCCGCCTGTGCTGCCGTACGCCGAGTTGGATCTGGCCCGTACGGCGGGGCTGCGGCTGCCGATCGGCGTCGCCGAGTCGGATCTGCAGCCCGTCGAGATCGACTTCGCCGCCGACCCGCACTTCCTGCTCTTCGGGGACGCCGAATGCGGTAAGTCGTCGTTCCTCCGCGGATTGGCCACCTCGATCACCCGCCGGTTCAGCCCCGACGAGGCGCGGTTGATCATCATCGACTATCGGCGAAGCCTCCTGGGGGTGGTGACCTCCGAGCATCAGATCGGCTACTGCACCGCGGCCGCCGCCACCGGGGAACTGCTCGAATCGGTCGCCGGATACATGCAGCGCCGTCTGCCGGGCCCCGACCTGACCGCGCAGCAGCTGCGGGACCGCTCATGGTGGCAGGGCCCGGAGCTGTTCGTGCTGGTCGACGACTACGACCTGGTCTCCGCCGGCCCCACCAACCCGCTGCACCACTTGAAGGAATACCTGCCGCACGCCCGCGACATCGGCCTGCACCTGGTACTCACCCGCCGTGCGGGCGGGGCGGCGCGCACACTCTACGAACCGATCGTGCAGCAGCTGCGGGAAATCTCCACCCCCGGCCTGGTCATGTCCGGCGACAGCGGCGAGGGGCCGTTGGTCGGCAACGTCAAGCCCGGCCCGCTGCCACCGGGGCGCGGCCGGCTGGTCACCCGTAGGGAAGGGGTACGCCTCATCCAGCTCGCCTACCTCGCCGACACCTGACGGGCCCACCTCATGTCCCGAAAACCCGGTAACCTCCGTGCATCGAGTGTCCGTTGAGGTGCAGAGGCCATGTCTTGAGTGCGCTACCGCGCCAGTATCGGGGCGCAGGGGCGTGGATCGTCGCGATCACCTTCGCCGCGACCGCCTGGAGCACGCCGACCCCTGCCGGCGCCGCCACCGGCGGCCCGGCCGGGGCCGCCGCGGGCGCCGCTGTCAGCGCCCGGCTCCCGGGTTCCCCCCTGGGGATCGGCACCATCCGCGCTGATCAGTGGCAGTTGCGGGAGCTCAACGCCCCGGCCGCCTGGAAGTTCTCCACCGGCAGAGGGGTCACGGTCGCGGTTATCGACTCCGGGGTGGACAGCTCCCATCCCGATCTGGCCGGCCAGGTGCTGCCCGGGGCCGACCTGGTACAGCAGTCAGGCGACGGTCGCATCGACCCGGTCGGCCACGGCACGACGGTGGCGGGCCTGATCGCCGGGGGCGACGAGCAACGCGGGGTGACCGGGCTCGCCCCCGAAGCGAAGATCCTTCCCGTCCGGGTGCTCGATGAGGAAAACCGGTACGACGACGCGTTGATCGTCGCCAAGGCCGTGCACTGGGCCGTTGACAACGGCGCTCAGGTGATCAACCTGTCGTTGGGGGGCGCGGCGGAGAGCCCTCCGCTCGCTGCCGCCATCGACTACGCCTTCGACCATGACGTGGTGGTCGTCGCCTGCACCGGCAACCAGACCTCCACCACCGGGCGGCAGCAGGTCTGGTATCCGGCCCGGGAACCCGGGGTGATCGCGGTGACCGGCCTCGACGGAGAGAGCGACGCCCTCTGGTCGGGGGCGCTCACCGGCGAGGCCACGGTGCTGGCCGCGCCGGCCACCAGACTGGTCGGGGCGCGGCCGGGCGGATACTGGCGGGTGCAGGGCACTAGCTTCGCCACACCGCTCGTCACGGCGACCGCAGCGCTGATCCGGGCCCGGTGGCCGCACATGTCTGCCGGTGAGGTGGTCAACCGGCTCATCACCACCGCCCGTGATCTCGGGCCGGCCGGCCGCGACGCGACCTTCGGTTTCGGCCGGGTGGACCCGGTGGCAGCCTTGACCAGCTCGGTGCCCGGGGTGGAGCGCAATCCGCTCGACGACGATTCACCTACGGCCGTGGTCGGCCTCGGGCCGGCGCCCGGGTTTGCCACAGAGTCCGCCCCACCGGCCCCCCGGCCGCATCGGAACCAGTTTGGTGGCCGGATCGCCGAAGTCAGCAGCGGCTGGGCCACGCGGGCGGTGGCCGACCAGGAGGAGCGCTCCCTGCTGACGCTCTGGGGCGGAGGCGCCCTCCTGCTGATCGCGGTCGCCGGGGGCGTTCCGCTGGCCCGCAGCGTCGCTCGATCCGCTCGACGACACCGAGGTCATCGTGGCTCGGTCTCTGGTTCCCGTCGGGGCGATTCCCAGCGGTCGGAAGAGCATTCGGCGCTCGGCTAGCCGCCGTCAGGTGCAGTGGCCGGTGCCCGTCGCCCGGGTCCGCTTGATCCCGGCGGAGGCGACGGATGCCGCCTCCGCCGCGGTCACCGCAAACCCGGTGGAATCATCGTCTACGGCCGCCGCGAAGATCACGCCGAGCACCCGGCCATCGGGGGCGACGAGGGGGCCACCGGAGTTGCCGCTGCGCACCGGGGCCCGGATCGTGTAGATCTCCCGGGTCACGTTCTCCGTCTCGTAGATGTTGGGGCCGGTGATCTCACCGGCATCGCGGATGCGGGCGGACTGGGCGTTGTACGGGCCGTCGAGCGGGTAGCCCAGAACAATGGCATCGGCGCCCGTGGCCGCCTTCCGGGTCGCGAACGGCATCATCGGTGCAGAGAGACCCGGCACATGGAGCACAGCCAGGTCCCGGTCCGGGTCGTAGACGACCACGTGCGCCTCGTGCCGGTCCCCCGCCACCTCCACGGTGAGGCGCTTCGTACCGACCACCACATGCGCGTTGGTCATGACCCGCTGGTCTGCGTAGACGAACCCGGACCCCTCGATCCGGCGCGAACAGCTCGGCGCGGACCCGAGCACCTTGACCACCGACCGTTGGGCATTGACCACCATCTGCGATCCGGCCAGCGTCGGGTCGGGTGGGGGAACCTGACGGACCCGCGTCGGTGCCAGGCCGCCGAAGACGTTGGGGAAGCCGTTGGTGTCC
>DASULK010000111.1:0-2968 GCA_036278255.1 Micromonospora sp.
GCACAGTGTGACGTGACCGGCCACTGTTCGCGGTACTCCGTGTCGCCTTGGCGGTACGCCACTGTGAAGTGCTCCAACCGCGCTGGGCTTCCCCTCGTAGCGTGGAGACATCGCCTTTGAGGGAGCGCGGCGATGGGCAGGTATCGGAAGTTCGATGAGGACTTCAAGCAGGGCGCGGTGCGGTTGGTGTTGGAGACCGGCCGGCCGATCGCGCATGTCGCCCGGGAGCTGGGCGTCAACGACGGCACGCTGGGCGCCTGGTGTGCCAAGGCGCGCGGTGCGCAGGACGACGGGCCGCTGAGCCAGGACGAGCGGGCGGAGCTGGAGCGGCTGCGCCGGGAGGTCAGCGAGCTGCGGATGCAGCGTGATGTCCTCAAGCGCTCGGTGGCCCTCTGGGTCCAAGAGGCGATGGGCCGGTAGCGGTGGCCCGGTTCATCACCACCCAGAGGGAGAGCTACGGGGTGCCGGTCGCGACCGGGTGCCGGGCGTTGGGGGTCAGCCCGGCCTGGTACTACAAGTGGCGCTACGGCGACCCGTCGGCTCGGCATGCCCGCCGGATCGCCCTTGCAGCGCAGGTGGCCAGGTTGTTCGCCAAGCACAACGGCAAGTGGGGGTCGCCGAGGATCCACGCGGACCTGCGCGAGGCCGGGTGGCGAGTCAGCGTGAACACCGTCGCGAAGATCATGGCCGAGCAGCACCTGGTAGCGCGGGCTCCGCGTCGGCGCCGGTCCACGACCCGTAAGGGCAAGGGCAGGTGGCGCGCACCGGATCTGATCGGCCGCAAGTTCGCCGCAGAGGCGTTGAACACCAAGTGGTACGGCGACGGCACCGAGATCATCACCGACGAGGGCAAGCTCTACCTGGACAGCGTGCTGGATATGGGCTCTCGCCGGGTGGTCGGGTTCGCCGTCGGTGAGCACCACGACGCCACGTTGGCCTACGGGGCGCTGGTGATGGCGGTCGCGGTGCGTGGCGGCCGGCAGGCCGTGGACGGTGTCATCTTCCACACCGACCAGGGCAGTGAGTACACCGCAGGGGCGTTCCGGTCCGCCTGCGATCGGCTCGGGGTGCGCCAGTCGATGGGCGAGGCGGGGTCGGCCCTGGACAACGCGGTGATCGAGTCCTGGCACTCCACAGTGGAGTTCGAGCTGCGCCGCCTGGAGCACTTCACCACCAGGCTGCAGGCCCGGGCGAAGATCGCGTCGTGGATCGATGACTACAACACCCACCGGCGGCACTCGGCGCTGGGGATGCGGTCTCCGATCGACTACGAACAGCAGCTAGCCGCCCAGGCCATCGAGCCGGAATGCGTCGCATGACCGGCCGGAGGCTGGTCCCCGCATCGGACACGGTCGCGTCGTTCTCGCCGCCGTCAAGGCCAAGCCCCTGCGGGGTGCGCCTTCGGCGCAGCCTTGACCCCGGCTGCGGACGACGCGCGCATGCACGGAGCGGGGGCCACCCACAAGATCAATACCCAAAAATCACGTCTCTACGGTTTCAGGGGATGGCCGGGACAGCATCCGAGCCCAGCACCGCCACCAGATCCTCATGGGTGGTGCGGGCCGCGACCGGCGCGGCAAGCCAAGTCTCCGCCGGCTCCAAGACCACAGCGCCGTCGTCAACCAGCTCCTCGAACTCCGCCCACCGCGCCAACAACCGCGCATCCGGCTCCACGTTCGGCGCCTCCACCGGTCCGAGCAGGTCGTTCGGATCGGGCAGCATCCACACCGGCCACTCATCAGGCAAGGCCAGATCCGGTGGCGGCAGGAGTGGGTGCCGCGGTGACGGCTTGCGTGGCAAGCGGGTTCGTCGGATGCGGTCGGGATTCACCCCCGGCACGGCCTGAGATATCGAGGTCATCAGCATCCATCCTTCGGTATCGAACGTCTGTTCGAAGTCTAGCGGATACCGCCGACAACGCATGGTGAGACGAGCTTCGGGGTGTGGAAAGACGGCGTTGAGGGGGCGTCGGGCCAGCGAGGGAGCGGCACGCCATTGGGGACCAGCTAAGCGGCTTCGCAACGTTGCCACGGCGGATCAAATGACGCCCGGCTCCGGGCGACAGCGGCTGGTCAGAGGCTGCGGCTCTGAAACCCTTACCGCGGTCAGGCGTCACCCCGGATGGCGGCGATCACGTCGTCGAGCGCGTGGAGGCTGTGGCCGGAGACGAACTGGTCGACATGCGGCAGGGCGGCGGCCATCCCGCCGACCAACGGCTCGAAGCTCTCAGCGGCCTTCCGCGGGTTGACCCAGACGATGCGATGGGCCAGCCGTGACAACCTGGCCATCTGCTCCCCCAGCAGCGCCGGGTCGTCGCGCTCCCAGCCGTCGGAGACGATCACGACGACCGCCCCGCGAGCCAGGCCGCGACGCCCGTACTCGTCGTTGAAGCGCTTGAGCGCGAGGCCGATCCGCGTCCCACCCGACCAGTCCGGGGCCGTCGCCATGGCATCGGAGAGGGCGACGTCCGGCGCCCCCTGCGCCAGGGCGCGCGTCAGCCGCGTGAGCCGCGTGGCGAAGACGAACGCCTCCGCGCCCGCTCCGCGAACGGCCCCGTGCAGCAGGTGCAGGTAGACCCTCGAGTACGCCTCCATCGACCCTGACACGTCGGCGATCAGCACCACCCGGCGCGGCCGCTCCACCCGCAGCCGGTAGCGTCGACGCACCGGGTCACCGCCCGTTCGGTGAGCCATCCGAAGCGTCCGCCGAAGGTCCAGGCGCCGACCCGACCGCCGTGACGACGTCCGCCGGCCCAGCCGGGGCGGTGCCGCCAACCGCACCTGCGACACCAGGTGACGCAGCAGCTCCAGCTCCTCAGGTGAGCACGCCGCGAAGTCCTTCCGGCGCAAGCGCTCCTCGCTGCTCGCCGCCGCCAGGACCGTCTCGCTCTGCTCCTCCGCGGCCTCGGACGGCGCACCGGTCAGCGCCGGCAGCAGCACATCAGCGGGAGTCGACGCCCCGCGCGGCC
>DASULK010000112.1:0-5375 GCA_036278255.1 Micromonospora sp.
GCCGCGTTGGCGATCTCGGAGAGGTACCAGGCGGTCGGCAGGCCCCCCTCGTACCCGTTGAAAACGTAGACCCAGGCGGTGATCTCACCGTCGAGCGTGACCACCCGCACGCGCAGTTTGCGGTAGGTGCCCGCCGACACCCCCTCGACCTCATCGAGTTGAGCCGCGTCCCACGGGTGGACGTCGTAGAGTGCCACGAAGACCCGGTCGCCGGGCGACTCGACGACGGTGCTGACCGAGCCCTCCCAGCCGATCACCTCCTCCCCGGCGAAGGTCAGCCGCCAGCCTTCCAGCCAGCCGGTACCCACCATCGGCGAGTGCGGGCAGTAGGCACGCATCCGAGCGGGATCGAGGTTTGAGCCGTACGCGGCGTAATGACGCACGGCGATGACGATAGCCCGGAGAAGGCGTGGTGGAGAATACGAATGAGCGTGTCGACCTTCTGGGGGGCAAAAATGAATCGGATTGTGATTATCGGTGGCGGGCCGGCCGGGTACGAGGCCGCCCTCGTTGCCGCCCAGTTGGACGCCGATGTCACGGTGGTGGAGGCCGGCGGTGCCGGCGGTGCCTGTGTCCTCTCCGATTGCGTGCCCTCCAAGACTTTCATTGCCAGCTCAGCGGTGGTGACCGGCTACCGGGACACGGAGGGGTTCGGCGTGCACTCCGACGGCCTTGAGGCCGTGACGGTGGATGCGGTGGCGGTCCACGAGCGGGTGAAACGTCTCGCGCTGGCGCAGTCGAGCGACATCCACGCCAAGTTGATCAAGGCGGGGGTGACGTTTGTGCAGGGGACCGCCCGACTCGGCGAAAATACGCTCCGTCACACGCACCGGGTGATGGTGAAGCCGGAAGGTGGTGACTCCGAGTATTCAGTTGACGCCTCCGTCGTGTTGGTCGCGACCGGAGCGACCCCTCGGGTGCTCCCCACCGCCGTTCCCGACGGGGAGCGGATCCTGACCTGGCGCCAGGTGTACGACCTGGCGGAGCTGCCCGAGCGTCTTATTGTCATCGGCTCCGGGGTGACCGGCGCGGAGTTCGCCAGCGCCTATCTCGCGATGGGGGTCGACGTGACCCTGGTTTCCAGCCGTGACCGGGTGATGCCGCACGAGGACGCCGACGCCGCCATGGCTATCGAACGGGTCTTCCGCTCCCGCGGCATGACCATCCTCAACAACTCCCGGGCTGAAGCGGTGCGCCGGCTGGACGACGGGGTCGAGGTGATCCTCACCGATGGTCGTACGATCACCGGCTCGCACGCGTTGATGGCGGTCGGGTCGGTGCCGAACACCGCCAACCTGGGGCTGACCGAGTACGGGGTTGAAGTGGCCGACGGGGGCTACGTCACCGTCGACCGGGTGTCGCGGACCAAGGTGCCGGGGATCTATGCAGCCGGTGACTGCACCGGGCTCCTGCCGTTGGCCAGTGTGGCGGCCATGCAGGGGCGGATCGCGATGTGGCACGCGCTCGGTGAGGCGGTCCGGCCGCTGCGGTTGCGTACGGTGGCGGCGAATGTCTTCACCGATCCGGAGTTGTCGACGGTCGGGGTGTCGCAGAACGAGGTCGATGCGGGGAAGGTACCGGCGCGGCAGGTGATGCTGCCGTTGTCCGGTAACGCCCGGGCCAAGATGGATGATCTGCAAGACGGATTCGTCAAGCTTTTCTGCCGCCCGGCCAGTGGTCAGGTGATCGGTGGCGTGGTGGTGGCGCCGCGGGCCAGCGAGCTGATCCTGCCGATCACCATGGCGGTCGAGAATCATCTGACCGTCGACCAGTTGGCGCACACGATCACGATCTATCCGTCGCTCTCCGGCTCGGTCACCGAGGCGGCCCGCCAGTTGATGCTGCACGGCCTGGAGTAGCCACGCCGGTAGGCCCAGCGGCCGGTGCCCCTGCTGCACAATTGGCCCCCTCCCTCCCCTCCCCTTCCCGTCGATCACGGACTTCCCCGTCGATCAAGGACTTTTTGTCGCAGTGGATCTCCAAAGCGCAGCAACAACTCCTTGATCGACGGGGAAGTCCTTGATCGACGCGGTTGCTGATCCGGGTCAGGAGGCGGCGGGGGAGCGCTGCCGCAGCCCCACCGGGACAGCAGCAGCCGGGCCCGTGTCGTCGACCTCGGTCACCGGCTGCGAGAACTGTGCCATGTAAAGCCGGTGGTAGGCACCCTGCGTGGCGAGCAGTTCGTCGTGCGTGCCCTGCTCGACGATGCGGCCGCCCTCCATCACCAGGATCAGGTCGGCGTCCCGGATCGTCGATAGCCGGTGCGCGATCACGAAACTCGTTCGGTCGGCCCGCAGCGCGGTCATCGCATGCTGTAACAACACCTCGGTACGGGTGTCCACCGAACTTGTGGCCTCGTCGAGGATCAGCAGCGACGGGTCCGACAGGAACGCCCGGGCGATGGTGATCAACTGCTTCTCGCCGGCGCTGACGTTGCTGCCTTCCTCGTCGATGACCGTGTCGTAGCCGTCCGGCAGGCTGCGTACGAACCGGTCGACGAAGGTGGCCCGGGCCGCGGCCAGGATCTCCTCCTCGCTCGCGTCCGGCCTGCCGTAGGCGATGTTGTCGCGGATCGTCCCACCGAACAGCCAGGTGTCCTGCAGGACCATCCCGATCTCACCGCGCAGGGCGTCCCGACGCATGGTGGTGATGTCGACTCCGTCGAGCGTGATTCGCCCGGCCTCCAGTTCATAGAAGCGCATAATCAGGTTGACCAGTGTGGTTTTGCCCGCACCGGTCGGGCCGACGATCGCCACCGTATGTCCCGGCTCGGCGACCAGTGACAGGTCCTCGATCAGTGGCTTGTCCGGCTCGTACCGGAACGAGACGCGCTCGAACTCGACGCGACCGCGCGGGTTGGCGACCCGGGCCGGCTCGGCCGGGTCGGGGCTCTGCTCGTCGGCGTCGAGGACGGCGAACACCCGCTCCGCGGAGGCGACCCCGGACTGCAACAGGTTCGCCATCGACGCGACCTGGGTCAGCGGTTGGGTGAATTGGCGGGAGTACTGGATGAAGGCCTGGACATCACCCAGGCTCATCGCTCCCGACGCGACCCGCAGGCCACCGACCACCGCGATCGCCACATAGCTGAGGTTTCCGATGAACATCATCGACGGCATGATGATGCCCGAGATGAACTGGGCACCGAAGCTCGCCTTGAACAGTTCCTCGTTTTTGGCGTTGAAGGCCGCTTCGACCTCGCGTTGCCGGCCGAACACCTTGACCAGCTCGTGCCCGGTGAACGCCTCCTCGATCTGGGCGTTCAGCGCCCCGGTATGGGTCCACTGAGCAATGAACTGCTTCTGGGAGCGTTTCGCGATCTGCCCGGTGATCAGCACCGACAACGGCACCGCGACGAGGGCGATCACCGCCAGCAGCGGCGAGATCACGAACATCATGACGAGTACGCCGACGACGGTGAGCAGCGAGGTGAGTAGTTGGCTCAGGGTCTGCTGCAGGCTCTGCGAAACATTGTCGATGTCGTTGGTGACCCGGCTGAGCAGTTCCCCGCGGGGCTGCTTGTCGAAGTATGGCAACGGGAGCCGGTTGAGCTTGTCTTCGACGTCGGCGCGCAGCCGCAGGATGGTCCGCTGTACGACGTCGTTGAGGAGGAACCCCTGCAGCCAGGACAGGACGCTGGCCGCGACGAAGAGTCCCAGCGCCAGCAGCAGCACCTGCCGGAGCCGGCCGAAGTCGATACCCGCTCCCGGCACGACGTGCATTCCCGTCAGCAGGTCGGCGAACCGGTTGTTTCCGGCTGCCCGCGCCTGTTCGATGGCCTGTTCCTGCGTCACACCGGCGGGCAGTTGCTTGCCGATCACCCCGGAGAAGATCAGATCGGTGGCGTGTCCGAGGACCTTGGGCCCGAGGACGCTGAGCGCCACACTGACCACGGCGAGCCCGATCACCGCCAGCACGTGCAGGCGGTGTGGGCGGAGTAGGCCGATCAGCCGACGGGCCGACGGGCCGAAGGTCATCGACTTCTCGGCGGGCATACCCGCGCTCATCCACGGGCCGCCCCGTCCGGCGCCTCGCCCAGCGGCCGGCAGCCGCTGGGGCACTTCCTCCGTCGCCGTCTCGCTGCGCCCGCTCATGCCGGCACCGCCGTCGTCAGCTGGGATGCCACGATCTCCGCATACGTGGGGCAGCTGTCCAGCAGCTCCTCGTGCCGTCCCACTCCGACGACCGCGCCGTCCTCCAGCACGATGATCTGGTCGGCGTTCATGATCGTGGAGACCCGTTGCGCCACGATGATCACCGCGGCGCCCGCGGTGATCGGGCGCAGCGCCGCGCGTAGTCGGGCGTCGGTGCCGAGGTCGAGGGCCGAGAACGAGTCGTCGAACAGGTAGATCTCCGGCCGGCGTACCAGTGCCCGGGCGATCGCGAGACGTTGCCGCTGGCCGCCGGAGACGTTGGTGCCGCCCTGGGCGATCGGGGTGTTGAGCCCGTCCGGCATGCTTTCGACGAAGTCGCGGGCCTGGGCGACCTCGAGGGCTGCCCACAGCTCCTCGTCGGTCGCGTCCGGGTTGCCGTAGCGAAGGTTGCTGGCGACCGTGCCGGAAAACAGGTACGGCCGTTGCGGCACCAGACCGATCCGGCTCCACAGCAGGTCCGGGTCCAGGTCCCGGACGTCGACCCCGTCAACCAGCACCGCGCCACCGGTCGCGTCGAAGAGCCGGGGCACCAGGGACAGCAAGGTTGTCTTGCCGGCTCCGGTGGCGCCGATGATCGCGGTGGTCTTTCCAGCCTCGGCCCGCAACGAGATGTCCCGCAGGACCGGAGCCGCCGCACCGGGGTACTGGAACTGGACGGCACGCAGCTCCAGCTCGCCGCGGGTGGGCACCTCGGTGACCGGGTGCGGGGCCGGGGTGACGGACGATTCGGTGTCGAGCACCTCGACGATCCGGTCGGCGCAGACCGCCGCTCGCGGGACCATCATCAGCATGAAGGTCGCCATCATGACCGACATCAGGATCTGCATCAGATAGCTCAGGAAAGCGGTCAGCGCGCCGACCTGGATCTGGCCCGCGTCGACGCGGGACGCGCCGAACCACAGCACGGCGACGCTGGAGAGGTTGAGTACCAGCAACACAATCGGGAAGATCAGCACCATCAGGCGGCCGGTGCGCAGCGCGGTCGCGGTGAGGTCCGCGTTGGCGGCACCGAAGCGCTCGGTCTCGTACGGCTCGCGCACGAATGCCCGTACGACACGGATCCCGACGATCTGCTCGCGCAGCACCCGGTTGACGGTGTCGATGTGTGTCTGCATGAGCCGGAACTGCGGCATCATCCGGCGGATGACCGAGCCGAGAGCCAGGCCCAGCACCGGCACACTCACCACCATCAGCCAGGAGAGGCCGATGTCTTCGCGCAGC
>DASULK010000113.1:0-8148 GCA_036278255.1 Micromonospora sp.
CCAAAGGAATCCAAACCAGCCAGAAAAACCGGCCAGTCCGGGAACCAAAAAATTGGCACTGGCTTACAAGCACCCTGTTGAGTTCTCAAAGAACAAACACACACCAAACACAAACCCCAACCAAGGGGCCCGAGTCCGGGGTTTTCGTCTCGGATTCCGGCAGCTGTCTCGCTGTCGGGCACCTGTACTAGGTTACCTGCCCGATTTCCGCCTGTCAAACCGGTGTGTCTCGGTTTGTCGGGCTTCGCACAGGTTACCCGCCCCACGGCCGGGCGGCAGCACTCAGCTGCATTCCGTCGTGGGATTTCGACAGGACGGCCGTCGCGGTCTTGCCGCGGCTCGCCCGGGTCCCTGCCGGTCATCAACCTTAGCCGGTCGGCTTCGCAACTCCAAATCCGGCCCTACTGGCCGGGGGTCGCACCGCCCGAATCCCGGTCTCGTAAGGTGTAACACCCTCCGAGCCCAGGACATTCCCTGAGGCCCAAGGCCATATTCTCGACGTCTCCGCCGATCATTGGCCTCGCCCCGCAGGCACTAGGTGTAACACACCCTGCACCTGGGACATTCCCCCGGGTTCCGGACCGTCTCGGCGTCTCCGCCGATCTTGGCCGTTCCCCGTGGGCAAAGAGAAAGTTACGCGGTCTGCACGGTGATCGTCAAATCGGTGCGACGCGTCTCGCGTCACATCATCAACTGCCGACTATTTTGCCAGCTCAACGCCGGCAAAATTTCGCTTCCCGCGCCGCAGGACGACAAAGCGACCGTGCAGCAGGGCATCCGGCGAGACCACGGCCTCAGAATCAGAGACCCGTTCGTTGTTGACGTACGCGCCACCCTCGGCGATCACCCGGCGCGCCTCCTTGAGGCTGGGCACCAGGCCCGTATCTCTCAACAGCGTGATGACGTCGGGTAATTCCCCTCGAACCTCGACGAGCCCCGCCTCCGCCAGCGCCGCCCGCAGCGTGGTCGGTTCGAGCCCGTCCAGCGCCCCGCGCCCGAAGAGGGCCTGGCTCGCCGCAATCACCTGCCGAGTCTCCCCTTCGCCGTGCACCAGCTGGGTCAGTTCCTCAGCCAGGGCCCGCTGGGCCAGCCGTGCCTGCGGGCGTTCGAGGGTCGCCTGCTCCAGTTCCTCGATCTCCACCCGTGAGCGGGCGCTGAAGTAGCGCAGGTAGCGGTTCACGTCCCGATCATCGGCGTTGATCCAGAACTGGTAGAAGGCGTACGGACTGGTCAGCTCCGGGTCGAGCCAGACCGTGTCCGCCTCGGTCTTGCCGAACTTCTGCCCGTCGGACCTGGTCACCAAGGGCGTGGTGAAGGCATGCGCCGGCCCAGCACCGCGGCGACGGATGTAGTCGACCCCGGCGGTGATATTGCCCCATTGGTCGGAGCCACCGAACTGCAGACTGCACCCTTCCCGCCGGTGCAGTTCGAAGAAGTCATTCGCCTGCAGCAACTGGTAGCTGAACTCGGTGTAGCTGATGCCGCTCTCCAGCCGAGCCCTGACGACCTCCCGGGCAAGCATCCGGTTGACCGGGAAGTGCTTGCCGACATCCCGCAGAAATTCAATCACCGACAGCTGCTCGGTCCAGTCGAGGTTACTGACCAGCTTCGCCGCGTTGTCGCCGGTGTAGGTGACAAACGGCGCCAACTGCGCGCGGATCCGCTCGACCCAGCCCGCAACCACCTCCGGCGGATTGAGCACCCGCTCGGCGCTCTCCTTCGGGTCACCGATCTGCCCGGTCGCACCACCCACCAACAGCAGCGGACGGTGCCCGGCGAGCTGCAGCCGCCGTGCAACCAACACCTGCACCAGATGGCCGACGTGCAGACTGGCGGCCGTCGGGTCGAAGCCCACATAGAACGTCACCGGCCCGGCGCCCAGATGGGTACGCAGGTCGTCAAGGTCGGTGGAGTCGTGGATGAGGCCACGCCACAGCAGGTCGTCGATGAGATCGGTCACGGCGCCGATTCTCCCCCATTTCCAATGATCACCTGTAGCCGGTTACGACCTCCCGTACCAATTTCCACACTCATCGATCACTGCCGGCGACTGGTCCCGTCAATCGGAACAAGAAGGAAGCAGCGCCACGTCACTTGACAAACACGGATCGCTACGATGGGCCGCCGCACCGGAGAGGGCGCACGCCGCGGTCAGCTCAGCGACAGTGCCGCCAGAGCGGCGTTCACGACGCTGCCGGGGAGCAGGTCATGGAGCGTGTACAGGTCGTGGACCGTCCCAGACTGACCGAACTCGTCGACGCCGAGCGGCACACACGGCACCCCGAGCGCAGACCCGAGCCAGGCCATGGCGTGCGACGCCGCATCGTGCACCGTGACCACGGGAGCGCGGTCACCGAACACGGAACGCAACGCCCCGGGAATGCTCGGCACAGTCGCCGTCCGCACCCCCTGGCGCAGCGTGCGTTGCCACGCGCGGTAGAGGCGGTCGAGTGAGGTGATGTCCACGACGTGCGCGGCAATGCCTTCGTCAGCGAGCTCGGCAGCCGCGGCAAGGGTCTCCGGCAGCACGGCCCCGGAGGCCGCGAGGTAGACCACCGGTGCCCCGGAGTCACGCAGCTGCGGATGGATGTGGTGGGCGTCGACCAGCCGGTAGGCACCGGCGAGAACCTGCCGCCGCAGCACCGTGTCGCCGATACGCACCCGGGCCGCCTCGAAAGGCGCCTGATCCAGTGGACGGGTGGTCAGCCGGAAGTAGTAGGAGCCGTCCTCGGCTGGCACGGCGGTAGCCGTCCGGCTGGGACCGGCGGCGATATGCGTGAACGCGTCGCACAGCAGCCAGTCCAGGGCGGTGCCGTACGCCGGCTCGCAGAAGGTGACACCGGGCAGCTCGAGCCCGACGGAGGCGGTGATGGTGGACTGGTGGGCGCCACCCTCCGGTGCGAGGGTGATCCCGGACGGGGTGCCAGCGACGACGAACCGGGCGCCGGAGTAGGTGCCGTAGAGGAAGGCATCCAGGCCGCGCAGCACGAACGGGTCGTAGACGGTGCCGACCGGCAGCAGCGGCTGGGCCGACAGGTCCCAGGAGAGGCCGAGCTGACCGAGCAGCAGGAACAGGTTCATCTCGGAGATGCCGAGCTGGATGTGCTGGCCGGCCGGGCCTTCGCTCCACCGCAGCAACCCGTCCTCCTGCCAGGTCCGTTGCTGCTGCGGGGCGAAGACCCCGGTCCGGTTGATGAATCCGGCAAGGTTGGTGGAGGTGGCGACGTCGGGTGCGGTGGTCACCAGGTAGGGGGCGACCTGTTCGTCGCGGGCCAGGTCCACCAGCACCCGGCCGAAGACCTCCTGCGTGGAGATGGGCCTGCTCGTCCGTACCCCCGTGGCCTCCGGCACCTGGACGGAGAGTGCCTGCGTCCGCGGGGCGCGGGCCAGCGCCTCGCGACGGGCGCCCGCCAGGATGCCGGCGGGGGATGCCGGATCGAACCGGTCCCACTCGGTGGCCAGGTCCAGGCCATGCTGGCTCCGCAAGGTGTCGCTCTGCTCGCCGGTGAGCAGAGCCGAGTGGTTGCGGGGGTTACCGGCGATCGGCAGGCCCCAACCCTTGACCGTGTACGCGAAGACGACGCTGGGACGGTCGGTTACCGCATCGCATTCGGCGTAGGCGTGCAGCAGCGCGGCCACATCGTGTCCGCCGAGGTCGGTCACGAGAGGTTTGAGCTCCTCGTCGGAGATCTCCGCGATGAATTTCTCCACCTCGGCGGGTGCCCCGTCCAGGAACTGCTTGCGCAGCAGGTTGCCGGTGAGCCCGAAGAGTGACTGGTACTGCTCGTTGGGCATGGCGTCGATCCAGGCCCGCAGGTGTTCCCCGCCAGGGCGGGTGAAGGCCGCCTGCAGCCGCCGGCCGTACTTCACCTCGACGACGTGCCAGCCGGCCGCCTCGAACTGCCCACGCCACTGGTTGATCCGTACGCCGGGCACCACCCGGTCCAGCGACTGGCGGTTGAAGTCGACGAGCCACAGCACATTGCCGAGGCCGGCGGTGGCCGGGTCGGCGACCGCCTCCCAGATGTTGCCCTCGTCGAGTTCGGCGTCGCCGAGAATCGCGATGAACCGCGACCGGGGCCGGGGCCCGAAGTGGGTGTCAACGTAGCGGCGGGTCACTGCGGCGAAAAGCGGAGCGGCCGCGCCCAGCCCGACCGAACCGGTGGAGAAGTCCACCTCGTCGGGGTCCTTGGTCCGCGACGGGTAGGACTGCAGACCGCCCAGCGCCCGCAGCCGGGTCAGGTAGGAACGGTCGAGGTTGCCGAGCAGGTACTGGATGGCGTGGAACACCGGGGAGGCGTGAGGTTTGACCGAGACCCGGTCGGCCCGATCGAGGTGGGCGAACCACAGCGCGGTCATCGCGGTCACCAGGGAGGCACTCGACGCCTGATGCCCACCGACCTTGACCCCGTCGCCGGTATCCCGGTCGCGGTTGGCGGAGTCGACGATCCGGGTGGCCAGCCACAGCACCCGCTGTTGGATCCGGTCCAGAACGTCAAGGTCGACTTCGTGGGGCGGTCGGGTCGGGTGCGACACGGCAGTGACTCCCGGCTCGGAGGGGCTGAACGATCACTAAGTCAACCGCATCGACCTCCGCTTGGCCACAGCGGGGTTCCCGCACTACGGGACGCACGGCCCCCGGTCTCCGCCCCCAATTCGGTGCTCCCTGTAGGCCAGGGCTCGGTGTCACGCTGACCGTGCCCCTGCTGACCGCTCCGCTCCTCACCTGCGGAACCGATGAGCTCATAGGATTGCGGTGTCGACTTCATCTCAGGGGCCTTGATGGTTCGGGCCTTCACAGCGGCGGTGCATCAGGAGGAGGACTGGTACGTCGCCCGATGCCTGGAACTGGATGTCGCCAGCCAGGGCGAAACGCTCGATGAGGCCTTGATCAATTTGCGGGAAGCTGTCGAGGCATACCTCGAGGAAGTCTCCGAGCCAACCATCGAGGCCACTCCCCTGGTGACTTCCTTTCAAGTGGGAAGGGCAGCGTGAGCCCGGCTCTGGCCGATCTTCCGCTACGTAAGGTACTGGAAGGACTCAAGAAGGCCGGATTCGATCACGTGCGGACCAAGGGGAGTCCTGCGGTCTATCGAAACTCGGCGGGAAATGTCGTGGTGGTTCCTCAGCACAGCACCATCAAACGCGGAACCCTCGCGTCCATCCTTCGTCAGGCAGGATTGACGGCAGCGGAGTTCCAACAACTGCTGGGGTGACCTTGCAGATCAACATCCGGGACCGCCGCCGGGCAGACCTCGACCGCTGCATCGACGCGCTCGCCGCCGTTCATCACGCCGACGCCTACCCGCTGAACTGGCTGGCCGACCCCTGCCGCTGGCTCTGCCCTGAAGGCTTGCTGAAGGCTTGCTGAATGCCTGGATCGCCGAGATTGCTGGCGCAACCGTCGCAGGGCATCTGGCCCTCGTCCGGCTCAAGCCCTTGGTTATTCCCGATTTGGCAACGAGCCGACCGCTGGCCGCCGTCAGCCGGTTCTTCGTCGCGCCCACGTTTCGTCGACAGTCCGTCGGCCGGCGCCTGTTGGCACAGGCGCAGGAATGGGCCGGTGCACGCGGACTGGACCTGATTCTGGAGGTGGTGGACGGCAAGGGGTCCGGCGCGGTATCAGGAGCGCTGGCGGGGGACGTGGCGGCGGTACGGGCTGACGGTCGGGTCGCCGGTGATCCAGAAGCGCCAGGGGACGTCGTGGGCGGAGGTGACCCCGACCCGCGGCCCGGCGGTAATGGCCGAGTCCGACACCGGCACTGGCGGGGCTGCCAAGCGCACCGGGCCGTCGCCGAGCAGGTAGGCGCCGTACGCCGTACGGTCGAGGCCGAGCGCAGCGCACAACCGGGCGGGACCTCGCGCAAGATCCACATCCCGCCGTGCAGCCGGGCGGCGCGCCCGCGCAGCCTCGAGACCGTCGACCACCTCACCGGCGCGCAGCAGGACGGCCGAAGCCTCCCCGTCCGGTCCGGTCACCACGTTCATGCACCAGTGCCGGCCGTGGCTGAAGTAGAGATAGGCGTGCCCGGACGGGCCGAACATCGCCGCATTGCGCGGGGTACGGCCACGGTAGGCGTGGGATGCCGGGTCACCGGCCGTACCGGCGTACGCCTCGACCTCGGTGATGCGGGCCGTCACCCCGCCCGCAGTGAGCGTGCAGCCGAGCAGCCCGCGCGCCGCCGGCACCACCGGCCCTGCCAGCAGATCGGGCAGCTCGGTGCCGATGGCCGCGGTCACCGCCGACTCGGGTCCGGGCGTCATCTCCATTTCACCGAGAGTAGCCGGGACGGCACGATCTGACCACACTGCAAGGGCCAGGTCGTCGTGGACGGCCCCGCCCTTGCAGTGTGGTGGGAAGACGGGATCAGCCGGGGACGACCCGTTCGGCTGCCCACTTCCGCCAGTGGTCGAGTTGCTCCTCGACTTGCGCGAGCTGGTCAGCGACCGGGCCCGGGCCGGTGGATCCGGGGGTGGTCCGGGCGGCCAGGGCGGAGCGCACCGACAGCACCTCGCGCACACCGGGATCCAGATGCTCGCTGACCAGCCTCAGGTCGCCGTCGGAGACCTCGTCGAGCGCGCAGTCGCGGGCGACGCAGAGCGCGACCAGGCGTCCGGTCACCTCGTGCGCCTCCCGGAACGGCACCCCCTTGCGTACCAGCCAGTCGGCCACCTCGGTGGCCAGGGTGTAGCCGACCGGGGCGGCGGCGACGAGCCGGTCGACCCGCACCGTCATCGTGGAGATCATCCCGGAGAGGGCGGGCAGCAGGAGTTGCAGGGTGTCGACCGCGTCGAAGACCGGCTCCTTGTCCTCCTGCATGTCCCGGTCGTAGGTCAGCGGCAGGCCCTTGAGCATGGTCAGCACCGCCACCAGTCCGCCGACGAGCCGGCCGGACTTGCCCCGGGCCAGCTCGGCGATGTCGGCGTTCTTCTTCTGCGGCATGATCGACGAGCCGGTGGCGAAGGCGTCGTCGAGTTCGACCCAACCGAACTCCTGCGACGTCCAGAGCACCACCTCCTCGCCGAGGCGGGACAGGTGCACGCCGATCATGGCCGTAATGAAGAGGAATTCCGCCACGAAGTCGCGGTCGGCGACCGCGTCCATCGAGTTGGCGGCGGGCGCGGTGAAGCCCAGTTCCTCGGCGACCCGCACCGGGTCGAGCGGCAGTGATGAGCCGGCCAGTGCTCCGGCCCCCAGGGGGCTGATCGCTGCTCGGGCGTCCCAGTCCCGCATCCGGTCGAGGTCGCGCAGCAGGGGGTGGACGTGGGCGAGCAGCCAGTGGCCGAAGGTGACCGGCTGGGCGTGCTGAAGGTGGGTCATCCCCGGCGCCGGGGTCTCCACGTGCCGCCCGGCCTGCTCGGTGAGGGCGGCGGCCAACTCGACCAGTCCGGCGGCGATGCCGCGGACGTGGTCGCGTAGGTAGAGGCGCAGGTCGGTGGCGACCTGGTCGTTGCGGGAGCGGCCGGCGCGCAGCTTGCCGCCGAGACCGCCCAGCCGTTCCAGCAGGCCACGCTCCAGCGCGGTGTGCACGTCCTCGTCGTCGATGGTGGGCCGGAACGTCCCGGCAGCACAGGCGGCCTCCAGGTCGTCCAGTGCGGCGAGGACCTTGCCCAGTTCGTCGGTGTCGAGCAGCCCGGCCCGGGCCAGCACCCGGGCGTGCGCCCGTGAGCCGGCCAGGTCGTACGGGGCCAATCGCCAGTCGAACTGGACACTGACGGAGAGCCGGGCGAGCGCCTCGGCGGGACCGCCGGCGAACCGGCCGCCCCAGAGGCTGGTGCGGTTGGGCGCGGCGCTCTTTTCGGTCAGGCTCGTGTCGTCCACGCCGCCCATTCTGCTGGTCAAGACGACAAACCACCCAACCGGACGTCCCGGGCGGCGGCCAACCGCGACGGCAGCCCCCACAACTGCACGAAGCCCTTCGCCAGTGACTGGTCGAAGGTGTCGCCGGTGTCGTAGGTAGCCAGCCCGAAGTCGTAGAGACTGGCCTCGGAGCGACGACCGGTCACCACCGCGCGGCCACCGTGCAGGATGAGGCGCACCTCGCCGCAGACGTGCCGCTGGGTGTCCTCGATGAACGCGTCGAGCGCATTCTTCAGCGGCGAGAACCACAACCCGTCGTAGACCAGTTCGCCCCAGCGCTGGTCCAC
>DASULK010000114.1:0-4820 GCA_036278255.1 Micromonospora sp.
GACCAACGGGTCACCTGCGCGGTGATGGAAGCGACCGGCGACTACTGGAAGCCGTTCTACTACCTGTTGGAGGACGCCGGGTTCGAGGTGCTGCTGGTCAACGCCCGGCACGTGAAGACGGTCCCGGGCCGCAAGACCGACCTGTTGACCGAACTACCGGTGGGGGTTTGAGCGCGCCGGGCATTTCTGCGTTGCGGGCTGGCTAGGTTGCGCTCGTGGTCAACGACGCAGGTGTTCCTCGAGAGTTGTCTGGGCTTGTGGTGCCGGGTCGGGGCTCGCTGGAGGCGACGGGGGAGCTGTTCGAGCCGTATCGGCTGGTTGATGACGATGACCGGGTGATCGTCGCGGTGGCTGCGTTCTTCGCCGAGTTGGCTGCCTGCGGTCGGCCGGCGACGACGCAGCGCTCGTCTGGGATGGACCTGCTGCGCTGGTTCCGGTTCTTGTGGGCCGTCGAGGTGGGCTGGGATCAGGCGACTCGGGTCGAGGCGCGCGACTTCATTCGGTGGTTGCAGGTCACGGTGAAGCCGTCTCGGCCGCATTGGCGGCGTCCCGACGGTGACGCCGCTTCCGGGGCGAGCAGGGACCGAACTGCGGGGACGCCGAACGCGGTGACCGGTCGGCCTTCGCGCGGTGACCGTTACCAGGCCACCACGATCGCGCACTGCGAGACGGTGGTGCGCGGCTTCTACGACTTTCACCTGGAGGTGGGTACCGGGCCGATGGTCAACCCGTTCCCGCTGTCTCGGCATCGCCGGGTCGGACGGGCCTATGCACACCACAACCCGATGGAGCCGTTCACCGGCCAGCACACGGGTCGGTACCGACCGGCGGTGGTGACACGTGCACCGCGGTGCATCCCTGACGAGCGGTTCGATGAGTTGTTCGCGCAGCTGGGTTCGCATCGTGACCGGGCCCTGGTCGCGTTGTGGGTCTCGACCGGCGCGCGGGCCTCGGAGCTGCTGGGTGCCACGGTCGCCGATGTCGACCCGGGACAGCAGCTGATCACGGTGATGCGCAAGGGAACCCGGGTGCTGCAGACGCTGCCGGCCGCACCGGACGCGTTCGTGTGGTTGCGGCTGTATCAGGCGCAGCTGGACGGTCTGGTGCCGGCAGGTCGGGACGAGCCGCTGTGGTGGACGCTGCGGCGCCCGTTCCGGCCGCTGCGCTACGACGCCGCGCGGGCGATGTTCAACCGGGCCAACGCCGCGTTGGGGTCGAACTGGTCGCTGCACGATCTGCGGCACACAGCGGCGTATCGGATGGCTCGCGACCCACAGATGCCGTTGACCGACGTGCAGTGGGTCCTGGGACATGCCCACCTGTCCACCACCCAGAGGTACCTGAACCCGGTGACCGAGGACGTGATCGCCGGGGTGCTCGCGTTCCACTCCCGGCAACGTGACCGCGGACCCTCCACGCCGGCGCCCGGATACCGCGCGGAGAGCCTGCAGGTCCTGTTCGGCAGCGAGGACAGGTGGTGACCCCCGGCACCGAGCAGACGATCCAGCTCGCGGCCGACGAAGCCGGGTCGACGATGGCCGGGTCGACGATGGCCGGGGCGACGATGGCCGGGTCGGGGAACCCGACCGGGGCACAGTTGCTGTCCGTATTCCCGCCCCGACCGGTCGAGTCGTCGTGGGCGGCGACCGAGGCGAGCCGCGCGGAGGTGCTGGCCCGGGTCCTGGCGGCACCGTTCGCGTTGGACAACCCGGCCAGCCAGCAGACCCGACGGCTGGGGGTCATGTCGGTGCTGAGCTGGCTGTCGACCTATCCGGGCGCCAGTTGGCAGGACCGATGGCGTGTCAGCGGTGCGGAGGATCAGCCGGACTGGCGGGACCTGGTCGCCGCGTCCTCGGCCAGAGGAGCCGGGCACCCCGGCAACCGCACGACGCCGCCGCACCTGAGCCCCGGGCTGCTGGTCCTGATCTGCGCCGAGGTGGTCCGGCCCAGCCTCGGCTGGCTGCTGGGCTTCGCGCCGGTGCGCCGTGGCCTGGCCATCGAGGTGGCCCGCACCAAAGACACCGCCGCCTTCGCCGAGCTCACCGAGTTGTGCACCCACGGCCGGGTCGGACTGCAGAGCGGGCAGCAGGCATTGACCCGGGTCGCGGTCATCGTGGCCGCCAAGGGAGGTCCGGTGGCCGCGACCCGGGTCGGTGACTGCGTCGAGCTCCTCCAGGTGTCCGCGCAGATGCGCGCCACCTCCGAGGCGCACACCCACAGCCCGCTGTTCTACCAGCTGCTGCGCGCACACGGTGTCCTCGGCGAGGACGCGCCGGCGGCGATCGAGATGTTCTCCGGCCGCGGGCAGCCCAGCTGTGAGCAGCTGATCGACCGGTACCGGATCGCCTGCCGGCCGGTGCGTGACGTGCTGGTCGACTACCTGCGCGAACGTCAGCCGTCGGTGGACTTCTCCTCCCTGCAGCACTTCGCCTACCTGCTCGGCAAGCTGTTCTGGGCCGACCTGGAGGCACACCACCCCGGCATCGACTCCTTCCAGTTGCCCCGTGACGTGACCGCGGCATGGAAGCAACGGGTGATGACCCGCACCCGCACCACGGCCACCCCCGACGGCGAGCAGGTCGCGGTGACCTCGCCGCGCCTGGACGGGCGCAGCGTGCTCACCGCGGTCCGGGCGTTCTACCTCGACATCGCCGAGTGGGCCGACGACGACCCGGCCCGGTGGGGGCCCTGGGCGGTGCGCTGCCCGGTCAGCGCCAGCGACGTGTCCCACAAGAAGGACCGGTCCCAACGTAAGTCCCGGATGGACGCCCGCACCCGCGAACGGCTCCCGGTGCTGCCGGCACTCGTATCCTGGGTCGAGGCCGACCGCACCCGCACCGCCGGACTGCTCGCCGCGGCCCACCACGCGCTACCTGGTGAGCTGTTCACCGCGGCCGGGGTGACCCTGCGCCGGTCGGTGATGCGGACCGAGACGACCGGGCGGATCTGGGCCGAGGACCCCGACAGCGGCCGACGCCGCGACCTCACCTTCGACGAACACCGCGGCTTTTGGACCTGGGCGATGGTGGAGGTGCTGCGCCACACCGGCATCAGGATCGAGGAACTGACCGAACTCTCACACCACAGCCTGATCCAGTACCGGCTCCCGGCCACCGGCGAGCTCATCCCGCTGCTGCAGATCACCCCGTCCAAGACCGACACCGAACGACTACTGGTGATCGCACCCGAACTCGCCGACGTGCTCTCGGCGATCATCGCCAGGATCCGCGGCGACCGGCCACACGTGCCGCAGGTGGTCTCCTACGACAAGAACGAACGCGTCTACAACCCACCCATGCCGCTGCTGTTCCAATGCCGCCGACGACTCGAGAACCGGCCCGTCTCGGAGACATCGCTGCGCGGCTACCTCGACCACGCACTGGCCGCGATCGGCGTCAAGGACGCCACCGGAAGCCCGCTGCGCTACACCTTCCACGACTTCCGCAGGCTCTTCATCACCGACGCGATCCTGCACGGGATGCCCCCGCACATCGCCCAACTCGTCGCCGGACACCGCGACATCAACACCACCATGGGCTACAAGGCCGTCTACCCGGAAGAGGTGATCAACGGACACCGGGCGTTCATCGCGCGGCGCCGCGCGCTGCGTCCCAACGAGGAGTACCGCGTCCCCACCGACGAGGAATGGACCGATTTCCTCGGCCACTTCGAACACCGCAAGGTCGCCATCGGCGACTGCGGCCGGTCCTATGCCACCGCCTGCATCCACGAACACGCCTGCCTTCGCTGCCCGCTGCTGCGGCCCGACCCCGCAGCCCGCCCCCGCCTCGTCCAGATCCGGGACAACCTCATCGCACGCATCGCCGAGGCCGAGACCCACCATTGGCTCGGCGAGGCCGAAGGGCTCAAGGTCAGCCTTGCCGGCGCCCACGCCAAGCTCGACCAGATGGACCAGATCACCGCCCGACGCACCAGCACCGTCCAGCTGGGCATCCCCAGCTTCACCGACACCGCCGGCCGCACCATCACCGGCGAGACTTCATCCGCGCCCTCTTAGCAGTCCTGACGGCATATCGGACAAACCATGCGATCTCCTGGCAATTCTTAGTTCGGAGAAGATGTGCTCGACGCGGTGTGGTTGTGCAAGGTCGCCGAGCGGCAGATGCTGCGCCCCAGCTTCGTTCCGCCCCGCCCGATCCGGCAGCTGCGGGACTTCACCCGCTACCGGATTGACCTGGTCGGGGTACGGACCGCCGAGAAGAACCGGGTCGAGAAGCTGCTCGAGGACGCCTGCATCAAGTTGTCGGTGGTGGCCTCGGACATCTTCGGTGTCTCCGGACGGCAGATGATGGCGGCTTTGATCGCTGGGGAACGCGATCCGAAGGTGCTCGCAGAGATGGCGCGGACCCGGATGCGCGCCAAGATTCCACAGCTGGTGGAGGCGTTCACCGGCCACTTCGACGACCATCACCGGTTCCTGCTGGCCCAGATGCTGGCCCGCATCGACGGGATCGACGCCGACATCGCGGTGCTCGATGCTCAGATCGAGGCTCACCTGGCCCCTTTCGAGCTCGTGGTGGAGCGGCTCGATGAGATTCCCGGGATCGGACCGGTCGCGGCTGCGGTGATCATCGCCGAGATCGGCGTCGACATGACCCGGTTCCCCACCGCCGGGCACTTGTGCTCGTGGGCGAAGTTCTCCCCGGGCATCAAGTCCTCGGCCGGCAAGGACAAGGGCAACGGCTCCACCGGACACGGCGACCGGTACCTGGCACGGGTCCTCGGCGAGGCCGCGCCGATCGCTGGGCGCACCGACACCTTCCTCGGCGAGCGATACCGACGGATCGCGCGACGTCGGG
>DASULK010000115.1:0-2251 GCA_036278255.1 Micromonospora sp.
CTCCTGGAGGAGGAGGTCGACTGCGGCGGTGCGCGGGGTGTCCGGGTGGTTCTGTACGGCGCGGGCGAGGGCGCGCAGGGCGTCGGCGAGCTGGACGGGAAGGCCGGTGTACTCGTCGAGCAGCGGCTCGACGAGAGCGAGTGCCTCGGCGGGATCCGGGTCCTGGCGCAGGTATTCGGTGAGGCGGGACAAGGTGTCCGCGGCGGCGCGGATGGTGTCCGGAGTGAGTGCGGGCACAGGGTTCCTCGGTGATCGGCTTCGGGGGTCAGCGGCGGGCGCGGGCGGCGCCGGCGTGAGCGTGGGGACGGACTGTGGTGCGCGGCCGGTTGGCATTCCAGTTGCGGGTCCAGGTGGCGGCGCGGGCAGCGGCGACACGGGCCTGCTGCCAGGCGCTGAGCTGGGAGGGCAGGACGGAGACGGACGTGGTCCGGATCTGCGCGCTGTGCGGGACGCGTCCGCGCGGGCGCATCACCGGTTCGGGGCTGGCCAGGGCGGCCGAGAAGGCTTGCACGAGGTGCATCGGGGTGCTGGGGGTGAACTGGGCGGTCCAGCCGTTGCCCTGCCGATCCCTCGCGCCGGACCACCACATGGCGTTGCCGTTCGGGTCCTGACGGAAGTGCAACCACGCTGCTCCGTCAGGGCTCGTCGCGGTGTAGTGCCTGCCTTCGGGCCGGGTTTGCCAATGCTGTTCTTCCAGGGGTGCCCACACGTTGGGGGCGTGGGCGGAGCGCGGACGGGTGAGGGCATCGGTCAGCCCGGCGACGATCTCCACCGGCGTCTGCCGGCCCAGGACCGCCCACCACTCGGCCTGCTGTCCTTGCGCCGTGCCGTGGATGGTCCATCCGCCCGGCAGCATGTGGGGGTTGTAGGAGATTCGCACCGTACGGTCCGGGCTCTCCATGATCAAAGGCCCGTCCTTTTTGGACTTGTCCCGCCAGCCGGAAGCGCGCAAGAACTCGGAGACGTGGCGGAGGTCGCCACCGCCGGCGAGGGCGCGGGGCTCGACGAGATAGTGCTGTTCGGGCTGCTCGCCCGGCCCCCAGTGCTGCCGCTGTCTCTTTCTCACCGGCGCCGCCGGGCAACGAGCGGTGCAGGGGACGGCGGCTTCGACATGCTGGTGGCGGTCTGTCTGCTGACACGGCGCAGGGTCTCGCGGTGTTCGTCCAGGTCGCCGCCCATGGCGTCAAGCTCGTTCGCCGCGCGGCCGAGCGCGAGCCATACCTCCGCCGGCAGCGCCCCGCGCTCGGCCTGGACCTTGGCGAACCTGCTGCTGGTGGTGACGAGGCCGGTGACGCCGCCGAGAACTCCGGCGTCTGGGTCGAGTACACGTGCGATGACGTGCGTGGCCTCGTGTGGGGGGAGTCGGGCGAGGTGGTCGGTGAGCTGGCCGAGCCGGCGGGTGATCTCGTCGGCCAGCCGCACCGGGTGCGGGGTGGGGTGAGGCATGCTCCTCCAGAACGCGGTGTCGGGATCAGTGATGGTGGTGGCCGGTGCGCTGGGTCTCGGCGAGAGCGGCCTCGGGGCGTGCGCCGGCCAGCGGCGTGGTGTGGTCGGGGCCGATGGGGATGCGGGCGCGCAGGTAGCGGCGGAACAAGGCGGTCGCGAGGCGGAGCTCGTAATTCCCCAGGTGGTGGAGTGCTGTAGCGATCGCCGACTCCACCTGTGACGCGGCGCGGGGCAGTCTGTGGTGTCCCGTTGCTTCCGGGGTTGCGGCTGTCCCGAGGTCAGTGCTCGGCGAGTTCTTCCAGCTGCTGGACGACGCGTTCGACGGGTGCGGTGGCGTCGATCTCGGCGGTCGCGGTGGCGCGCAGCAGCGGTTCGACGGTGGTCAGGTGGTGGAGAACAGCGTCTCGTTCTTCGGGCCGCTTGCCGTAGGGGTTGTCGGTCCGGGCTGCGATCCGAGCCAGCAGCACCTCGGCCGGTGCGCTCAGCAGCACGATGTGGTCGAACAGGGGATAGAACCGGCCTTGGTTGGTCTTGCAGCCGGCCACGAAGAGGCTGCCCTCGGTGTGGCTGCTGAGCAGGTCCGTGATGGCCTGCTCGCGCCAGATCCAGTCGGTGGAGCCGTCGGGCAGCGTCACCCATTGACTCCAGGCGTTGGTATCGGTGTCCACCGTCCTGTGCCCTCGCCGGTGCAAGAGACGGAGTGCCGTCGACTTGCCGGTGCCCGACATTCCGGTGATCAAGACCTTCACGGAGCGAGCCTATGCGAGCCGCCTCGCTCCCGGGGCCGGCTGACGGGGGCCGGACC
>DASULK010000116.1:0-4687 GCA_036278255.1 Micromonospora sp.
GGCGAGCGCCCGGGCGACCTCGAGCCGCCGCTGCAGCCCGTACGGCAGGCTGCTGGCCGGCTGGTCCGCCAGGTCGAGCAGCCCGACGTCGGCGAGCAGTTGGTCGGCCCGCTCCCGGTGGACGGTCGCGTCCCGCCGCGACAGCAGCGCGACCAGGCCGGTCAACGGCCGGGTCGCGGCCCGCGCGGAGAGCGGCACCTGGACGTTCTCCCGCACCGTGAGGGAGGCGAAGGTCTGCAGGTTCTGAAAGGTACGGGCGACCCCGAGGCGGGCGATCCGGTCGGGTTTACGCCCGTCGAGGCGCTGCCCGTCGAGGGTCACGGCGCCGGAGGTGGGCCGCAGCGCGCCGGAGAGCAGGTTCAGCACGGTCGTCTTCCCGGCGCCGTTGGGGCCGATGAGTCCGATCACACCGCCGGAGTCGTGGCGGAGAGTGAGCCCGTCGACGGCGGTGACCCCGCCGAAGCGCATGACCAGACCGTTGATGTCGAGTTCCGCGGTCACGATGGCTCCTTACTCAGTGCCGGGGTGTCGGCGGTGGGGGCGGCGGTGGACCCGGCCGGGGAGGGAGAGCCGGGTGCCACCGGGCCGCGGGCGGGGCGCAGCCGGGCGGCCAGGTCGTTGAAGCCGCCGACCACACCGTGAGGCAGGAAGAGCAGCACCAGGATCAACGCCGCCCCGTACGCGACGATCTCGACCTGGCCGCCGGCCTTCTGCGAGAGTACGGGCAGCCATTCCTTACTGAACCGGACCAGCGACACGATGATGAACGACCCGACGGCGGCGCCCCACACGCTGCGTAGGCCGCCGACCGCGACGATGATCAGCAGCTGGATGGAGAGGAGCAGGTCGAGGGTGTGCACGTCGACGTAGGTGACCCAGTGGGCGTAGAGGGAGCCGGCGACCGCGGCGAGCACCGCGGCCAACACGAACGCAACCCGCTTGTAGCGGGCGATATCGATGCCGCTGGCTGCGGCGGCGAACGCGCTATCGCCGACCGCGATCAGTGACCGGCCCAGTGACGAGCGCACCACCAGCCCGACAACCAGGGTGGCCACCAACAGAACGGCCGCCACGAAGTAGTAGTAGTTGACGTCTCCGGTCAGCTCGAACCCGAAGACGGACAGGTACGGGATGCCGGGCAGTCCTTCGGACCCGCCGGTGATGGCCAACTGTCGGGCAACGATGGCGAGCACCAGGCCCAGCGCGATGGTGGCGAGCGCGAGGTAGTGGCCGGTGACCCGGAAGATGAAGAGGCCGAGCAGGTAGGCGCCACCGCCGGCCAGTGCCGCGCCGACGAGTAGGGCCAGCCAGAGGTTCCAGCCGGAATGGACGGTGAGGATCGCCGAGGCGTACGCCCCGGTGCCGTAGAAGGCGGCCTGCCCGAGTGAGATCTGGTTGGCGTACCCGGTCAGCGGCACCAGCCCCAACGCGGCGATGGCCAGGATCGCCATCTGCACCCCGTCGGACATGGTGTACGGCGGCACCCGGGTGAAGATGGCCGGGATGGTGAAGAGGATCGTGGCGAAGACCGCGTAGCCGAGCAGCCGCCTCATACTCGTACCGCCCGTACGGCGCGCAGCAGACCGGTCGGGCGGGCGACCAGGAGCAGCACCAGCACCCCGTAGGCGACCGCGTCCTTGTAGCCGCTGGGCAGGTAGCCGGCGGCGATCGCCTCGGCGACGCCGAGCAGCAGCCCCCCGGCGACCGCGCCGGCGGGCCAGTCGAGGCCGCCGATCACCGCGGCGGTGAAGCCTTTGAGCCCGAGCGCGATGCCGATGCCGGGATCGGGGTGCTGGATCGGGGCGAGCGCGATGCCGCCGACCGCGCCGAGCGCGGCGGCGAGGGTGAAGACCAGCAGGGACATCCGGCGTGGCGAGATGCCCATCAGTCGGGCGGCTTCCCGGTCCATGGCCACGCCCCGCATCGCCTTGCCGAGCGTGGTGCGGGTGAGGAAGAACCAGACGGCGAGGACCGCGACCGCGGCGGTGGCGGCCACCCAGAGGTATTGGCGTTCCAGGTTGACTCCGCCGAAGCGGAGGACGCCGGGGGTGAAGGGTTCGGCGGCCCGCGGCTGGGTGCCGAAGGCGACGAGGGCGGCACCTTCGATGACGATGGCGGCGCCGATGGTGAGGATGATCAGCCGGTCGAGTTGGGTGATCCGGGCGGGGGCGATGACGAGCCGTTCGACACCGAAGCCGACCGCCGTGGTGCCGGCCAGCGCGACCGCGGCCGCCAGCACCGGTGCGACTCCGCTCTCCGACAGCACGGCGAAGATCAGCGCACCGAGCATGACGAAGTGCCCCTGGGCGAAGTTGATGACGCTGGTGACCTGGAACACCAGAGCGATGCCCAGGCCAACCAGCGCATACATGGTCCCGGTGGCTAGACCGGTGACGACGAACTGTGCAAGTTGTTCCATGTTCAGCGGGCGGGCACCCACACTCCGTCGCGCACCACGAGCAGGGCGAGCGAGTCCCGGGTGACACCGCCGTGGTCCTTGTCGGAGAACTCGTACCGGCCGGTCACCCCGTCGTAGCGGAGCTGCTCCATCGCGTCCCGGACCTTCGTGCGGTCGAGGCTGCCGGCCTTCTCGATGGCGGCGACGAGGAGGCGGAGCGCGTCGGCCCCGTAGGAGGCGAAGCCGGAGAAGTTGCCGTACTTGACGGAGTACTGCTCGAAGAACTCCCGCTGGATCAGCTCGGCGGGCGAGTCACCGGTGATCTGCGCGCCGGCCAGGACGGCCGGGTGCACCATGTACATGCCCTCGGATTCGGCGCCTGCGCCCTTGATGAAGAGTTCGGCGCCGGCCCCGGCGTCGAAGAAGACCTTGCCGGTGAAGCCGCTGGCCTTGATGTTCTTCGCCGCGATCGTCGAGCCGGGCGGGATGGCCCACACCACGATGGCATCCGGCTGGACGGCGATCAGCTTGGTGACCTGGACGGTGAAGTCCTTGTCCTTGTCGGTGAACTTCTCCTGGGCGACCAGGTCGATCTTGCCGGACTTGACCGCGGCGTCGAAGGCGCCGACCCCGGCCTGGCCGTAGGCGTTGTCGACCGAGAGGAGGGCGACCTTGCTGATGCCGCTGGCTTCGAACTCCTCGATCATCTTGTCGACGATGAGGTTGGTGTTGGCGGGGGTCTTGAAGACGAACTGCCGCTCCTCCAGCGGGGCGACGATGGCTCCGGAGGAGCCCATCGAAACGGTCGGCACGCCGCGGCTTTCGACGGTGTCGACGATGGACATGGTGGTCGGGGATGAGCCGCCGCCGACGATGCCCACCACCTTGTCGTTGTCGATCATCGACTTGACGACCTGCAGCGACTCGGTCGGGTCGCTCTTGTTGTCCCGGATGATCAGGTTCAGCTTGTAGGTCTTGTCGCCGACCTTGATGCCGCTGGCGTTGATCCGCTCCGCTTCTAGCTGCAGCGCCTTCTGGTACGCCTCGCCCTGCACCTGGGCCGGCCCGGACAATTCGATACTGACGCCGATGTTGACCTTGTTCGAGTCTCCCCGGCTCTCGTCGGCTGCGCAGGCGGTGGTCAGAAGACTGGCGGCGAGCACCGCCGCGAATATGTGCCGGCTACGTCGAGCCATGGGTTCCTCTCCGGTCCGTCAGGGTTTGCTTACCGATGGGCATGCTTCACTGTCATGATCCGCCCGTCAAGTCCCCTTAGCCAACGATCTGTCCACATGAGGTCGTTGCCGCGGTGAGAGCGGGATCGATCTGTCGGGCCCGCCGCCCCAGTGGCTACGCTGCCTCTCTGATCATCCCGGAGAACATCAACCGGATGGGAGTGCGCGTGGAGAGCAGCGTTGTCGTCAACCCGGACACCTTCGTCGAAGGTGTCCCCCATGCGGAGTTCGCCCGGCTACGCGAGGCGGCGCCGGTCTCATGGGTGGCGGAGCCGCCGGTCGATTCGTGGCCGGCCGGCCCGGGTTTCTGGGGGGTGTGGCGCCACGCGGACGTCAAGGCGGTGCTGCGTAACCCGAAGCTGTTCAGCTCCTATCTGGGCGCCACGCAGGTGCGGGACCCGGCGACCCCGACCGACCTGGCCTACGTACGCCGGATGATGCTGAACATGGATCCGCCCGAGCATTCCCGGCTGCGCCGGCTGCTGACCAAGGCTTTCACGCCCCGGGCGGTGGCCGCACTGCAGGACGGCATCGCGGCCCGGGCACGGCAGCTGGTCGCCTCGGTCCCCGACGACGGGGTGGTGGATTTCGTCAAGCTGGCCGCCGACCTGCCGCTGTGGACACTCGCGGATGTGCTCGGTGTCCCCGAATCCGACCGGTACCTGCTCTTCGACTGGGCCAACCGGGTCATCGGATACCAGGACCCGGAGTATTCAACCAGCGACATCGCCTCCACCGTCGAGGCGACCACCCCGATGGCGCGGGCGGCGCTGCGGGTGCGGCCGCGAGCGGGCGCCGCCGGGCGGATGCCCGACCCGCGCACCAGGGACGGAATCCCCGACCTGTACGCGTACGCCCACGAACTGGCCGCCTACAAGCGCCGCAACCCGGGCGACGACATCATGTCGATCCTGCTGCAGCAGGTGGATGACGCCGACGGCCGGGTGAGTGTGGAGGAGTTCGAGAACCTCTTCTGGCTCTTTGCGGTCGCCGGCAACGAAACCCTGCGTAACGGCATCCCGGGCGGGATGGCGGCGCTGCTCGCCCACCCCGA
>DASULK010000117.1:0-14000 GCA_036278255.1 Micromonospora sp.
CCGAGCAGCTTCTCCACCGCCAGGCTGTAGCCCACCTCGCTGAAGATCGGCGCCAGGTAGTCCATCCGGGTGACGAAGGTGGTGCCCTGCACCCAGTTGCGGTATTCGAGGTTCTTCTCGATACCGGTGTGCAGGTAGCCCACGACCGGCCGGCATTCGCGTACGGTCTCGCCCTCCAACTCGACCACGAGGCGCAGTACGCCGTGCGTCGACGGGTGCTGCGGTCCCATGTTGACGACGATGCGCTCGTCGTTGATCGGGTCGATACCGGCGGCAACCGTGTCCCAGTCGCCACCGGTGACGGTGAAGACCTTGCCTTCAGCGGTCTCGTGCTCAGTCGCGTAGCCAGGGGTGGACGTCATTGGTAAGACCTCCGCTGGTCCGGTGGGGGAATCTCGGCGCCCTTGTACTCGACCGGCACTCCCCCGAGCGGGTAGTCCTTGCGCTGCGGGTGGCCTTCCCAGTCGTCGGGCATGAGGATCCGGGTCAGCCCGGGGTGTCCGTCGAAGATGACCCCAAACATGTCGTACGTTTCCCGTTCCTGCCAGTCCGCGGTGGGGTAGACCGAGGTGACACTGGGCACGTGCGGTGCGGCGGCGGTGACCGCGACCTCCAGGCGGAGGCGGCGCCGGTAGGTCATCGAGGTCAGTTGGTAGACGACGTGCAGCCGCCGCTCGTCGGCGCCGAGGTAGTCGACGCCGGAGACGGAGGAGCAGAACTCGAAGCGCAGCGCCTCGTCGTCGCGGAGCACCTGGCAGACTTCGAGAATCTTGTCGGGCCGGATGTGCAGGGTCAGTTCGCCCCGGTCGACGACGACCTTTTCGACCGCGTCGGCGAAGCCGGGGTAGGCCTCCTCCAACGCGTCGCAGACCTCGTCGAAGTAGCCGCCGTACGGGCGGGGGCTGTCCAGCGGACGCACCCGTCGGCGTACCAGGCCGCCGAATCCGGAGGTGTCTCCGGTCCCCTGGGCACCGAACATGCCCCGGCCGGCCGGGCTGGAGGGTGGATATTCAGCAGGGGCGCCGCTGGTCGCGCCGGCGGGCGGGGCGTTCACCGGGACGCCGCCGCCGGGCTGCTCGCTCGGCACCGGTGAGGGAGAGGTCATTTGCTGCCCCCGGAGGTCAGATGGTTCTGCGCCTTCATCCAGTTCTCGATCCGCAGCTGCTCTTCACGGCCTTCCAGCACCGCCTGGGTCCACTCCGCCCGGCGGGCCTTGTCGGACCGGTAGGACGAGGGCATCGAGCCGGGTGCAACGACCGGCACGTCGCCGCGTTCGCGGCGGGCTTCCAGCATCTTGCGGCCACCGGGGCCGAGGGGCTCGTGTGCGATCTTCTCGCGGAGTTTGAGGATCGCGTCGATCAGCATCTCGGGTCGCGGTGGGCAGCCGGGCAGGTACATGTCGACCGGTACGACGTGGTCGACACCCTGGACGATCGCGTAGTTGTTGAACATGCCCCCGCTGCTGGCGCAGACCCCCATCGAGATCACCCAGCGGGGCTCGGCCATCTGGTCGTAGATCTGCCGTAGCACCGGCGCCATCTTCTGGCTCACCCGGCCGGCCACGATCATCAGGTCGGCCTGGCGGGGCGAGGCCCGGAAGACCTCCATGCCCCAGCGGCCCAGGTCGTAGCGGGACGCGCCGGCGGCCATCATCTCGATAGCGCAGCAGGCCAGACCGAAGGTGAGGCCCCAGGTCGACGACTTGCGGGACCAGTTCACCAACTTTTCGACGCTAGAGAGCAGGATGCCGGCCGGGAGCTTTTCCTCGATACCCATGGGGTTCCTCCTCAGTCCCAGTCCAGGCCGCCACGGCGCCAGACGTAGGCGTAGGCGATGAAGACGGCGCCGATGAACATGACCATCTCCACAAAGGCGAAGGTGCCCAGCAGGTCGAAGGACACGGCCCACGGGTAGAGGAAGATGATCTCGATGTCGAAGATGATGAAGAGCATTGCCGTCAAGTAAAACTTGATCGGGAAGCGCCCGCCGCCAGCCGGCTGCGGGCCCGGCTCGATGCCACATTCGTACGCTTCAAGCTTGGCCCTGTTGTAGCGCCGCGGGCCGGCGAAACGCGCCGCCGCGACGGAGAACAGCGCAAAGGCCGCGGCGAGGGCGAACAGCCCAATGATGGGTGTCCAAGGAGAGAGTGACATTTCTCCTCCTACCCGTCCTTTCCTGCCTCCGGTCGATCCTTAATCCAACGTACGGACTTCTGCCCGAGGCGCCGCCTGGGGAAGCCCCGCCGGCACTCACACGGCCGGCGCAACCTTAGTCATTGCGTTGATGAGCCGATCCATCGCATCCCCATCCCGCGGATCGGTGAGGTTGGCCATCAACTTGAGGACGAACCGCATCAGCAGCGGACGGGGCAGCCCGTGCTTCGTGGCGATCCGCATCATCTGCGGGTTTCCGATGAGCTTGACGAAGATGCCGCCGAGCCGGTAGTAGCCGCCGTACCGGGCCTTGAGTTCAGCCGGGTACTGCGCAAGGGCCCGCTCCCGCTCGGTGCCGGCCGGTCGGGCCAGCGCCTGCACCGCCATCTCCGCGGCCAACTCCCCGGACTCCATGGCGTAGGCAATGCCCTCACCGTTGAAGGGATTGACCATCCCACCGGAGTCGCCGACGAGCAGAACTCCCCGGGTGTAGTGCGGCACCCGGTTGAATCCCATTGGCAGTGCCGCGCCCAGGATTTTGCCGTCGGCGTTGGCCTCGTCGTTCATGCCCCACTCCGGGGGCGTGTTGGCCAGCCACTCGGTCAGCATCCGCCGGTAGTTGGTCCGGCCGTAGCCGGCGGAGGAGTTGAGCACCCCGAGCCCGACGTTGACCCGGCCATCCCCCATCCCGAAGATCCAGCCGTAGCCGGGGAGGAGCTTGTCGCCACTCTCCTTGCTACGCAGTTCGAGCCAGGATTCGAGGTAGTTGTCGTCGTGGCGGGCCGGCGAGCGGTAGTAGCGGCGCACCGCCACACCCATCGGGCGGTCCTCACGTTTGGCGAGACCGAGCGCGAGCGGCAGCCGGCCGGACACCCCGTCGGCGGCCACGATCAACGGCGCGCGGAAGGTGGCGGGCTCCTTGCCGGGGCCGACCTCGGCGGTCACCCCGACGACCCGCTCCTCGGAGTCGAGGACCGGGCCGGTCACGTTCACGCCGGTCTTGAGGACCGCGCCGGCTTCGATCGCCCGCTTCGCGACCAGGTCGTCGAAGTCGTAGCGGGAGCGCACCAGGCCGTAGTTGGGGAAGCTGGCCAACTCCGGCCAGTCGAGCTCCAGGCGGACGCCCCCACCGATGACCCGGAGCCCCTTGTTGGGCATCCAGCCGGCCTCCGGTGAGGTGTCGACGCCGACCCTGATGAGCTGCTTAACTGACCGGGGGGTCAGGCCGTCGCCGCAGACCTTCTCCCGGGGGAACTGGGTCTTCTCCAGCAACAGCACGCGCACCCCGTGGCGGGCGAGGTGGTAGGCGGTGGCGGAACCGCCGGGACCGGCGCCCACGACGATGACATCAGCGTCGTTTTCGCCTGTCGCCATCCTCGCCTCCCCTCCTGGACAGCTCGTGAAATCGTTCACAAGCTCCACTCGGAGACGAGTCTAGGCCGGGCAACCAGCTCACTGCCGAGTTAGGCAAACCTAACTAGCAGTCATTTACGCTCTGTTGCCCATTTTTTACGCACCGTTAGTGGCGCAGTTCACGCCACACTTTCTAGACCTGTTCGGCGGCGACCGAACCGGTGCCGTCGGCCGACGGCGGATCCTCCGAATACGCGCCGAGCGCGGCCCCCTCCGATACAGGAGAAGGCTCGCCACCCGCGCCATCCAACACCGCCATCACGTCGGCGACCGCCTGCTGCACTCCGGTCGGATCGTGCGCGGCCAACTGTCGGATCTGGGCGATCAACTCGGCGGTCTCGGCGGCCAGGTCCGCTGCACTGTCCAGCCACCACGACCCGCCATCGCCACCGCTGGCCGGATCCGCCGCATCGGCTCCTCCGGCGAGCGCGGCTCCGCCGAGCGCCGCCCCGTCGGATGCGGCGCCCTCGGCTGCGGTGACGGGGAGTTCGGCAGGGCCGGTCGGCAGGTCGTCGCCAGGTTCACGTGTCCGGGTCATGATCGGAGCGTAGCTACGCGAAGGGGACCATCAGCCCAAAATGCTGAAATTCACTCCCGTTCGGCGCGGTGTAGCGCCGCGAGCCCGCCGGTCAGGTTGCGCCACGCCACCCGCCCCCACCCGGATTCGGCGATACGCGCGGCGAGACCGGCCTGGTCGGGCCAGGCCCGGATCGACTCCATCAGATAGACGTACGCGTCGGGGTTACTCGATACGGCGCGGGCCGCGGCCGGCAGCCACCGCATCAGGTGCGACAGGTAGAGGTTGCGGAACAGGCGGTTGGTCGGATGACTCAACTCACAGACCACCAGCCGCCCCCCGGGTCGGGTGACCCGGGCGAATTCCCGCAACGCAGCCTCGGTGTCGACAACGTTACGCAGCGCGAACGAGATGGTGACCGCGTCGAAGGCGGCGTCGGGGAAGGGCAGCCGCAGCGCGTCACCGGCGAGCAGCGGCACCTCCGGTCGGACCCGATGCCCGGCCCGGAGCATGCCGAGCGAAAGGTCGACCCCCACCGCGTACGCACCGGAGCGCGCCAACTCCTGAGTGGAGACTCCGGTGCCGGCACCAACGTCGAGGACCCGCTCGCCGGGGCGCAGATCGAGGGCTTCCCGGGTGGCGCGACGCCATGCCCGGTCCCGGCCGGCGGTCATGACCGTGTTGGTCAGGTCGTACCGGGAGGCGACGCCGTCGAACATCGCAGCGATCTCGTGCGGCTGCTTGTCCAGGCCGGCGCGCCGGCCGCGCGATGAGGGGGTCACGCCCTCCTACTCTGCCAGCCCACCCTGGCCGCTTCCGGTCCGGGTGGAGGGCGGTTCTCGGGCAGCGGGGTGGCCATGTGACGAAAACACCGTGGGCGGGGTGGAGAACCCACCCCGCCCACGGGATCTATGTCAACGGCCCATCGGGGCCGAGAGCAACGACCGTCAGTCGGTCGACTTTTCATCGCCCGGCGTCACCAGAACCACCCGGCGACGACGAGCCATCAGGAACAGCACACCACCGACGACAACGACCGCCAGGCCGATACCACCGATCAGGCCCGCCTCGGCACCGGTCACCGGCAGGGTGCCGCCACCGCCACCGCCACCGCCAGCCTTGGCAACCATCACGGTGTAGCCGTCGACGTTGTCGCTCGCGTCCACGTCAGCGGCCGACATTCCCTCAACGCCCTTCGGCAGTTCAGGAGCGGTGGCGCTGAGAGCGTTCAGCGTGGCGCGGCTCACCAGCGGCTCAACGCTGACGGTGCCGCCGGTCAGCTTGGCCGGGGCGGTCACGTCGGAGCCGACGGTGATCAGGTTGTAGAAGCCGGCGGCCGAGTAGATCTCGTCCTTGTCGCTCTTGTCCTCGTCCGCTGGGATCAACGGGAGATTCTCGTAGGTGCAGACTGCCGACCGGTTGTCCTCGGCGTACTCGCAGTCGTCCTCGACCTCGGTGAAGGTCACGCCCTCGGGGAGCTTGATGGTGATCTTGACACCGCTCGCCGCCTGGTCGCCGTGGTTGGCGACGTAGTAGAGGAGGCTGGTGGTGTCACCGGGCTTGAGGGCTCCCTTGAACTGCAGCTTGCCGTTCGAGTTCACCTCGACGACCTGGTCCACATCATCTGCGAGGATCATCAGGTCCGGCCCGCTGTCACCCACCTTGACCGCGAGGGTGACAGAGTCGTTCTTCGGGTTGGGGTCGGTGCCATCGTGCTTGATCGTGACGGTGATCTTGCCAGCGTCACCGGTAGCGCCCGCAACCCGCTCCAACGGGAAGAGCCAGTCGACACGGGCGCCGGCGGGGATGACATCGCCCTCGATGCCGCAGAAGACCAGGCCGTTTTCCGGCTTGCCGCAGTCCTTGTCGGCGAACTTGACCTTGTTCTGGTCGAGCTTGCTGATGTCGAGGGTGACCAGGATTCCCGCAGCGTCGACATCCTCGCTGCGGTTGATCAGGGTGACCTTGCTGAATTTGCCGGAGGCATCGGCAGCGATCGTGCCGCCAGCTGCCTCGACGGCGAGATCGGCGACATCGCTGGCGAGGGCCGGAGCAGCGAAAGCGCCAGCGGCGACCAGGCCGACGGCACCCGCACTGACGCGTGCCAAGACACGATTACGAAGCTTCATAAAAGTGCCCCCAGAAAATGGGACGGAAGATACGAGGCGGAACATTAGTGGTTCTTTAAGTGATCCGCTAGCCGCTCATCGATCCCTTCCCACGGCACCACCCGGACCCTGTATAGAAATGTCCAAATTTGATCGTCGTTGGCAGCCATTCAACGAGGCACGTCGCCGAGCTGAGCAGGAAGATCGGCCGGTTCGGCCCACCAGGCATCAGCCGAACGGGCGATCCAAGCCGGACACACCAATAGGGCGATGCCATCACCTTAAGTCACCATTAAGGAAAATCTAAACCCGCTGAGGACCGGCGGCAATAAGTCGGACCGGGCCCTCTTCGAAGGAATGGCGGATGGATGTGGGTGACGCGATGCGTCCAATTCAAGACGATGCGTCGACCAGCGGCAGGGTTCTGCCGGCGCCGCCGCCCGGCAACGCGATCGACGAGTAGTGGGACACCACCCGCTCGTCGGTCGGGTCCTCCTCGGGCGTACGGTGCACCCGCAGGTGGCGGTAGAGCGTGTCCCGCTGAGCCGGGATCCGATCTGCGGAGCGGATCATCCAGATCAGCTCGTGCAGATTGGACCGGTGCCGGGCGCCGGCCGAGGAGATGACGTTCTCCTCCAGCATGATCGAGCCGAGGTCATCGACTCCCATGTGGAGGGCGAGCTGGCCGACGTCTTTCCCGGTGGTCAGCCACGAGGCCTGCAGGTGCGCGACGTTGTCGAAGAAGAGCCGGGCCACCGCGATCAGCCGCAGATATTCCAGCGTGGTCGCCTGGGTGCGGCCCTTGAGGTGGTTGTTCTCCGGCTGGTAGGTCCAGGGGATGAAGGCGCGGAAGCCGCCGGTACCGCTGGCCGGAGCATCAGCGGAGGCGTAGCCAGCCGCCACGGCCCGGTCCTGCACGTCGCGGATCATCCGCAAGTGCTCGATCCGTTCGGCGTTGGTCTCCCCGGTCCCCATCATCATGGTGGCGGTGGAGTCGACCCCGAGCCGGTGGGCGAGTTCCATGACCTCCAGCCAGCGCGCCCCCGATTCCTTCAGCGGGGCGATGGCCTTCCGTGGCCGGTCGGGCAGCATCTCCGCCCCCGCACCGGCGATCGAGTCGAGCCCGGCAGCCTTGATCCGGGTGATCGCCTCCTCCAGCGACACCTCGGACACCTTCGCCATGTGCAGGATCTCGCTCGGCCCGATCGAGTGGATCGCCAGTTGGGGGTAGGCCTTCTTGACCGAGGAGAAGAGCTCCTCGTAGTACTCCACCCCGTAGTCGGGGTGGTGGCCGCCCTGCAGCATCACCTGCGTGGCGCCCAGTTCGACCGCCTCGCCGCAGCGGCGCAGGATCTCCTCGGTCGGGTGGGTCCAGCCTTCGGCGTGCTTGGGGGCGCGGTAGAAGGCGCAGAACTTGCACGCGGTCACGCAGACGTTGGTGTAGTTGATGTTGCGGTCGATCAGGTACGTGACGATGTTGTCCGGATACCGGCGGCGGCGTACCGCGTCGGCGGCCTCGCCGAGGGCGTGGAACGGTGCGTCGGTGTAGAGCAGCAGAGCTTCTTCCGGCGTGATCCGCCCGCCGTCGGCGCCTCGCTGCAGGATGCTGTCAACTTCCCGGCTCACAGTCACGCCTCTGAGCCTAAACCCCCGGGCAACCGGTCGGCGCAGGCCTCACCCCGGCCGTGATCGACGTCCCGCTCCCCTGGCGCTGCCGCTCAGCCGACGCCGGGACTGGCCACCGGCAGCCCCAGCGCCTTCGCGGACTCCAGCAGCCGGCGATCGTAGGTGACGAACGCGGTGAAATCTGCTCCAGGCTGATCTGCCAGGATCTGAGCGGTAGCTAGGTGGATCGCGTCCAGGCTACGCAAGGTGGATTCACCGTAGCCGGCGGCGATAGCGCGGACGGATGAGTCGATCTCTACTCGATAGAGGCGGGCAAGGGTGGCCGGCACTCCCATGAGTCCTTGCGGCGCTGCTCGCCGCAGAGCGCGCGGGACCTCGACCTCCACAAGGACCGACGCGACCAGCGGTACGTCGGATCGTTCATTGATCCAGGCGACAAGTTCATCGGTGGCCACTTCCCGCCGGATCAACTTGATGATCGCTGCCGAATCGAGGTAGATCACCAGCGCTCCTCCTCCCGAGCGCTGGCCAACTCTGCTGCGATATCAACGTTGGGCTCCCCGAACACGGGCGGCACTGGCAACGGCCCCATCGTGGTTGGCGCCATAGCTCGCCCTTGGGCGACCAGCCGGGCAAGGGCCGAACCGGCGCCAGAGATCGGCACGATACGGGCGATCGGCTCTCCCCGGTCGGTCACCTCGACCGTCTCGCCTGCCCTGACCCGAGCCATGACTTTGCTGGTGTATTGGTTCAGTTCCCGGATCGCCACCTGTTCCATAGGAAGAAGTGTAGGACATCTTGTCCTACACTTCTTCCTACACGTCTCAGCGAGAATTCATAACGGCAGCGCCAAGAGAAAGGGTTTCCGTATCACCCTCGGCTATGCGTCGTAGTCGACGATGAGGCGGTCGGTGGTGGGGCTGGACTGGCAGGTCAGCACGTAGCCGTGGGCCAGTTCGTCCGGCTCCAGGGCGTAGTTGCGCGCCATCGAGACCTCACCCTCCACCACCTTGGCCCGGCAGGTCGAGCAGACCCCGCCCTTGCAGGCGTACGGCAGTTCGCCGCGGACCTTCAGCGCCGCGTCGAGCACCCGGTCATCGCGCCTCATCCGGAAGCCGGATGCCCGTCCGTCAAGGATGATCGTCACCTCGGTGTCGCCCGCCTCCGCCGTGGTCGGCCGCTGCGGCGGAGCGGGAGGCTCGTCAACGTGGAACAGTTCGGTGTGGACGGCCTTCTCCCGCACCCCCCGCTCGGCAAGCACCCGGCGGGCGTCGATCACCAGGCCGTACGGGCCGCAGAGGAACCATTCGTCGATCCGCCCGGCGGGCACGAGCGTGTCGAGCAGGCGGTTCAGCCGGTCGGCGTCGATCCGGCCGGAGAGCAGCGGCGCCTCGCCCGGCTCGCGGGACAGCACATGGATCAGGTGCAGCCGGGTCGGGTAGCGGTTCTTCAGGTCGGCCAGTTCCTCGGCGAACATGACGCTGCGGGCGTACCGGTTGCCGTACACCAGGGTGAAGGTGCTCGCCGGCTCAACGGCCAGGGCGGTCGCGACCAGCGACAGTACCGGTGTGATGCCGGATCCGGCGGCCACCGCCGCGTAGTGCCGGGCCCGGTCCGGATTGAACGTCGTGGTGAAGTGGCCCAGCGGTGGCAGCACGTCGACGACGTCGCCGGCATGCAGTGCGGTCGCGGCGAAGCGGGAGAAGGCACCGTCGGGGATCTGCTTGACCCCGATCCGCAGTTGCCCCCGCTCGGCCAGGTCGCCGGGGGTGGAGCAGATGGAGTACGACCGGCGTACCTCCTCACCCGCGGGCCCCTCGAAGCGGCGGACCGTCAGGTGTTGGCCGGCGCGGAAGGCGAAAACCTCCCGCAGGTCGGCCGGGACCGCGAAGGTGATCGCGACCGCGTCGTCGGTGAGCCGGTCAACGGCGGTCACCGGCAGTGGATGGAAGATGGGCCGCCGTCGTACCGGCCGGGTGATGGTGACGCTCATTCCTAAAGTGCCTTGATCTGTTCGAAGGGTTCCCGGCACGACCAGCACCGCCAGAGCGCCTTGCAGGCGGTCGAGCCGAACCGGCTGAGTTGATCGGTTTCGGGTGACCCGCAGCGGGGGCAGCGTACGGTCAGGGCGACCGGGACCGGCCCGGCGCGGCGGACCGGTTCCGGTGGGGCGATGCCGGCGGCGGCGAGCTTGGCGGCCCCGGTTTCGGAGATCCAGTCGGTGGTCCACGGTGGCGCGAAAACGGTGACGATCTCCGAGTCGGGGTGTCCGGCGGCTGCCAGCGCCGCCCGGATGTCGGCTCGGATCACATCCATCGCCGGGCATCCGGTGTAGGTCGGGGTGATGGTGACGGTCACCCGGCCGGTCGCCGGATCCTTGTGGACGTCGCGCAGGATCCCCAGCTCTTCGATGGTGATCACCCGGATCTCGGGGTCGACCACCGCGGCGACCGCCTCGCGCGGGCACCTCGCACGCTGGCGCGGGGGGCTCACCATTGCGCTCCGGGGTGGGCGCGGTGCAGGACCTGCATCTCCGCCAGAAGGTAGGAGAGGTGCTCGGTGTGCAGGCCGTTCCGCCCGCCGGCGGGGTTCCAGCCGTCCGCCGGCTGCTGCAGGGTCGCCTCGGCGAGGACCGGCTCGATGATGGCCAACCACTCTTGCCGCAGGGAGGCGGGGGCCGGTACGACGGCCCGCTCGGCCAGCCGGTCGGTCAGCTCGTCCGCGAGGAAGAGTTCGTGCGTGTACGACCAGGTGTCGTCCACCGCGTTCTGCATCCGGCGGTGTGATTCGTCGGTGCCGTCGCCGAGCCGGATCACCCACTGCGCGCTGTGGTCGAGGTGGTAGGCCGACTCCTTTCGGGCCTTGGCCGCGATCCCCGCCAACCGTTCGTCGGTCGAGTCGGCCAACTCGTTGTAGAGGAGCTGCTGGTAGGCCGAGAGGAAGAGCAGCTTGGCCATGGTGACCGCGAAATCGCCGTTGGGGAGTTCGACCAGCAGGCAGTTGCGGAATTCCCGGTCGTCACGGAGGAACGCCAGGCTGTCCTCGGTGACCGGGCCGCCGCTGGCGGATGCGGTCGCGCCGGCGGCGGTCGCCAGTTCTGCGGCGTACGACAGCAGTAGTCGCGCTGCGCCGAGCTGGTCGAGGGCGATGTTGGCCAGCGCGACGTCCTCCTCCATCTCGGGTGCGGCCGCGACCCATTCGCCGAGCCGCTGTGCGGCGATCAGCGCGTCGTCACCGAGTCGGAGCAGATATTCGGGCAGTTCGTTCACAGGTGCGCTGCCCCTTCCGGCACCTCGTAGAAGGTCGGGTGGCGGTAGACCTTGTCGGCGGCCGGGTCGAAGAAGGCGTCCTTTTCGTCGGGGCTCGACGCGGTGATGGCTGCGGCCGGCACCACCCAGATCGAGACACCCTCCTGCCGCCGGGTGTAGAGGTCCCGGGCGTTGTGCAGGGCCAGCTTGGCGTCGGGCGCATGCAGGCTGCCGACGTGCGTGTGCGACAGCCCCCGCCGGGCCCGCACGAAAACCTCCCAGAGGGGCCAACTCTCACTCACGCTGTCCGTCCTTCGCTCGCGGCTGCAGTGCGCGCAGCTTCGCCGGTGGCGTCTGCCGCGCGTACCTGTTGTCGGGGGGCTTTCTTGGCCGCGTAGGCGGCGGCGGCTTCGCGGACCCAGGCCCCTTCGGTGTGGGCCCGGCGGCGGTGGTCCATCCGTTGCCGGTTGCACGGTCCATCACCGGAGATGACCCGCATCAGCTCGTCGTAGTCGGGCTGGGTGTAGTCGTGGGCGTGGCGTTCGTCGTTCCAGCGCAGGTCTGGGTCGGGCAGGGTCAGGCCGAGGACGTCGGCCTGCTGGACGCACATGTCGACGAAGCGCTGCCGTAGTTCGTCGTTGGAGAAGCGCTTGATCTTCCAGGCCATGGACTGCTGGGAGTGGGTCGAGGCGCTGTCGGGCGGGCCGAACATGGCGAGCGAGGGGTACCACCAGCGGTCGATAGCGTCCTGCGCCATGGCCCGTTGCGCGGGGGTGCCGCGGGCGAGGACGTAGAGGATCTCGTAGCCCTGCCGCTGGTGGAAGGACTCCTCCTTGCAGACGCGGATCATGGCCCGGGCGTACGGGCCGTAGGAGCAGCGGCAGAGCGGCACCTGGTTGACGATGGCGGCGCCGTCAACGAGCCAGCCGATCGCACCGACGTCGGCCCAGGTGAGGGTCGGGTAGTTGAAGATCGAACTGTATTTCTGGCGGCCCTGCAGCAGCAGGTCGACCAGTTCGTCGCGGGTCACGCCGAGGGTCTCGGCGGCGGCGTAGAGGTAGAGGCCGTGTCCCGCCTCGTCCTGCACCTTGGCCAGCAGGATCGCTTTGCGCTTGAGCGACGGCGCCCGGCTGATCCAGTTGCCCTCCGGCTGCATGCCGATGATCTCCGAGTGGGCGTGCTGGGCGATCTGCCGGATCAGCGTCTTGCGGTAGCCCTCCGGCATCCAGTCCCGGGGTTCGATTTTCTGGTCGGCCTCGATCAGGGCGTCGAAATAGCCCTGCAGGTCGGTGGGGTCGGACTCTGGTTGGTCCCGCATGGCTGCGGCGCGCAGCGCCGCCTCGGCCTCCTCGACCTGATCGAGGAGGCTCCCGGTCGCCGCGTCTTCCGGCGGCAAGAAGTCGTTGCCGTACACGGCTTTAGTGTTACAGCCCACCTATGTTGAAGACAAGTGGTGTAACACCATCAGGAGCATCGCATCGCCCTGAGTGAGCGATCAGTCACCAATCGGTCCAGTTTCGGGCGATATCGGAGTTCCGACGTAGAGCCGACTAGTCCTCTTTGCCCTTGTGTGGGGGCATATTAGTTTTCTTTACGGAAACTCGTGTCTCAGGTTCTCCAACCCTGGAGGCGCGGCACGTAGACTTCTCGCGGTCACACCATTCCCCCGGTTTTGCCCCTGGAGCCGTCCGCTCATGCGCCCACGTGTGGTCCTGGTGTTCGCCATCGTATCGATCCTTCTCGGCGGTGCCCTGCTGGTGCCCGCCGCCTACGCCCGACTGATCAATGACAGCACCGAGCCGGGCAGCGCCGCCCCCACCCCCGAGGCGGCCCCCCTGTCCCCGCCGCCCCCGCCCACCCTGGCTGCGGGACCGGTGAGCATCGACCTCGGGCCCGACTCCTTCGTCTCCTGGGCGCTGTTGGACCGGGAATCGGGCGAGATATCCGGCTCGAAGAACATCAAAGCGACCAACTCCACCGAGTCGATGATCAAGATCTGGTTCGTCGCGGACTATCTGCGTCAGCTCGGCGACAAGGAGCCGCCGGAAGGACTGTTGAGGTTCGGCAGCCTTGCGATCCGCGACAGCGACGACGATGCGACCAATGTCATCTACCGGGCTGCCGGTGGTGAGCCGAGCCTCGATCGCCTCATCACGATGTGCGGGCTGACCGAGACGAAGAAAGTGATTCCCCCGAACCAACGTACCGTCTGGTGGAGCTACACCGCCATGTCAGCCCGCGACGCGGTTCGGATGGGTGAGTGCGTCAAGAGCGGCAAGGCCGCCGGCCCGAAGTGGACTAAGTGGGTCCTGGACGAGATGACCAAAGTCCGCGGCACGACTGCGGCGAAGGACCAGCAGCTCAGGCGAGGTGGTGGCCGCTGGGGGATCATCGACGGCCTCCCCGAGGAGCTGCTCGCGCAGGGTCCGGTCGGCATCAAGAACGGCTGGACGATGATCTATGCGGATATGAAGTGGCACATCAACTGCCTGGCGGTGGCCGACGACTGGGTACTGGCGGTGCTGATGCGCTACCCACACGGAAAGGGACTCGACTTCGGTTCCGCGGTCTGCCGCAGCGTCACGGAGCAGCTCGTCACGCCGCAGCCCGGCGCCGTGCTGAAGGTGCCCCAGCCGTTGGTTCCGGAACAGCCGCCCGCCCAGGGGTGACCGGTGTCAGCCCGCCGTCGTCCTCACCACCATTCCCGTCGGGGCGGCACCTCCGCCACCAGACGGCAGTGGGTCACTGTCGGTGCTGTACTCCTCGCTTTCCTCCTAGCCACTCTCCGTCTTCTGCCCGGATCGCCGTTCGCGATCAGCGCCGTCGCGGAGTGGGGTGTGCCGGCCATACCTCAGAAGGAGAAGCCCAAACCGAGCGCTTCGCCGCCGCTACCCCCGCTGCCCGTTCGTCCGGCCGACGTGCAGCTCGAGGCGGA
>DASULK010000118.1:0-15702 GCA_036278255.1 Micromonospora sp.
AACAGTTCCGCTCCTACTTCCACTTCACCGAATAAGCAACCTGAACACCTGAGGCACAACTGAAAGCCGGGGGAGCCTTCCACACCGAAGGCTCCCCCGGGCCCTTTGCTGGTACGGCCAGATCCACAGAAAAGCGGCCGCGCCGTCAGAGATCCTGCCGGGCGCTGTTGCATTGAGCCATTTCAAGATCGCAGGCCGCAGGACTGCCTGCAAGATCGATCTCGATACGCGTTCGACCAGTAGTTCCTCGACGTCGCGATAGGGCAGGTTGAACCGCAGATACCAGCGCACCGCGAGCACGATCACCTCCGGCGGGAACCGGAACCGAGTGAACGCCGGCCTCGGCAGCCGCCACGCGCGAAAGCTGGTCGAAGACTTCACCGCTCAAGCCTGCCTCGACCTTGCCAACGCTCAATGCAGCGTCGCACCTGAGGCTGACGGCGACGGAGACGGAGACGCTTCCGACGGGCGTGATCCGCGTAATCTACTAGCGGACCGCGGCACCCAGCAAGGCCGGCTACGACGAGGTCAAGGACCAGGTACCCGGAGGGAAGTAGTGGCCTTCTCGCGAGGATGGCCGCAGCAGCGCTGATGGCGCTGGCGAGATTGTCGGTCGGGTTGCTGGGCACGGCTACGTGCAGGTAGAGCTGACCCGTCCCGCAGGTCACCAACGGCCGCCCTACAGCGGACGCCTCTCGCCCACAATCCGTGGTTGGTCGATCACGCTGACCGCCTCTTCCCAAGATCCCTATCGTTCGTCTTCCCGCAGGTGGTGCTATACGGTCAGCACGTGAGAATCGAGCGTCATTGGTGGAACGGGGACCGGAGCCCGCGGGGGCGTCGCGACGTCTACATCCGCACCGACGGCCAGCGATGGGAAGTAGAGGCGCAGACCGGCGGCATCGCAGGCCGGTCGAAGCTACACCGCTGTCCGAGTCGGGCGTCGGCAAAGATCCTCGCCGACGCGTGGCTGGGTGGTCGTCCGGAGTGGCGGGAAATGGTGCCTGACAATGGAAGTCAGGAGCAGTCCTGGCAGACCTCCCGGCCGTCGGGCTGCGCGGAGAGCTGACTGCGGTGATGCACCAGGAAGCAGCGCGCGCATCGAAACTCGTCCGGCTGCATCGGCACGACAGCCACGGTCAGTTCCTCGCCGGACAGGTCCGCGCCGGGCAACTCGAAGTTCTCGGCAGCCTCGGCCTCGTCGGGGTCGACTCTCGCTGACTGCGACGCCGCGCCGCGCGCCTTGAGTTCCGCCAGGCTGTCGTCTTCAACCTCAACAGCGGGTCGGCGCGGTGCGTCGTAATCGATGGGCTTGCTCATCGTGATGGCCTCTCCGGCTTGATATGGGTGTCACGACGGTAGCCGCGGGGGGCATGTCGTGGTGCTCAGAGAGCGGTGGAAGGGGTAGCGCTCGCCCTTGGATGCGAGGGGGCGCCGTCGGCAGTGGTCGCCCCCCAGACGGGGAATATTGATAGCTCCTCATTCCCTCCGGCCAGGGCCGGGCCCGAGGGGCAGCGCGACGATGTTCCGGACCGGTCATGGCCGTCTGTCGCCCTGCGGCGAAGAGGTGATCCGTGACCGCGTCGCGAAGTGTACGCCCGCGTTCTTTAGCCTCTGATGGCATCGGCATCCTCCGTACCCGCCGCAAGCGCTGCGGCCAATGCGTACGCGGAGAGACGGATGCGCACGGTACGGCACGAGCACCTCGACGGATCCTGATCTACTACCCCGGCGCTTACTGACCCTGCTGACGGCCCTGGCCGTATACGTCACGCAACTACACGAGCACCGACCGCACCAGGCCCGAGATCACCCCACAACGCCGCTACCTACTCACTACGGGTCGGCGACCTCACCACAGTCCGCGTGCGCCAGAGGATGAACCTTTAGCCGTGTGCCGATGAAGGCTCCACCAACGGATCAGCCGCTTCGGCGGTTACCCCACTGGCGCGGGCTCTGGACCGAGCCACGGCCGCCGAGGCGCTGATCCTTTCCATACGGTTGAGGCGAGGCGACCTTGCCCTTCGCGCGTCGGGCAGCCCGATTTGCGTAAACGGTAGGCTCGTCGGTCTCGGCCTCGGCCGTGGTTGGTGGGTCGGCATCCTCGGCGTGGGCGTCTTGAGCGGGCTCGAGCTCCGGCATCGATATCTCCCTAGATTCATGGGCCGCACCGCGGACCATTGCCAGCCCGCGGACGCCGGACTGCTCGACGCCGGTGTGGGCGCTTGACGGTATCGCAACACCGAGCCCATCCGATCGACGGTCCGTAGGCCAGGACTCCGGCAAAGTCGTGGGGGTGTCCGGCTTGATGCGCTTGGTGTAGACGTGTCCTTGCTGGTGGTAGCAGGGCGAGCATGACTGGTTCAGATGATCATCGAGGTTCTCTACGCCTTTGTTGATCGTCCGAAGTGAGTCATGCCCGCCCTGCCATCATCGCTGACCTCGTCCGTATCCGGTGCACCGGCTGTCACCGTGCCCGAAACCTGTGCTGTGCTGCCCGCCGCGCTGGCGGAGTTGCCGGATCCCCGCGCCCGCCGTGGGGGCGGCACCGGCTGACGGTCGTAGTCACTGCTGCCGTATGCAGTGGTGGCTGGCTACCGCTCGTATACCGCGATCGCCGAGTGGATCGCGACGTCCCGGCCGCGACCGCGCTCGCGCTGGGCATCGCCCCGGACCGGCACCCGCACGTCGACGGCGAGTTCCTAGTGGCCGCGGCGAAGGTTCTGCATGAATGCGTACACACGGGTTGGTGTCCGGCGCGGCCAGTGCTGACAGCCAAGACACCGCGGGCGGCGCGTCCGTGCTAGCGTGAGCGGGTTGCAAGCTTTGGTTTGTCGCATACTTTGCCAGCGCCTGGTGGGTATCCAACCCGCCGGGCGCTTTTTGTTCTGCCGGTTCTTTCGGACGAACAGCGGCGACAACCGGGGCCGTAAGTGGCTCCATCAGCTACTCAGAGGAGAAGACATGGCATTCGGTACAGTCAAGTGGTTCAACGCGGACAAGGGTTTCGGTTTCATCACGCAGGATGACGGCGGCGCTGACGTCTTCGCCCACTTCTCCGCCATCTCATCGAGCGGGTTCCGCAGCCTGGACGAGAATCAGCGGGTCGAGTTCGACGTCGAGCAGGGCCAGAAGGGGCTTCAGGCCGCTAACATCCGTCTGGTCTGACGTTGACTCCGCGGAGCCGTGGCGGCGAGGCCTCGCCCGTCGCCACGGCGGCGGCTGAGACCGCGGACCGGCGAATAGTGGTCCGTTCCGACGCCACGGTGCCCGGCCTCGAACCGCTGGTGTTGTACGCGCTGTCCGCCCCCGAGCACGCGACCGGGACAGCCAGCATCGATCGGCTCCGGCTGGCCCCGGTGCCGCTGGTGCCAGAGGTACGACTGGTCATGGCCGAGGACGCGATCGTCCTCTGGGCCCGGCTCGAAGCCGAGGCGGGGCACGTCCTCCCGCCGCCGTTCTGGGCGTCGGCCTGGACCGGCGGACAGGCTCTCGCGCGTTACGTCCTCGATCACCCGGACACGGTGGCCGGTCTCCATGTCCTCGACGTCGCCTCCGGCTCCGGACTGGTCGCCATCGCCGCGGCGATGGCGGGCGCCGCCGGTGTCACCGCCAACGACATCGACCCGTACTCGATCGCGGCAATCAGTGCCAACGCCCACACCAACGGCGTCGACCTGACCCTGTCGTCGAGTGACCTGCTTGACGGCGACGGTGACGGCGTAGATGTGGTGTTGACCGGTGATGCGCTCTACCACCCGTCTCTGGCGGCCCGGATGCTGCCGTTCCTCGTCCGTGTCACGGCGAAGGGCGGTCGGGTCCTCGTCGGCGATCCGGACCGGGGCCACGTGCCCCATGACTGGCTCGAGCGGGTGGCGACCTACAAGGTGCCGGTGAGCAGCGCTCCGGAAGACGCGCAGCTTCACCTGACGAGCGTGCTCAAGCCACGACGCGGCCAGGTGGACGACCGGTGGGGCCGGGCCACGCAGCTGCGGGCGTGATGCGCCGGACAACTCTCCTGGCCCCGGGGTGCAGAAGGTGCACGGGCAGGCCCGTAAGTATGTTGTGGCTACACGCTCCGAAGACCGATCGTGACGATCGGGTTTCGCGCCGTCGGCCCTCTACAGCCGACGAAATAGACGCACCACACTGACCTCTCCAGCCGGTGCGGTTCAGCACGGGTCTGAGCCAACAATGGCGGGTACGCAGCGTAAGTCACTCCGCGCCGACGTCGAGCAGTGGGAGGGCCGGATGCGCCTGCCCAAGGTCGAGCCGCTGCCCGAGCCCACACCGATCGGGCCGCCGACACTGTTCTGACCGGATCAGGACCACCTCGCTGGGCGGACCAGGCTCGACGATGTCTCCCCGGACCGCAGTCGCTGACCCATCGCCCACCGCGGCGGAATTTGGCTCGGCGCCAGCCTGACGGCGACCGCCCCACACGACCGTCCCGTGTCGGCGACGCTGCCGAGGATGTTGTAGATCACCGAGAACAGCTGTTCTCGGTGATCTACACCGCGGGTGGCGGCGGCCGCCGGCCGTGGGCGGAAAGGACTACTTCGCCAGAGACGCCTGGGACGGCTCGCCCTGCCGCGCGGATAGGCCGTCGTCGCCCTCGTACAGGCCGAACCGCCGGTACAGCGCGCGCAGCGGTCCGGGAGCCCACCAGTTGTAACGCCCGGCCAGCCGCATGAAGGCGGGCACCAGCGCGCCTCGCACCAGCACCGCGTCGATGATGACCGCGAGCGCCAGACCCACGCCGATCGCCTTCAGGTAGACGATGCCGGAGATGATGAAGCCGAGGAACACCACCGCCATCAGGGTGGCCGCGGCGGTCACCAGGCGACCGATCCGCTCCAGCCCCCGGGCCACGGCGAGAGTGTTGTCGCCGGTACGCTCGTACTCCTCCTTGATTCGGGAGAGCAGGAAGACCTCGTAGTCCATGGATAGTCCGTACGCGATGCAGAAGAGCAGGATAGGCACCGTCCAAGTGATTGTTTCGGTGGCCACGAAATCACCCACAAAGCCCTGCAGGTTGCCGTCCTGGAAGCCCCAAACCAGCACGCCGAAGGTGGCGCTCAAGCTCAGGCAGTTGAGCACGATTGCCTTCAGCGGAAGGATCACACTGCCCGTGAACAGGAACAGCACGATGAGTGAGCTGATCGCAATCAGGGTGAGCGCCAGCGGCAGCCGGTCGTACATCGAGTCGAGCGAATCGACGAGTTCGGCGGCCGGCCCGGCCACTTGCGCGGTGGAGGGTGCGGGCAGCTGGCGGATCTCCCCGATCAGCTCTCGACCCTCCTCGGAGAGGCTCTCCCGCTCCGGGACGACCGCCAGGTAAACGCTGTCCGCGGTTCCGAAGCGCCCGGACTGCTCGCTCGACGGCGCCACCTGCGCGCCGTCGGCGAAGATGCCCGTAACCGTGTCCACCCGGGCCACGTTGGACAGCTGCGACAGCCGCGTCGCGTAGTCGGAGACGGCCGCGTCCCGGCTGCCGGCCGCGCCGGTGCCGGTGAGCACGACGTTGATCGTCTGCGACTCCATGGTCGGGAACTCGGCGCGTATCATGTCGCCGACCTCACGCGCGCTGGTCTTGTCGGGCAGCACGCGATCGTCGGCCAAGCTCATCCGCAGGTTCAAAAACGGTGCGCCGAGAAACAGCAGGAAGACGATGACCACGGCGGCGACGGGGACGGGGAAGCGCATCACACCGGTGGCGAGGCGGTGCCAGAACCCCTGCGCTGGGTCGGGCTCCGTCCTACGCCGCGGGAACACCGGGAACTTCTCCAGCCGTGGGCCGAGCATGGCCAGCAGCGCGGGCAGCGTGGTGACCGCGACCAACGCCGCGAGCAGTGCGGTCGGGATGCCGGCGTAGGCGAAGGAGCGAAGGAAGTAGAAGGGGAAGACGAGCAGGGCGCTGAGCGACAGGGCGACGGTGATCGCCGAAAAGATCACGGTACGGCCGGCCGTACGCAGAGTGGCGGCGATCGCCTCGGACGGCTCCGCGCCACGCCGGATCTCCTCCCGGTAGCGCGTAATGATAAACAGGCTGTAGTCGATCGCCAGCCCCAGGCCGAGCCCGGTGGTGACATTGGTGGCCAGCACCGAGACGTCGGTGAAAAGCGTCAGGATGCGCAGCAGGAACAAGACCCCGACGATGGTGAGGAAACTGACCACCAACGGCAGTAGGGCCGCGAGCAGGCCGCGGAACACCAGGATCAGGATGATGAAGACGATCGGGAACGTGATCGCCTCGATCTTAAGAAGGTCTTTTTCCGTCGTCTTGATGATCTCGTAGTTGGCCTGAGCCGCACCGCCCGGCCGGACGGCGAGCCCTTCCACGATGCCGGCGTATTCCTCGCTGAGATCCGCCATCCGCTTGTTGATCTCGCCCTCGTCACCGTCGATGCGGGCGAGCACGAGGGCCTTGTCGCCGCGTTCACCGCGTAGCGCCTGAGCGTCTGGGATAGTCCAGTACGAGTAGGACTCGACCACGTCCGGTTCGCCGGCCAGCCGGTTGGTCAGCGCCACACCGGCCTGGGCCACGGCCGGATCATCGACGCCTCGATTGTCCTCGACCAGCAGGATGAGGTTCGGTGGAGCGGTGCCGAATTCCCGTTCGATGAGCTCCTTGGCTCTTGCCGACTCCGTCCCAGAGTCGATGAACCCGCCGGTGGACAAGGTCGGGATCACCGGGCCGCCGATGGCACCACCAATGACAAACAGCGCCACCGAGAGATACATGACCAGTCTTCTCTTGTGATAAGTCAGTTGCGCGAGAAGCCTGATCATCTCGACTACCTTCCTAAAATACGCTAATTCCTCATAGCCGAACGACTTCAGCCCAGAGGTTTTGGCACTCTAAAACCCATGTAGCCAGACAGGCAATGGCAAGGTTCTGTCAAGATCAGGACGGCTTCAGCGGGGGCCGCACCAGCCCTCCATCCGTAGCGCAGCCGGCCGCGCGTCTGACCGGGCCACTCTTTAACCGGAATTTGATGCCCAGGGACTGCTGCGTCCCGCGTGGTCCTGCCACGCCTTTGCTACTCGGTCTGTCATTGCCCGCGACCGAGCCGCTCGCATAATTTCGGGCTGGTACCGGCCGTAGCGCGCTTTTTCGTCATGCAGCACATCAATTACGTGCGGCCGGGAGGAGCAGCGACGCTGCGGAATGTCGCTGTCCGAACGCGAAAGGTGACAGGAGTGCCGCAAACCAGACGGACTGCCGTTGTCGGAGGCGGGATGGCCGGCTGCGCCGCTACCCGCGAATTGCTGCGAGCCGGCCACGAGGTGGTGATCTTCGAGTCCACCTCGGCGCTGGGCGGTCGCGCCCGATCCTGGCACCGGCCGGAGATCGAACCGGATGTGGGCGTGAACCTGTGGTTCACCGACTTCTACAAGCTCATGTTCGAGCGGATCCGGGAGTACGGCCTCGAGCACGAACTGGTGCCGATGTCCAACAACGTGATCATCGTGGACAAGGGCCAGCCCGCCGAACTGACCTCCGACTCGTTGTGGAGCCTGCTCACCTACCCGCACGTGAGCCTGGGTGACCGCATCAAGTTCCTCACCTCAACTCTGAAGGAGACTTTCAAGCGCAAGGAACTCGATATCTTCGATCCGGTCAAGCTGGCCGAGTTCGACGATGGCACCACCGGTGCCGAGTGGGCCGCCCGGAACATCTCCCAGCGGGGCCTGGACAACCTGCTGCGTCCCGAGGTCGAGTCGTTCTGGCTCTGGCGCTGCGAGGACGTCTCCGCCGCCCATGTGCGGGCCATGCAGGCCAACGTGGTCGGTGCGAAGTTCTTCGTGTTCAAGAACGGGATGGAGGTCATCGCCGAGCGCAACGCCGAGGGCGCCGACCTGCGGTTCGACCACGAGGTGAGCGACGTCGCGGTGGACGTCGACCGGGTGCGGATCACCGCGCGTGCCAGTGACGGCAACGTCGCCACCGAGTACTTCGACAACGTCGTGATGGCCACTCCGGCACCGATCGCCGCGAAGCTCACCGCCTCACTGCCCGACCGAGTCGTGGCGCCGCACACCCGCCGATTCCTGGAGACTCAGCGGTACGAGCCCGCGCTCTCCATCGCGTACCTGGTGGACCACAGCAGCATGCCGTCGGAGGCACACATCGTGGCCACCGGTGCGGATGATCCGCCGATCAAGACCATCATCACCTTCCCGCGCCAGGTCCGGGACGCGGCCGGGCGCCCGGTGGACAAGCACCTCGCCTTCCTCTACCCAGGCCGGGCCCTGACGCGCCGGCTGCTCAACGCCTCGCGGGAGGAGCAGTTCAGTGAGGCCAGCCGCCTGGTGACCCAGCTCTGGCCGGACTTCCCCGCGGACGCGGAACCGTTCGAGATCGCGGTGCGGCCGTACGCCATGCCCCTGCCGGAGCCGGGGCGCTACCGGATGTCCGCCGAGGTGATCAAGACACAGCAGGCGCCGGTGGTCTTCGCCGGCGACTACTTCTGCTCCCCCATCTCCGAGGCCGCCATGCGTTCGGGCGTCCGCGCCGCGGACATCCTGCTCGGCCGCCGCTAATCCCGGCTATCAATATCAAGGACAGGAAGGAAAGCGCGTGTCAGACCAGCGCCACCCCGGCGCGCGGGCCGTTCAGTCGGACGTAGGGCTCGCCGTGCAAACGGGCCCGCCGCCCGGCGGCCACGGCGCTGCGGAGCGGGGTCTCATGGGGCGAGTACTGCCCTACACGCAGCTGGCCAAGCTGGAGTTCTTCGACTTCTACCTGAGCATCCTCGTGGTCTGGTCGCTGCTACCGGTCACCCAACGACTCGCCGGGGAGAACCTGCTCGCACTGAGCGTGTTCCTGATCGGCGAGGCCGGTGTGGTGACCGCGGTGATGGTGTTCGACGACATCACCGGCTACCTCGACGGCAGCGACCGGGCGAACTACCTGGGCGAGAGGAGCGGGCTGCGCAAGCTCCAGCGCAAACCACTGCTCACCGGCGCACTCACCCTGTCGCAGGCGAAGCTCTTCGGCTACGCGTCGCTGACCTGGGGAGTGGTGGTCTGGGGCATCGGGATCCTGGTCGCACCCCACAGGCCACCGTGGGCGGTACTGCTCATCGCGCTCGGGATCTTCACAGCCGTCCAATACTCCTGGGGCATCAAGTTCAGCTACGTCGGTCTCGGTGAACTACTGATCGCGGCCACCCCGATGATCATCGTGATCGCGCCGTACGCCCTGGTGACCGGCGAGATCACTGCCCTGGTGATGACCCAGGCGCTGCTCTTCGGGCTCTGGCAGATCCTGGTCTCCTCCTACTCCAACACCAATGACATCGAGGGCGACCGGACGGTCGGCCGCAGCACCGTGGCGGCGCGCGCCAGCAAGCGGGGCAACCGCCTCTTCATCGGAGCGCTGACCGCGCTGGATTTCGCCATCATCGGCGGATCGGCGGCGCTGGGATACACCCCGTGGTGGTTCCCGCTGGCCATGCTTCCGGTGATGGCCCTCCGGTTGCGACAGTTCGTCGGTTTCGCCAGCAACGGGAACGCTCTGCTGGCCCGTCGCCGTGGCGTGAACGTGCACCGAGTAGGGGTCGGCGCACTCGTGCTCGTCAACCTCGTATATCTCGCCAACTGAGCCCCGTGCCTGCGCCCTCATACTCACGAGGATCGCAGGCACGGCTCGCGTCCACCCGCCCCTCGATTGGAATGACCATGAGTAGCAGCTCGTCCCCTCCGGTCGGTCTGGGCCTGCTCTTCGACACCCATGCGGAGCGCCGCCAGCCGACCGTCTTCCATCTCAGCCGCCCGTTCGACATAGCGCCCTCCGCGGGCACCCGCTTCGAGGTCGGCGCCCTGGCCGAACTGGTCGCCGAAGCATCCGGCTGGCTGCACGCCGCCGGCACCAAGCCCGGCCAGCGAGTGGCCATCGTGAAGGACAACCACTGGGACTACGTCCTGCTGGCCTGCGCGGCCGCCAGGCTGGGCGCCATCCCGTCGATGGTCTCCAACCAGCTGCCTCTCGACTCCCTGCAGAGCATCCTCAAGCGGCTCGAGCCGGCCGTCCTCGTCACTGACACGAAGGTCCTGGCCCGTGGCGACGGCGCGGGTGCGGACCTGACCAGCCTGGCCACCCGGACGCTGAGCATCGACGGCGCCAGCCGTGGTGCCGTGCCGCTGGACGACGTGCGAGGCACCTCCGCGCCAGCCCCTCGCCCGGTCGGACCGGACGAGCCGATGATTGTGACGCACACCTCCGGCACCACGGGAGTGCCCAAACTGGTGGTGCACTCGCCCAACACGATCATGGGTCACCTCGGACGGACCGAGTCGATCCGGTGGCCGATCGTTGGGATGAAGCGCCGGGACATCGTCGCGACCTCCATCTCCTTCTGCCACATGCGGATCATCCCGTGGACCAGCGGGACGCTACGGCTCGAACCTCAGAAGGCGGTCATCGTCGCGGACCCCGAGCCGGAGGTCGCCGAGCGGGTCTTCCGGGAGCACCCGCCGAACTATCTGGAGGCCCTGCCCACCGTCTATATCGGATGGGAACCGCTCGCGGAGCGGCCGGACAACGTCTTCGCGGACGTACGGCTCTACGTCAGTACGTTCGACGCGATGCACCCGCCGACCGTACGCAAGTTCCTGCACGCGTCGCGGCGCCGTTTCCCCGCATGGTTGCAGGGCTGGGGGCAGTCGGAAACCGGACCGATGACGTTCCGCCTACTCACCCGCCGATCAATGGCCCAGCAGGGCAACCGGCATCCAACCACCCGTAACGTCGGCCGACCGATCCCCGGTTTTACCGGCCTGAAGGTGGTTGACCCGAAGACGATGCAGCCGGTCAAGCCCGGCGCCCCCGGCGTGGTGCTGGCCCGTACGAACGGCCGCTGCCTGGACTACGTCGGGGAGCACGAGCGCTGGCGCAACAAGGCCCACGAGCTGTGGTGGAACACCGGTGACTTCGGCATCCGCAAGCGCACGGGCGAGGTCATGCTGCTCGACCGGGAAGTGGACGTGATCCCGGAAATAAGCTGCATCGAGTTGGAGGACGTGCTGGCCGACAGGATGCCGGAGCTGGCTGAGGCCGTGATCATCGGGGTGCCCGGCAAGCCGCCGCTGCCGGTGCTCTGCATGCGCGACGGCAAACTCGATCCGGCAACCTGGCGCAAGGCGACCCATGACCTGCCGGCGATGGCCGAACCGGTTCTGCTGCCATGGGACCAGGTCCCGCGCACCGGCACCGGCAAGGTACGGCGGGTGGAGCTGCGCGACCAGTTGCTCGGCTTCGGCTCCGAGACGTACGGGCTGGGGAAGTGGACGTGAGCAGGCCGGAACTGGACGTCGCCGTCATCGGGGCTGGGATCTCCGGCCTGGCCGCCGCGTTCTGGCTGCGCCAGGCCGGCCGGTCGGTCGAGGTGTTCGAGGCGGCCGATGTGGTGGGCGGGCGTATGCGCTCGTACCAACAGGACGGCTACATCATCGAGTCGGGTACCGAGACGCTGGCCAGGCACGGCTACGACAGCACCTGGCGGCTGATCCGGGATGTCGGGCTGGGCGACGGCGACGTACTGCCGGTGAAGAGCATGGTCGCGGTGTGGCGCAATGGCCGCCCGCACATAGGCGTCGGTCATCCGTTGGGCGCGCTGACCGGCTCCGGGCTCTCGCTGGCCGGACGGATGGCGCTCACCACCATGGTCGTCTCGCTCCTGCCCGGTGCGCGTCGCTTCGACACCCGCCGGCCGGCGCAAAGCCCACTCGGACTCGCCACGGTCGCCGAGTTCGCCCGGACCCGCCACCCCGAGCTGCTGGACTACATGCTGCAGCCCGCCGTCGGCACGGCCTGGGGCTGGCAGCCGGAGCGATCCTGCATCGCGCCGATGGTGGCCACCATGCTGTCCACCCGGGGCCTCACCGGCTGGCTCACCTACCGCGGCGGCATGGACGTGCTCGCCCGCCGGCTGGCCGAGCAGGTGCCGGTGCACACCGGTACGCCGCTGGCCGAGGTGACCGAGGGACCCGCCGGAGTGCAACTGCTGTTCCAGGACGGACAGAGCCTTACTACCCGCAGTGCGCTGCTGGCTGTGCCGGCGCCGATCGCGCTCGCTCTGTATCCGTCGATGCCCGCGGATGAGCGGGACTACGTCGTGGCGTCCACCTTCGCGCCGATGATCCGAGTGACCTGCACGCTGGACCGGGACCTGCAACTGCCCCGCCAGCGCGGCCTGCCCGGCATCTACGCGCTCCTCATCCCGCAGCGCGAGGACAACCTACTGTCCGGGTTGACCGTGGAGCACCATAAGGCGGCGAACCGGGCTCCAGCCGGCCGCGGCCTGATCAGCCTGCTCTCCGCCCGCGGCGCCACCGAGAACCTGATCGACCAGCCCGACGAGGAGATCAGCACGACGTTGGTCGACCGCGGCGAGCGGTTCCTGCCCGGCCTCGGGCAGGCGTGCCTGCGGGCCGAGGTGCACCGATTCCCCTACGGCGCGCCGGAAGCGACCCCGGACGCGGTCCGCCGGCACGCGGCGTTCATCGACCGCCCGGCTCGCCGGATCGAGTACGCCGGGGACTGGATTTACCAACGACCAGCCAGCGAGGCAGCGGTGCAGTCGGCCGAACTCGCGGTCAGCCGGCTGCTCTCGGCATCGACCTGATCCAAGTTCCGGTAAGGCAACAGCCCGTTCCTATCGCTCTTCGGAAGAACGGGCTGTTCTGTTCAGAGGACGTCAACGTGTTCGGCGGGCGCAAGCCGCCGCCGGCAGTCCAGCACATGGCGGGAGTGCTCGGTGACCAGGTCGTAGTCGAACACGTCGTGGTCGGTCAGGATGACCACCATGTCGGCGGCCGCCAGCTCCTTCGCGGTCAGCTCGACCAACTCGAGCCGACGGTCGACGGCGACCGATTCCAGCACGTGCGGGTCGACGGCCCGCACGTGGGCGCCGAGTTCCAACAGCAGTTCGGATACCCGCAGCGCGGGCGACTCCCGGGCGTCGCTGGTGTTCGGCTTGTAGGCCAGACCGAGGAGCAGGATGTTCGCGCCCTTGAGGCTGCGCGCGCAGGCGTTGAATGCGAGCAGCATCCGCTGCACGACGTACTGTGGCATGTGGTTGTTGATGTGCGCGGCCAGTTCAATGAAGCGGAACCGACGGCCGAGGGTGCGGTGCACCCGCCAGGACAGGTATTCCGGGTCCACCGGCAGGCAGTGCCCGCCGACGCCGGGGCCGGGGTTGAACCGCATGAACCCGATGGGCTTAGACGACGCGGCGTCGATCGCCTCCCACACGTCGATGCCCAGTTCATGCGCGTACATCGCGATCTCGTTCACGAACGCGATGTTGACGTGCCGGAAGGTGTTCTCCACCAGCTTGGCCAGCTCCGCCACCTTCGGTGCGCTCACCGGCACCGTGGTGGTGGTAAGCGAGCCGTAGAAGTCAACCAGGACGGCAGTGGAAGCGGCATCGATGCCGGCGACCACCTTTGGGGTGTTGGTCAGGTTCCAGGTCCGGTTGCCCGGGTCGATCCGCTCCGGACTATAGCCGAGGTGGAAGTCGACGCCGGCGATGAGCCCGGAGCCCTCTTCCAGCAGCGGTCGCACCAGCTCCTCAGTGGTACCGGGATAGGTGGTGGACTCCAAGACCACGGTAGCCCCGAACCGCAGATATCGGGCGAGGGTGCGGCTCGCGGACTCGATGTGCGACAGGTCCGGCATTCCCTCCCGCAGCCCGGTGGGCACGGTGATGACGGCGATGTCGAAACCGGCCAGATCCTGCTCGTCCGCGCTCGGATGGTAGGAGCCCGACTCGAGCAGCTGCGCCAGTTGCTCACTCGGTACATCCTCTACGTAGGACTCGCCGACGGCGAGTCGCTTGACCCGGCTGATGTCCACGTCGTAACCGATTACCTGGTGTCCCACCTCGGCAGCGCGTACCGCGAGGGGCAGGCCGACGTAACCCTGCCCGGCGATCACCACGCGGTGCCATGCCCCCTCCGATGGGCCTCGGCGAGTTGACGTCACGACACGAAATCGCAGACCGCGTCCGCGACGCGTGTCATCTCGGCCTCAGTCATCCCACCCCACAGCGGGATCGCGAGGTGCTGCGCACTGGCCCGCTCGGCGCCCGGCCAGTCGCCCCCGTCGGCGTAGGGGGCGAAGGCCGCCAGCCGGGGCAGCGGTACCGGGTAGTGCACGTACGAGCCGACGCCCCGCTCTGCTAGGTGGGCGCGCATCCGATCGCGCTCTGCCACCACCAGGGCGTACACGTAGCAGCATCGCCCGTCGCGGCCGAACGGCGGGGCGATCACGCCGTGGTCGCGTAGTGGGGTGAAACGCTCGGTGTAGTAGTCGACCACCAGAGCCCGTTGCTCCAACCGCTGCGCCAGCTCCGGCATCCGCTGCAGCTGGAAATGAGCCAGGATCTCGTCGAAACGACTGTTCACGCCGATCATGTGGTGGGTGAACCGGTGCACGCCGTCCTGGCCGTGGTTGCGCAGCATCCGCACCCGGCGGCCCAGATCGGCGTCATTGGTAAGGACGACCGCGCCCTCCCCGGGCATCCCGAACGGCTTTAGGGGGAAGAAGGAGTAGAGGCCCAGGACGCCCCAGAGTCCGGCGGGACGGCCGTTCAGCACCGCGCCCTGCCCGATCGCGGCGTCCTCCAGCACCTCGATGCCGTGCCGCGCGGCCAGCGCGGTCAGGGCGGGCATGTCGGCCATCATGGAGAACACATGGGCCGGGACCACCGCTCTGGTCCGTTCGGTGATCAGCCGTTCAACGTCCGCCACGTCGATGACCATGGCCACCGGGTCGACGTCGGCGAAGACCGGGGTGGCTCCGACATCCAGCACGGTCCCGGCGATCGGTTCGCTGCCGAACGCGGGCACGATCACCTCGTCGCCCGGCCCGATCCGCAGCGCCCGCAACGCCAAGGTGAGCGCACCGGTGCCACTGGCGCAGGCGATCGCGTCGCCGACGCCGAGTTGGTCGCGCAGTGCCTTCTCCATCTCGGCGGTGCGGCGGCCAAGGATGAACCGCTGCTCGCCGTCCGTGGCCACCTCGTAGATCGACTTGAGCAGGGTCTCGCGCTCGCTGGCGAGCAGCTCGGGGTTGAAGAAGGGCACCGTCACGATTGGCCCCCGGTGTAGTAGCTGCTGATGAGCTGGCAGGTGCGCTCCAGCTCCGCGTCCGTCAGGTCGGGATATAGCGGCAGACCCACCGTGCGGTCGCAGGCCGCTTCGGCGACTGGGAAGTCGCCGCGGGCGTAGCCGAGCTCGCGGAAACAGGGCTGGAGGTGCAGCGGACGCGGATAGTAGACCTCAGTGCCGACACCGTGCGCGGTCAGGTGCTCGACCAGGCCGTCCCGATCCTCTGCCTCGATCAGGTAGACGTAGAACACCGCGTTCGTGTCGGCCCTGCGCGGCACCACAGTAGGCAACCGCAGGATGCCGTTGACGTCGCGGAGCCGCTCGGTGTAAGCGGCGGCCAGTTCGGCCCGCCGGGTGAGCTCCTGGTCGAGCTGGGTGAGCTTCGCCAGCAGCACGGCCGCCTGTAGCTCGTCCATCTTGCCGTTGGTGCCCGGGATCCCTGCCAGCGCGGCGACTCCGGCCAGCGCGGCCACCTCGGCGGGCAGTCCGACCGTCCTGGTGAGGTCGGCGGGGAGCCGGGCATCACCCGGTGACACCGCCGCACCGTCCCCGGGATCGGTGCCGGGGAACATCCGGCCGTGG
>DASULK010000119.1:0-11238 GCA_036278255.1 Micromonospora sp.
GTGCGCGGGGTGAGGCAGCCGCTCGTGGTGGGATCCTTCTGGCTGCAGGACTGCTGCGGCCAGGAACCATCGCGGTTACGGGGGGCGGGTTTGGCTACCGGTGAGGTGGCGCTGACGAAACCTCCGGTCGACTCGCCGCCCGCCAGCGCCAGCGCCCGCTCGGCCTCCTTCTTCTGCCGGTCCATGATGGCCAGCTGCTTCTTCTCCTCGGCGAGCGTCGCTTCGATCGCGGCTTTGGCCCGGGTGGCCTGGTCGAGAGCCTCGTTGAGTTCGTGCAGTTTCTTGTTGTCCCGCATCGCCATCATTTCGAGGCTTTCAGCCCGTTCGAGGAAGGCGTCGGGGGAGGTGCTGTTGAGCAGTACGGTCATCGGGCCGATCCGTCCGCTGCGGTAGGCGACGGCGGCGAGCTCGTTTACCTCCGGCCGGAGCCGCTCGATCCGCTCCTCGACCATCTTGAGTTGGAGGGCGAGCTGTAGGCCGCGTTTGCGGGAGCGGTCCACGGCCTGCCGGGCCTCAACGTAGCCCCGGCTGCTGGTTTCCAGGACGTCGCGCAGTAGCGGGGTTTCGCCTTCATCGCCCGGGTTTGATGTGTCGGGGGTGGCCTGCGCGGTGCCGGGGTTGACCACGACTCCCGAGAGCATCGCCAGGGCGGCGATCAGCGCCACGGCGAGTGGGAATCGTCGACGTTTCCGTGCCGTCATCCATGTTCCTCCCGGTGGCCGCCGACCGGGTGGGCTGGCGGGTGCGGGACGGAACAACCCCTACCGCGCTGATCTGCTGCGGATGCACCCGAAGTGGTTCCCCGGCTCGCCCGTGGGCGATGAGGCGCGGCCCCCGCCGGCACCTGTCAGCGGTGCCGTCAGGCGGAGACCGCGGGTCAGCTTACCGGATGGAAAGGGTTGACTGGCAGCGATTCGTTAAGCCTTTTCGGCGGTTTTGCGGTAGATAGTTGGTGACTGCACGTGATTTGGGGTGGTTGGTCAGAGGGTTTCGTCGCCGGTTGATGGACGCCCGGCGCGATCGCGCGGCGCAACCGCTCGGGGATCGTCCGAGGTCCGCGCCTTCGAGGCATCGTCGGCCCAGTTGCCTTTCCGGATGCGGCGCAGATCCTCTTCGTCGGCGCTCTGCCTGGTCCGGGTCGGCTCCGGCTCGGAGCCACGGTGCTGCTGCCTCATGGCCTCGCTCCCTTCCTCGGCTCCTTCGGCGCTCCCGCAGCGGGGCTCGCCGCCGTCCTGGGGTTTCCCGCCGCCCGGCCCGACAAACCCCGCCGCCCCGACGGCGGGTGAAGGTTCGGTGCTCGTCGGTGGCGGGTATCCGGGGGCCAGAAACCCCGTCCTCCGGAGGCCGACAGTGGATACGCGAACCACCACCGAAACCGTGATCCAGACCGAAGAAGTCGAGCTGGTGGCCGATCTTGTGGTCCCCGTCAATGCCACCGGCGTCGTACTCTTCGCCCACGGCAGCGGCAGTTCCCGCCGCAGCCCGAGGAACCGGGCCGTGGCGGAGACCCTGAACCAGCACAACCTCGCCACCGTGTTGGTCGATCTGCTGACCCCCCAGGAGGAGCAGGTCGACGTCCAGACCGCCCACCTGCGCTTCGACATCGACCTGCTGTCCCGCCGGTTGGCCGGCATCGTCGACCGGCTCGCCGTAGGGGAGGAGGTGCCACGACTGCCGATCGGGCTCTTCGGTGCCAGCACCGGCGCGGCCGCCGCGCTGGTGGCCGCAGCCGCCCGCCCCGATGCCGTACGCGCCGTCGTGTCCCGTGGCGGGCGGCCCGACCTGGCCGGGCCCGCCCTCGCCGATGTCCGGGCCGCCACCCTGCTGCTCGTCGGGGGGCTCGACGAACAGGTCATCACCCTCAATGAGCAGGCCTGCCGGGAGTTGCGGGCGGTGACGGAGCTGCGCATCATCCCCGGCGCCAGCCACCTCTTCGAAGAGCCGGGAGCGCTGGAGCAGGTGGCGGATGCGGCGGCCGGCTGGTTCCGCCAGCATCTCCATTAAAAGTGTCGTACCCCACAGCCGCCCGCGTTGCCGTGGGCGGTCTGGCATGCTCCGGCATGCGGGGCGACCGGCAGGACGCGGCGGGGCAGGACACGGCCGCAGCCCGGGCGCCGCCGGACGGGTACGCGTTCCCGGGCACGGAAGAACCGTTGGATAGGGTTCGGCAGAGTCCTTGTGGAGAGTAGGCCGGCCGCGTGGGCCCTGCTGCTACCCAGCGCATTGACCCCCGCCCCACCGTAATGGTCGACACGTGCCGGCAGCCCAGGGCATCCGACGTGGAGCAGGCGGATGTGCGCGGCACGGAGCAGGTGGGGAGGCCGGCGTGGGTGACGAAAAGCTCGGGCAGCTGGTGGAGCGCCGGAACCTGCACGGGGTGCAGCGATGGTTGGACGAACACCCGCCGCACGTGATCGCCGACGAGTTGGCCCGGATGGACAGCGTCACCGCGGTGGTGCCGTTCCGGCTGCTCGACAAGGACCGCGCGCTCGACGTGTTCGAGGAGCTGGAGCCGGTCAAGCAGCAGAGTATTCTGGCCGGCCTGCGCGACCAGGCCTTCCGCGAACTGGTCGAGCGGATGGAGCCGGATGACCGGGCCCGGATGTTGCGGGAGGCGCCCGCCAAGGTCGCCAAGCGGGTACTCGCCGGACTCTCCGCCCATCAGCAGCAGTTGACGGCGGCGCTGCTCGGCTATCCCCCCGGCTCGGTCGGCCAGTTCATGACCCCGGAGATCGTGGCGCTCGCCCACCAGTTGACCGCCGAGCAGGCGTTCGCCGTGGTGCAGGAGAAGGGGGATGAAGCCGAGACCATCTACACCCTGCCGGTCATCGACTCCGGCCGGCGTCTGGTCGGGGTGGTCGAGCTCCGCGACCTGGTGCTGAGCCGGCCGGAGCGGACGGTGGCCGACCTGATCGACACCGAAAAACCCCGGGTGCGTGCCACCGATCCGGCGGAGGACTCCGCCCGGCTGATGCGGGAGACCAACATTCTCGCCCTGCCGGTCGTCGACAGCGAGGATCGGCTCGTCGGGCTCCTCACCATCGACGACGCGGTCGAGGTCATCGAGGCCGCCGACACCGAGGACGTTGCCCGGCAGGCCGGGTCCAGCCCGTGGCCCGGCCACTACATGGCGGTCAGTGTGTGGCAGTTGGCCCGCTCCCGCGCCCCGTGGCTGCTGCTACTCATCATCGCCTCGGTCCTCACCGTCAATGTGCTGCAGGTTTTCGAGACCACGCTGCAACAGGTCACCGCGCTGGCGTTGTTCATCCCGTTGCTGGTCGGCACCGGCGGCAACGCCGGGGCGCAGGCGGCCACCTCCGCGGTGCGGGCCATGGCGGTCGGTGAACTACGCGGATCGGACCTGCTGGCGGTGATGTGGCGGGAGTCCCGGGTCGGGTTGCTGCTCGGCGCGATGCTCGCCGCTGTCGGCCTCACGGTCGGCACGGTGCTGGTCAGTGGCCAGATCGCCGTCGTGGTCGGCCTCTCCTTGACGGCGGTCTGCGCCTGGGCGGCCACCATCGGGGCCACCATGCCGCTGCTGGCCAAACGGTTACGCATCGACCCCGCGGTGGTCTCCGCCCCGATGGTCACCACCCTGGTGGACGCGACCGGGCTGGTCATCTACTTCCTGATCGCCCACGCGGTGCTGAACCTCTGACAGTTATTTGGCGTACATCACCAGGCCGACGACTGCCGCCACCACGATCAGCGCGGCGATGACCGCCAACACGATCTTGCCGACGCTGTACGGGCGCTCCCCGTGGACCTCGCCGGTGGTGCCGTTGACCAGCACCTGGAAGCTCTTGCCCGCGTGCAGGTAGCAGGCGATCCAGACGGGCAGCAGCATCAGTTTGAAGGTGACGTCGAAATAGCGGGTGTTCACGGAGTGGATCCGTTGCTCATCGCCGCCGATGTCGCGGCGGCAGTCCGACAGGATCACCCGCTCCATGCGGCTCTTCGCCGTCGCTAGGCCGGTCTCGGGCTCGGTGTCGTAGCGCAGCGCCTGATAGCCGGCCAGGTACGCCGGCTGGTACGGCGCCGCCTGCTTCAGCGGCCAGGGTTCCAACGCCTCGAGATGCGCGGTGGGCACCTGCCCGGTGGCGACGACGAGCACGTCGTCGAAGTCGCGCCGGGTGGTGCCGCTCGCCGGGCGCCAGCGGGTCTTGCGGACCTGGCGGGTCCGGGTCTCGGTCCGGCCGTCGACCACCACGGTGTAGGTCTCGGTGACGTAGTAGTAGTCGCCCCGCTGCCCACGGTAGTTGGAGGCCGTACGCGAATCGAAAGTCCAGTGTGGAAGATAGGTGCCGCGGAGCCGTTCCGCCGCGGTGACCTTCTTCAAACTGCCGGGGGCGAACCACCGCGACGAGACCCAGCGGCGCAGGGCGACGCGCACCCCGTTGGCATCGACGGCGAAGGGCAGCACCGCCTCGGGGATGATCTGCTCGATCGCCGCGTTGTCCACCACCATCGGATGGCCGCAGAACTGGCACCGGTCGGCGAGGTGGTTGCTCTGGGTCTGCGCGCCGCACTGCTGGCAGACCAGCACGTGGGCCGCGAGGCTGCCCACCGGTTTGCGGGGCAGCCGCGCCAGATCTTCGATCGGATGTTCGCGGACCTGCTGCGGTACGGCAGCCACCTGCTGCTGAGATCCGCAGTAGGGGCAGCGCAGCACGTTGGTCCCCGGCGCGTACTCGACCCGTGCGCCGCACCCCGTGCAGGGAAAGGCGTGGGGCGAGGTCGGGGTGGTCGGGGTGGTCGGGTCGCTCATCCGTCGGCTCCGATCACGCGGAGGGCAGGGGCGGGGGAGCGGCGCCGAGCAGCGGGCTCAGCTCCGGCATCTGCCGCGCCGGCAACCACTGGGCCATCCCGGCCCGCCACACCAGCGTCTCCGGGGTTAAGACCCCGGCCGCCACCTGCGCGGCCAGCCCGGCATGGTCGTACGGGCCGTGCTGCTGCCCGTTGACCCCCAGATACCACTGCGCGGTGGCGGGTAAGGGGGGTGGTGCTGCCGCAGGATGGGGCGCGGCCTGCTGCGGGACAGCCTGGTGGGGCGCGGCCGGCTGGGGGCTGGGGGCGAGGCTTTCGGCCATCCGCTGCCCCATCGCGAAGCCCATGCCGAGCCCGAGCCCTTCGCCCGCGCCGCCGCCCGGATTGCGGGCGGCATCCTGGATGGCGTTGGCCGCCTGGAACTGGGTGTACTGGTCCAGGTTGCCGACGATGCCCATCTGGGTCCGCTTGTCGAGGGCGGCCTCCACCTCGGGCGGCACGGAGATGTTCTCGATGATGAATTTCGGGATCGCGATGCCGACCGAGGCGAGTTCCTCGGTGAGCACACCGGCGAGCCGGTCGCCGATCGACTGCTGGTGGGCGGCCAGGTCGAGCATCGGCACCTGCGCTGTGGCCAGGGCGCTGCCGATCCGCCCCACGATCATCTGCCGCAGATATTCCTGCACCTCCTCGGTGCGGAACTGCGGGTCGGTGCCGACCAGTTCCCGGAGCAGCTTCGGCGGGTCGACGACGCGGGCCGCGTACGCCCCGAACGCGCGCACCCGCACCATGCCGAACTCCTGGTCCCGGATGATGATCGGGTTCTGGGTGCCCCACTTCATGTCGGTGAACTGCCGCATGTTCACGAAGTAGACCTCGGCCTTGAACGGCGAGTGGAAGCCGTACTTCCAGCCCTTCAAGGTCGACAGGATCGGCATGTTCTGGGTTTCGAGGGTGTAAGTGCCGGGCGGGTAGGCGTCGGCGACGGTCCCCTCGTTGACGAAGACGGCGACCTGGGACTCGCGTACGACGAGTTTGGCGCCCATCTTGATCTCGTTTTCGTAGCGGGGGAAGCGCCACACGATGGTGTCCCGACTGTCGTCGAGCCACTCGATGATGTCGATGAGTTCGCCCCGGAGCTTCCTCATCAGTCCCATAACGTCTCCTTCACGGGCCCAGAACCGGCTCCGACGCGGCAAACGATAACAAGGCCGTGCACTCCTGCCGACTGGCTGAAACGGCGAGGCCGGGCGGGGTGCTCGTTTCCGGAGCAGGAGCGTGGGCGGCAGACCGTGCCGATCGATCCCCCCTCCAGCCCGTCCTGGCTGCGCCCAAGTCGGCCGGTGGCGGCTCAGGGGGTTGGCGCTGTTACGGAGAGTTCCTTATACTAGAACCAGTTGTACATGGTTGTCCATGAACATGAGGCCAATGATGAAGATTGCGGTGGTCGGCAGTTACGGTGCCGGGTTGACGATGCGGGTGCCTCGGGTGCCCGTGGCGGGGGAGACCCTGTCCGGCGGCGTGTTCGCCTCCGGACACGGCGGCAAGGGCTCGAATCAGGCGGTGGCCGCGGCGCGGCTGGGAGCTGAGGTCTCCTTCCTGACCGCCGTCGGCCAGGACCAGTTCGGTGCCGCCGCACGCCAACTCTGGGCCGACGAGGGAGTCGACGCCTCGCGCGTACGTACCACCGACTCCGCCACCATGGTCGGCGTCATCCTGGTCGACGAAGAGGGCGAGAACCGGATCGTCATCGCACCCGGCGCGCTGGACGACCTGACCCCAGCCGACGTGGAAGCCTTCGCCGACCGCATCGCCGAAGCCGACATCGTCGTGGTGTCCCTGGAGATCCCGCTGCCAGTCGCGACCGCGGCGCTGCGGATCGCCCACGAACGCGGTGTCCGCACACTGCTCAACCCGGCACCGGCGGCGCAACTGCCCGCCGAGGCCTGGGAATGGATAGACGTACTGACACCCAATGCCAGCGAGGCCAGGGTGCTCACCGGCCGTGACCCGGACGGGGACGCCACCCCCGACGAACTCGTGGCCATGCTGCGGGAACGCTTCAACGGCACGATCGTGCTCACCCTCGGAGCCCGGGGGGCCGTCGTCGATCAGAACGGACAGCGCGTACACATCGACCCGATTGCGGTGCCCCACGTCGTTGACACCACCGGTGCCGGCGACAGCTTCACCGCCGCGCTGGCGGTCGCTCTCGCGCGCGGCGATGCCCTCACCGATGCGGCTCGTTACGCCGCCGCGGCCGGCGCACATGCCGTCGGCGTCGCCGAGGTTATACCCGCACTCCCCTATCCGGACGATGTCGCGGCTCTGCTGAGGAGATAAGACAGATGGCACAGATGACCACACCGGCGGCGCCGCCGATGGAGGCCGCTGCGACGAAGACCGGCAACCCGCTGCGGCGGTTCCTGCAGGCCCGGGAGGCCAGCACCTTCCTCGCGCTCATCGTGCTGTTCCTGTTGGGTACGGGGATCGCCCCCGGCTTCCTCGGCGCCAGCAACTTCCTCACCGTCGGCCAGCAGATCGCACAGATCGGCATCATGGCCATCGGGATCACGTTCGTCATCATCAACGCCGAGATCGACCTGTCGGTCGGGTCGATCTACGGGCTCGGCGCGATCTGCTGTGGCCTGCTCATGGCGGCGGACGTCGCCTGGCCGATCGCCGCCGCCGCCGGTATCGCGGCTGGCGCGGCCGCCGGTCTACTCAACGGACTGGTGACCGTGGGCTTCGGCATCCCGTCGTTCATCGTCACCCTCGGCACCCTGAGCATCTACCGGGGCGTGGCGTTGCTGCTCAGCGGCGGCGCACCCGTCTCGCTATCGTCCAGCAACCCCAACGTCGCCGAGTTCAGCCTGCTCGGACAGGGCAAGCTCTTCGGGCTCGTGCCGATGCAGTTTGTGATCTTCGTGCTCATCGCCGTCCTCGGCTTGATCGTCTTGTCACGGTCCCGCTACGGCTTCAACACCTACGCCGTCGGCGGCAGCGTCGAGGCCGCCCGGCTCTGTGGCATCAACACCGGCCGAGTCAAGATCGCCGCGTTCACGATCTCGGGAACGATGGCCGGTCTCGCTGGCGTGCTCGGCCTCTCCTTCCTCTCCTACGTGCAGGGCGTCACCGGCACCGGCATGGAGCTGACCGCCATCTCCGCGGTGATCATCGGTGGTGCCGCACTCTTCGGCGGCTCCGGCACGATGCTCGGCACCGTCATCGGCGTCGCCTTCATCGGCGTACTGCAGAACATCCTCAACCTTCGCGGAATCTCCTCGTTCTGGCAGACCGTGGCGACCGGCGCGGTGATCATCCTCGCCGTCGCCGCCGATACCTGGATGCGTAGGCGATCAGGCCGGCGCTAGCCGAACCGCAGCTGGCTTCCGACCACCTTCTCCACCACCCCCTCTCTTCGATGAAGGAGCTACGAGAAAAAATGGCCATTTCCTTCCGGCGACGGGTCGCCGTCGCCGCGACCCTCGGGCTCGCGCTGCTGGCCAGCGCGGCCTGCGGCGCCGTCACCTCCGGTGCGTCGTCGCCGTCGTCCGCCGACAGCGGGTTCCAACTCGCCGACTACATCAAGGAGGCGGTCGACAACGGCGAGCAGCTCAAGATCCGGCTGAGCTACCACGACCCGTCGCTGGCCTTCGCCGTGCCGATCCGGCAGGGCATGGAACGCGCCGCCGCCGAGCTGGGCGTCGACGCGCAGATGATCGGACCGGCCGGCGGTGACGCTGCCGCGCAGGTCGCCGAACTGCAGACGCTCATCACCCAGCGACAGATCCACGGCCTGGCCGTCTCCTCAGCCAGCAACGACGCACTCAAGCCGGTCATCGCCCAGGCGTACGACTCCGGCATCCCGATCATCTCGTTCAACACCAACAACCCCGAGTCCCGGCAGATGGGCTTCGTCGGCCAGGACCTCGTCGCCTCCGGCGAATCGTTGGCCAAGGAACTGTTGGGCGTGCTCAACGGCGCAACCGGCAAGGTCGTGGTCGTCTCGGTCGACTCCGGCGCGGGCTGGTCCAACGACCGCTTCTCCGGCTTCAAGACGGCACTCGAAGGCTCAGACCTGGAGATCGTCGGACCGGTCAACACCGGTAACGAGCCGAGCGCGGCCTACAACACCATCGAGTCGACGATGGCCGCCCAGCGCGACGCGATCGCCCTGGTCTCGCTCGACTGCTGCAGCTTCACCGCGGGCGCCAAGTGGCTCCAGCAGTCCGGCAACGCCGGCAAGATCCACTCGGTTGGCTTCGACGTGCAGCCGCAGACCGTCGAATATCTCAAGGCCGGCGTCGTCAACCTCACCATCAGCCAGGCACCTGCCGAGCAGGGCTACCAGGCCGTCAAGCTGCTCACCGAGTTCCTGAAGAACGGCACCGAGATCACTGACGTCGACACCGGCGTGCTGGTCGTCAACCGCGACAACGTCGACGACGTCCCGGTGGAGGGCTAAGCGATGACCAGCCCGGCCAAGATCATCAACCCGACGACATCCGCCGTCGAGGTGACCGGTCTATCGAAGCACTTCGGCCCCGTCCGCGCGCTGCACGACGTGACCCTACGCGTGCCCGCCGGCAGCCTGACCGCCGTGATGGGCGAGAACGGTGCCGGCAAGTCGACCCTCATGAAGATCTTGGCCGGGCTGGACACCCCCACCACAGGCAGCGTAAGTGTGGCCGATGAACCAGTCCGCCGGTTCGACCCGGCCACCCTGCTCAGCCGGCACCGCGTCGCGCTGGTGCCGCAGGAACTGTCGCTCTGCCAGGACCGCACCGTGGCCGAGAACATCATGCTCGGCGTCGAGCCGGGGCCACGCATCTTCCCGAACCGGGCAAAAATCAACGAGCGGGCGTCGGACCTGCTCGACCGGCTCGGCGCACACATCGATCCCCGCCGGGCGGTCCGCCACCTCGACGCCGCAACCCAGCAGCTCATCGTCATCGCCCGGTCGTTGGCCCGGGAAGCCCGACTGGTCATCTTCGACGAACCGACCGCGATCCTCTCGCCTGCCGAGTCCGAGCGGCTGTTCAACGTGATCCGATCCCTGCAGGCCGACGGCGTCACCCTGCTTTACGTCTCGCATCGGATACCCGAGGTCTTCGCACTGTCGCAGCACATCCACGTACTCCGCGACGGCCAGCACGTCGGGCACTGGCTCACCGCAGACGTCTCACCCGATGAGGTGGTGGCCGCCATGGTCGGCCGTGACCTCGCCGGCGAATTCGCCCGTACGCACACGGCACCACCGTCCGAGGCGTCGGCCGCCCCCCGGCTTAGGCTGCGCAACCTGACCGGCGCCGGGTTCGCCGACATCAGCCTCGATGTTGCACCCGGCGAGGTGCTCGGTGTGGCGGGCCTGCCCGACAGTGGCCGAGTCGAGCTGCTACGGGCAATCTTCGGCGCCGACCCCGTCACCGGCGGATCGGTGCTGTTGGACGGCGAGGCCTTCTTGGCCCGTTCACCGCGCGAGGCGATCCGGGCCCGGATCGCCTACCTCCCCGGTGAGCGCCGGCACCAGGGGATCTTCCCGACGATGAGCGGCGCCGACAACATCAACGTCCTCACGCACGGCCGCCGTCAGCGGTTCGGCCTGCTGGGGCGGCGGACTCTGCGGGGCGATGCCGAAACGCGGGCACAGGAACTTCAGGTGCGGGCGGCGGGCACGGGACAGGGGATAACCCAACTCTCCGGCGGCAACCAGCAGAAGACACTGCTGGCGCGCTGGCTGTCCATCGAGCCTCGACTGCTACTGCTCGACGAGCCCACCCGCGGTGTCGACATCGGAGCGAAGGCGGAAATATATCGACTCTTCCGCGACCTCGCCACCGCCGGCGTCGGCATGGTCGTCTCCTCATCCGACCTGCCCGAACTGCTCTCCGTCAGCGACCGGATCGCGGTGCTGGCCGCCGGTCGCCTGGTCGGGATCGTGTCCGCCACAGAAGCCACCGAGGAAAAAATCATGGCCTTGGCCACAGGTGCCAACGAAATGAAGGAGATCGGATGAAGCGCAAAGGGATTCTCAACGCCGAACTCTCGAAAGCGCTCGCGACGCTCGGCCACACCGACCTGTTGCTCGTGGTCGACGCGGGCTTCCCCATTCCGCGCAACGCGCACCGCATTGACTTGGCTATCGCAGAGGACCTGCCCCGACTGACCACCGTGCTCGACCTCGTCGCCGACGAGGTCATCGTGGAGGGTGTTGTCGTGGCCGAGGACGTCACCACCCACAACACCCCGCTGGCGGAGTGGTTGAAGCAGCGTTTCGAGGGTGCCCCCCTGACCACCCGCAAACACACCGAGATGCTCGGCGAAGTCGCGAATGAAGCCAAGGTGATCGTCCGGACCGGTGCCTTCAACCCGTGGGGCAACGTCGGCCTCATCTGCGGCGTCGACGTACCGCGGTGGTTCGACGAGCCCGGCGTCATCGTCCCGGACTACTACCGGGACCGCATGTAA
>DASULK010000120.1:0-2898 GCA_036278255.1 Micromonospora sp.
ATTACGCCACTCGGCCAGCCGCCACACCATCGACTTCCACACGTCCTTGAGCGGATTGAAGCCACCCACCGAGTCCCCGTAAAGGGTGGAGTAGCCCACGGCGAGTTCGCTCTTGTTGCTGCTGGTCAGGACCAGGTGGCCTTCCTGGTTGGACACCGCCATCAAGATTACGCCGCGGACCCGGGCCTGCAGGTTCTCCACCGCCATGCCGGAGAGGGAGATGTTGGCCAGAAATGTGTCCACCATCGGCTGGATCTCCTCCACCCGGTAGCCCAGGCCGGTACGTTCGGCCAGGTCGGCGGCGTCCTTTCGGGAATGTTGAGAGGAATGCTGGCTCGGCATCGAGATACCCACCACCCGCTCCGGCCCGAGCGCGTCGACCGCTATCGCCGCCGCCACCGTCGAATCGATGCCGCCGGAGAGGCCCAGCAGCACCGAGGTGAACCGGTTCTTGCTGACGTAGTCGCGCAGCGCCAGCACCAACGCTGGCCAGACCGCCGCCTCGTCGGTGAGCCGTTCGGAGATCCCGCCACTGGCCCGCGGCTGCGGCGGGGTGGGCAGCTTGTCGCCGAGGTGCACCCGGACCACCCGCATCCCGCCCGTCTCGGCCGCTGGCAGAACACCGGCCCCGGGCTGCACCGTGGCAAGCTGCTCGGTGGCTGCGGCGGCCCCAGCGGCGACGGGGGTGGCAGTCGTCGGTAGCTCCAGGTCGTGCAGGAGAAGGTGCTCGACGAACTGCGGTGCGCGCGCCAGCACTTCCCCGCCGGAGCTGACGATCAGCGATCCCCCGTCGAAGATCAACTCATCCTGACCGCCGACCAGGTTGACGTACGCCACGGCGGCGTCCGCTCCGGCGGCCCCCCGCTGTACCGCCGTGAGGCGTACGTCGTCCCGGGTGAGTTCGTACGGCGAGCCGTTGAGGCTGACCACCAGTCCGACACCGAGCCGCCGGGCAGCCGCCATCGGATCCGCCGAACCGAGATCCCCACCGACGGTCAGCGCGATCTCCACCCCCCCGACCCGGATCACGGTGAGATGCTCGCCGGGGACGAAGTAGCGGGCCTCGTCAAGCGGGCCGTAGGCGGACAGGCGGCGCTTGACGGAGGTGGCGACGACGCGCCCGTCGTGCAGCACCGCCGCCGCGTTACGCGGCCCCTTTCCGGGCAGCGCCTCCGGACTTGCCGGGGGCGGCCCGTCACCGTCCAGATAGCCGACGACCACCGGCAACGCGCCGAGCCCGTCGGCTGCGAGATCGGCGGCCAGTTGATGTACGGCGTCGCGGGCGGCTGCCACGAACGACTCCCGGAAGACCAGGTCCTCGACCGGAGACCCGGCCAGCATCAGCTCCGGGAAGGCGACGAGCTGCGCTCCCGCCTGGGCGGCGGCCCGGGCGCGTTCGCGGACGATCCGGGCGTTACCGGCGAGATCACCAACGGTGGGGTTGACCTGGGCGAGAGCGAGACGCAGCGTCGGCATGGACCTCATCTTGCCGCAGCCGCTGATCCGCAGCGGGGCGGTGCAGCCGATATGAGCGCCAGCGCTACCCCGGCTCGCTGTTGAGCCGAGGTAACGCCGGACGCGGCGAGGTCACTTGTCGCCGTGATCCGTACCGGCAGGGCGGTGCTCGCCGTGGTCGCCGCGCTTGCCGTGGTGGCGGTGCTTGCCGCGATGGTCACGCCCGCCAAGGCCGGGGAGGAGACCCGCCTCAAACGCCTTCGTGATCGCGTCCGCCTGCTCCTGGGTGAGCTTGCCGCCCGCAACCGCTCGCGCCAGCCGCTCGGCGAGCCGCTCCGACCCCTTCAACCGGCGATGAGACGGGTCGCGCCGGTCGGATCTGTGCTGTTCGTGTACCTTTTCCAGCGCTGCCGCGACCTGGTCGGCCGGCAGCCCCAGCTCCTTGGCCAGCGCCTCCACCAACTCGGTGCGGTGGTGATTGCGCCCGTTCCCCTCACTGCTGCTGCCGGTCGGTGTCGGTTTGTTCTCCCCGGCGAGCGCCATTGTGGGCACGGTGACACCGATGCCGAGTACGCCGACGGCCGCCACTACGGCGAGCCGACGCTTGTTTTCTAATCGCCTGGACATTCAACCGTTACCTTTCAGAGTCGTCCCGGTGGCCGTACTCGGTCCGACTGTGGCCCAGCAATCTGCGAGAACTGGCTGCTGGGCCGGTGAAAGCGCTGGTAGCTGCGCTTAAGAGGTGCCGGACCAAGCACCGCGCCCTACCCAGCGGGCGAAAGCTGTCTGATTTGTTCAAGACGGCTTCCACGCCCGGGCGTAGCGTGACGGGCATGGTACTTTCATTCAACTTCATCGGTCTTGTCGTAGCGGATATGGGCAGGTCGCTGGCCTTCTACCGGCGGCTGGGTCTCGAACTTCCCGCCTCCGCGGATGGCGAACCGCACCGTGATGTCCGTTCCCGATACATCCTGGCAGCGTCGCATGCGGATCAGCGGACCGCCGGGGAGACGGTCAGTGTGCCGCCGGTGGCATCCAGGGTGGCCGGCACCCCCACCGGCACGGTGAGCTGACCGACGCCGTGCCCGATCGGCAGTCCGCCGAGCACCGGCACGCCGAGGTCGCCGAGCCGGTCGGCGATCACCTCGGCCACGTCGACCTGCCAGGAGTCGGTGCAGTTGGTGAACTGACCGACGGCCACCCCGGCCACACCGTCCAGTGCGCCGCACCGGCGTAGCTGGGTGAGCATCCGATCCACCTTGTACGGCGGTTCGTCGACGTCTTCGATCAGCAGGATCGCCCCGGCCAGGTCCGGCAGGTCCGGGGTGCCGATTGAGGAGACGATCAGGCAGAGGTTCCCGCCGAGCAGTCGTCCGGTGGCGAGGCCCGGCACCACCACCGATGCGGTCTCCTCGGTTTCGACGCGTTTGACGACGGCCGGCG
>DASULK010000121.1:0-7792 GCA_036278255.1 Micromonospora sp.
TCCGCCGCCGGGCGGAACGGAGGATCCAGACGGCCGCGAGCAGGCCGACTCCGGCCAGCCCCGCCCGGGCAGCAGCCGGCCACCCCTGGCCGCGCCGGACACGGACCGCGATCGGCGCTGACCGCCCGGTCTCTCCGCTGCGCTGCACCATCACATCCGCACCCCCACCAACAACCAACCGCCCTGACTACGCACTGTAATCTTTGGCGCCCCCATAGAGAGCCAAGAACGGGCAATTCGCACCCGCACCCTCCCGCTCGAGGCAAACAGTGGCAGGTGCCGGAGACGGCCGTCGCCGCCGCCCGCAAACGATTCGCCGGCGACGGTCCGCTGATCACCTTCGCCGGCCGGCTGGTCTACGAAAAGGGCGTGCAGGACCTCATCGCCGGCCTCCCGCGACTGCGCGCCACCCACCCCGGCCTGCGGCTGGTGATCGCCGATGACGGGCCGTACCGACCGGAACTGCAGGCGGGCATCGACCGGCTCGGGCTGGGCAACGTCGTGACCTTCCCCGGATTCCTCGGCGGGCAGGAGCCACCGGCAGTGATGGGCGCCTCCGACTGCTTCACGGTGCTACGCCGCACTCTGGCTACGCCCCGGGTGAGGAAGGGGCTCGTCCTGACGGTCCCTCCTCACCCGGCGGGCGGGTCAGCGCTGGTCGAGCGGGACGTAGGAACGCTTCGCGGCACCGGTGTAGATCTGCCGGGGCCGACCGATCTTGGTTTCCGGATCGGCGATCATCTCCCGCCACTGGGCGATCCAGCCGGGAAGTCGGCCGAGCGCGAAGAGCACGGTGAACATCTTCGTCGGGAAGCCCATCGCCTTGTAGATCAGGCCGGTGTAGAAGTCGACGTTGGGGTAGAGCTTGCGGGAAACGAAGTAGTCGTCGGCCAGCGCGATCTCCTCCAGCTCCATGGCGATGTCGAGCAGGGGGTCCGGCTTGTCCAGCCGACCGAGCACGTCCCGCACGGTCTGCTTGATGATCGCGGCGCGCGGGTCGTAGTTCTTGTAGACCCGGTGGCCGAAGCCCATCAGCCTGACGCCCTCCTCCCGGTTCTTCACTCGACGGACGAAGGAGCGCGCATCGCTGCCGGAGGCGTGGATCCCTTCCAGCATCTCCAGCACGGCCTGGTTGGCCCCACCGTGCAGCGGGCCGAAGAGCGCGTTGACGCCGGCCGAGATGGAGGCGAACATGTTGGCCTGGCTGGAGCCGACCAGACGCACCGTCGAGGTGGAGCAGTTCTGCTCGTGGTCGGCATGCAGCACGAAGAGCATGTCCAGTGCCTTGGCCATCACCGGGTCCACCTGGTACGGCTCAGCCGGCACCCCGAAGGTCATGCGGAGGAAGTTCTCCACGTAGTCGAGTGAGTTGTCCGGGTAGAGCAGCGGCTGCCCGATCGACTTCTTGTAGGCGTACGAGGCGATGGTCGGCACCTTGGCCATCAAACGAATGGTCGAGATGTGCACGTGCTCGGGGTCGAACGGGTCCAGGCTGTCCTGGTAGAAGGTCGAGATCGCGCTGACCGCGGAGGAGAGGACCGCCATCGGGTGCGCGTCACGGGGAAAGCCGTCGAAGAACCGCCGCATCTCCTCGTGCAGCAGCGAGTGCCGGCGGATCCGTTCGGTGAAGTCGGTCAACTGCGCCTCGGTCGGCAGTTCGCCGTAGAGCAGCAGGTAGGTGACCTCGAGAAACGACGACTTCTCGGCCAGCTCCTCAATGGGGTAGCCGCGGTAGCGCAGGATGCCTGCGTCACCGTCGATGTAGGTGATCTCGGAGGAGCACGTGGCGGTGTTGACGAAGCCCGGATCGTAGGTGACGTGATCGGTCTGGCCGAGCAGCCCGCCGATCTCTATCCCGGTCGGTCCCTCCACCGCCGGCCGCGTCGGCATCGACAACTGGCCACCCGGGTACTCGAGCTTGACATCCGTCATCTGATCCCTCGCTTTACCGGCGAATCTTCGTTGAACGCCCATAGTTACCGTAGTTCTCTCCGGGGCGGAATACCGCCGGCGACGGTCGCTGGTGAGGGATAGATCACCTCCAGCCGGCGTCGGCACGCCCGAGAGGTCCCTCATCTACGCAATCGGCGCAAGGCTTCCGCCCCCGTCACCTCGAGGACTTCCAACTGGTTGACTCCGCTCTGGAACAGCGAGTCGTCACGGATCAGGCCGCAGAAGCGGCGGCCGTTGGAGTCGGCGGGGGCCACCGGAACGACCGCGGCGATCCGCCCGTTCAAGGCGATCGCCAGCGGCGTCCCCGACGGCACCGAGGCGGGCACCGACCCGCAGACGAGGGCCGGCACCTGGCCACTGGCCGGATCGACGTCGGCGAAGTCGGCGCCGTTGCTCACGGTGGCGGACCCTCCGTCGGTGATCTGCAGCCCGGCGGTGGCCTGGCCGACCAGTTCGGGCCGCAGCACGGGCACGGTCGGCCGGGCGGCGCCGGTCGCCACCGCCTCGAAGTTCTCCGGCCCCGGGATGCTCATCCGCTCCCCCGGTTGGTCGTAGTAGTGCTTCTCCGCCCGCTCCCGCTGCCCGCCGGTGGCGGAGACACCGTCGGTGCGCCACCGTACGGGCACGTTCACCTGTGCGGCGATCGTCGGTAGCAGATCCACCTGCTCCCAGTTGCGATCGTCGATACGCCCGGAACGCTGACCCGGCTCCTTGACGAACGTCGGCACCCAGAGCACCTCCCCAGGCGCTTGCCGCACCTGCGGCGCCTGCCGCCCCTGTGCGCCGGGGGTGAAGCTCACCCCGTGATCGGCGGTCACCACCACCAGCGCCTCGTCGTACAGGCCGGTCTCGTCAAGCCGGTGCAGGGTCTGGCCGATCAACCGGTCGGTGTAGGCGAGTTGGGCCAGGTGCCGCTCGTACGCCAGCGAAACCCAGCCGTCGCCGTCGTTGACCAGGCCCTTCGGCTCCGGGTACCGCATCCCGGACGGCAGATAGGTCCAGGGTGTGTGGGGCATCAGCAGATGCAGAAAGTGCAGCGCCGGTCGATGGGACGGACGCAGCTCGGCGAGGAAGTCACTGAAGCGTGCCGGCTGGTTCTCCTCCAACGCGCTCCAGCGGAACCGTGGATCGGTGGGAGCCTCCCCGCCACTCGATGCATCCGGCGCATCACCGCGGCCCGCTTCCCGGCGGGTCGGCTCCCGGTAGGTCGACTCGGGGGTACGTTGCGGCTCAGCGGGCGACAGGACCTGCGCCAGCAGGGTTGCGCTGTCGCGGAGCAGCGCCGGCAGCCCGCCCTGGGCCGACGGCTCGGGGGTGTCGCACCGGCTGGGGGGACAGAGTTGCGTGATGCTTTCCCGCACATGCAGGTCGTAGAGGTCACCGAGGAGGGTGAAGAGGTTGTCCGGGTACCGCGAGTGGTGCGGTGCGTCCTTGGCCACCGGATAGGCGCCGGCCAACATGGCCGGCAGCGCGTACGGCGTGGACCCGCTCACCGCCGTGGCGTTGCGATACCACGTCGACTGCCCGGCCAGGCGGGCGAAATTCGGGAACCGGCGGGCATCGATCCCGCCGTCCGGCCCAAGCAGGGAGACCAACGGCAGTTCATCGAGGACCAGCAGTACCACCGGCGGGTGGCTGGCGCCGCGCGTCGTACCGCCGCCAACCCCGAAAGCGCCGCTGGGAAGCACCAGTGCCGAGGTGGGGGAGGCGAAGACGAAGAGCAGAACGAAGACCAGCGGCCCCACAGAGGCGACCCGGAGCAGTTGCCCGGACGCCTGCCAGCGCCGGTAGGCGTAGAGCCCGGCAGCCGCGACGGTGGCGGCGAGCAGCGCCAGCGGCCCCCCGCGCAGGGGCAGCAGGTGCTTGCCCACCTGGATGGCGAGCGCCGCGAGCAGCGCCCCCACGGTCAGGGTGTGGGTGGCTTCCCGTATCCGGGGGCCGGCGGGCCGGGTGACGACGCCGAACCCCCACAGCAGCAGAGGCGGGATGAGCGTCAGGCCGGCTACGAGAAGCAGGATGTCGAAGCTGTCGGCCCTATGGTAGAGGAAGAAGTCCGGGCTCCGCCCGGTGACGTCCAGCACCGGCTGGACGATGACGAGGCCGCAGAGCGCCACAATCTCCAGCAGCGCCCGCCGTTCGGTGCGCCGCCAGGTCGTCGGCTCGTCCACCGGGGTCGGCGGTTCGTCCGTCACCGCCAGGTTGTCGCTGGCCAACTGCTGCGCCAGGTCGTCGCCGGCCGCGGCCTCGTCGGGGGCGGTGATCTGGTCGGCGGTTGCCGTCTCGTCCACGACCTCGTCCGCCGGTTCCAGCGGGTCGTCCGGCTGGCGGGGATCAGTCATGCGGGACCCCGACGTAGAGGGTCCGGGTCCCCGACGGCAGTTGCTCACGCCGCACGATCCGGCAACGCTGCCCCAGGAGCCGTTCGAACTCTTCGCGCCGGTAGTCGGGGAAGAGGTCGGCTGGCTTGTTCGCCAGCAGCCGCTGGGCCATCGGATCCTCCGGGTGGACGAACTCGACCACCAGTCGGGCACGCGGGCCGGCCGGCAGGAGACCGAACAGCCAGTCGAGTACTTCGGCGAGCGGCACGTTCCGGCCGATCGCCAGGTGGTGGATCAGCGCCAGGGCGAGCACCATGTCGGCCTCTGCCCGCCGCGCGAACGAGGCCCGCTCGATGCCGCGCCAGCCGCCGCCGTTCGACGGATCGGCGAGATCCATCACCAGCGGCAGGATCCGCCGTTCACCTTCCGCCCGCAGCTTCTGGTAGAGCTGGTCGACGACGGCGGGCTCGCTCTCCACCGCGACGACGTACTGCGCGTGCCGGGCGGCCAGCCGCGCATAGGTCCCGTCGTTGGCGCCGAGGTCCAGCACCAGGCGGGGCGCCCCGGCCTGCGCCAGGACGGAATCCACAAAGACCTGCTTACGTTGACGGTCCTCATCGGAGTAGCTGCACGTCTCGTGGTAGTCGGACCAGTGGCTGGCCGGCGGCGACCAGTCGAGGCGGCGGACCAGTTTCTCCAGAGCGCGGAGAGTGGTGAGCAGCAGCTGCTGGGAAAAGCCGGCGTCACGCAGCTGTTCGCGCACCGCGCCGGTGCCCGCTGCAGCGTAGCGCGACTGCAGCGCATCGTGCATGTGCACGTGTTTGAACACCCCGGGGTAGAAGCGGCGGGCACCGCTGAAGAGGCGGCGCATCTGTGCGGTCTCCACCCCGTCGATGCGGGCCCGCAGCCACGGCTGAAAGTCCAGGCCGAGGTGGGCCTGCAGCATCAGCGGATAGAGCAGTGTCTGACAGAACTGCCGATAGCCGGCCCATGGCTCGCCGTCACGGGCCCGCTCGAAGGATCCGACGTCGATGAAGACCGGCTCCACACCCCGCCATTGCAGGTTGTAGGCCGATCCGTCCTTGGTGATGAAGCCTGCGGGCACGGCGGCACGCAGGATGTCCAGGTGCAGCAGGGCCGCATCGCGCAGCATCGTGAAGGACCACTCGTACGGGTAGGAGACGAACGGGATGCGCTCGTGGCGCAGCACCATCGCCCACTCTCCGCCCCCGGCGGCGGCCACCGTCGGCTCCGCCGGCTCACTGCCGCAGACCTTGCCGGCGGCCAGCAGGGGCGGGAAGAACTCGGTGGCGGACAGCGCCCGCCAGTCATCCGCCGCCTGCGGGCCGAGCCCCCGCAGCACCTGCCCGCCGAGGTAGAAGACCCGGTTGGCCGGGTCCCGGAAGGAACCCGGCTCGGGGCGGGCTACCGGGTCGGGGGCGGAGAGGTCAGCTAAACCCATCGTCGCGGCTCTCAGTCGCGGTTGACGCTCTGCCGGCGGAACCGGTTCGCAAATCGTCGCCAGTAGAGCTTGGCGGCCACCGCTGCCCCGGCCACACCGCCGACCACCGCCTGCACGATAAGACTTCCCGAACCCGCGTCCAGATAGGCCAGATCCATGTCCGGCCACCCCCTTTCGTGTCCGTCCATCTGATGCGTAAAGAACTCGCCGGCGTCCGGCTGCGTGATTGCGCTCGCGCCCTTTGTGGCCGGCGTTTGGCGCGACCGGCAGCATCCACGCACGCCTGCAGTCCGTTACCCACAGCACGCCGCTGTCCGGCTCGCACCCGGCAGCACGATGTCAGCTGCCGCAGAACCCACCGTACGCGGAACGACCTGGCCGCGCACGGAGAGTGACGAACCAGGCCCTTTTCGATTCGACCGAGGCCGCGGCGCCCCCGGTCTCGCCGGGCTCGACGCCCGGCGTTTCGTGCCGGTCGGGTCGGGTAGCCGGGCAGAGACTACGGGGAGGTTCTGCGCGATGGCGGATTCAAGGAGTTGGACAGACACAGCGGTGGCGACCGCCGGGGCGGCGCACGTCCGCACGGACGACGGGGAGCTGGCTGTCGATCTGGCTTCGCCGCTGGTGCCCCAGGGCAGCGGTTTGACCCCCGAGCAACTGCTGGCGGCGGCGTTCGCCGCATGCCTGCACCATGCGGCGGTGGAGGCGGCGACCGACATCACCGATGAGGCCCACACCGTGGAGGTGCGGGCCGAGGCCCGGCTCGCCCGGGGTGCCGATAGCCGTTACCGGGCCGATGTCCGGGCGAGTGTCGGGGCGGTGGGATTGAGCCGGGAGCAGTTGGCCGACCTCGCCGAGCGGTCGGAGCGTCTCTGGCCCTTCTCCCCGGGCGATGGCCAATTCAGCCTGACCGTGGCACCGGCCCAGCACTCCGAGCGCTGATCGGCGCTAGCCGCGGAATCCGGCGGTCACGGCCCGGTGGTCGCTCGCCGGGGTACGGATCACGCCGGCGGAGGCTGCGGTGAGTCCCCGGTAGAAGATGTGGTCGGGCCGGGTAATCGGGACAGCGGATGGCCAGGTGAACCCCGGCCCTTGACCGGCGTCGGCCTGCGCGTCCCGCAGCAGCCGGGTCAGAGGTGCGATAACCCGGTCGGTAGTCGCCGTGTTGAGGTCCCCCAGCACAATCAAACGCTGGGCGGTCTCCTGCCGCAGCACCATGGCGAGGCGATCGACGGTGCGGTCGCGGGTGCCGGTATTGCCGGGGCGGGCAGATCCGAGGTGCACCACGTAGACGACGACGTCGCCCTGCGGGGTGGCAATGACGGCGCGGAGTGCCCGCGTCCAATCCATTCCGGTGTCCACCCCGACGTACTCCCGGATCGGAAACCGGCTCCAGAGTGCGACGGTGGAGACGATGACGTGATGCGGATGCGTCTGCGTCAGTTCCCGCTCGATCGAGTCACGGGTATCGGTCGCGACCTCCTGCAGCCCGATCAGGTCAGCTTCGGTGGCCACGAGTGCCGCTACGGTGTCGGCCGGGGCCGGGTTGTCCGCCCGCAGGTTCTGGCTGACCACCCGCAACTGCACCGGCCCGCCCCCGGCCGGTAGCCAGGCGCTGCCGAAGAACGCGGCCCAGACCACGGTCGGGATCAACACGCTCACCAGCGCCCGGCGGGACCGACGCACCAGGGCGGCCAACACCAGCAGCGGGATGCCGGCGGCGAAGAGCGGCGCCAGGGTGTCGATGAGGCTGCCCAGGCCTCGGACGTTCGGAACCTTCCGATGCCCCGCTATGACCGCGGCCAGCAGCACGGCCGCCACAATGATCATTGTGCCGCGTCGGCGTAACGGACTCCGCGCCGTATCGTCGTTTAGATAGATCTTGCGTGCGGTCACTTTCGGCATCGTAGGCGATCGGCGACACCGCCAGCGGATGAGGCGGCGCACCGTCGCCATGTTGGGCAGAGGCAGGTCAGCCGCGGGTGGCGGCCGGCTCCAACCACGCCGCCGTGGTGATGCGCTGCGACGGGTCCGGGACGGGGCCGCAGGCGTCGTCGGG
>DASULK010000122.1:0-2177 GCA_036278255.1 Micromonospora sp.
GCCTCGCTTGTGCTCCTGGTTATCCTGTTCGTGCTGATGGCTTTCGTGTTAACGCCGTTGATCAGGTCAACTAGCTGACCAGCGTGCTACGCGGCCGCAACTGACCCGAGGAGTTTCGATGCCGCTGACCCCGGCTGACGTTCACAACGTCGCCTTCAAGAAACCGCCGATCGGCAAGCGGGGGTATGACGAGGATGAGGTTGACGCGTTCCTGGACGAAGTGGAGCGTGAACTCGCCCGTCTGATTGAAGAGAACACCGAGCTTCGCGCCCAGGTGGAGCGGGGCGGCCGGGGCGGCCCGGCCGGTCCGGGGGATCCCCGGATTGCTGCCGAGATGAATGACCTCAAGGCGCAGCTCGACCGGTTGCAGCGCGACAAGGTGGCCGCCGAGCAGGCGGCCCGGGCGATGCAGGCGGAGCTGGAGCAGGTGCGGGCACAGGGCCCGGCCGGCGCCGACGGCGAGCAGCAGGCGCTCCGGGTGTTGATGATGGCCCAGCGCACGGCCGACGACCACGTCTCCGATGCGCGCCGTGAGGCGGAGACGGTGCTCGCCGAGGCGCGGGCCCAGGCCGAGGAAGTGACCCATGAGGCCCGGGCCAAGGCCGAAGCGCTGGAGCGGGACGCGCGCCAGCGCCACCAGGAGGCGATGGGCGGCCTCGACGCCAAGCGCACCGCGCTGCAGAAGCAGCTTGAGGAACTCAAGCAGTTCGAGCGGGAGTACCGCACCCGGCTCAAGGCCTACCTGGAGAGCCAGCTGCGCGACCTGGACGGGCGTGGTAAGGGGCTCGAAGCGGAAATGAAGCGGGCGGAGGGGAGCAGGTCCGGTGGTTCGGGCCTGGCCGCGGCGGGGGCTGGCGGCTCCTTCAGCGGTGGTCGCCCGGAGTCCAGCCGCTGATCCGCAGTCGGCAGAGTGCTGGTCTCCTCGATCGTGGCTAGCCTGCTGGCTGCCGTGATACGGGTGGTGCGGGCCCGGCAGGCCGTTGCGATGGTCTCCGGGCCCGGCCCGGTCCGGCCCAGACGTGAGAGGTTTCCATGCGAGTCGGTGAGCAGCCAGCCGACCCGAACAGTCTGGTGGTCGCAGTCAGGGTCAAGCCGGGGTCGGCGCGGGCGCGCATCGGTGGCCGGTTCGACGGCCCCTACGGGCCGGCGCTGGTGATCGCGGTGAACCCACCCGCCGCCGATGGCCGGGCCACCGAGGCGGCCCGTCGGGCGTTGGCGAAGGCGCTGGGTGCCCGCCCCTCGGCGGTGACCCTGCGGTCGGGTGCAGCCAGCCGGGACAAGTTGTTCATTGTGGAGGGCCCCGCCCAGACCCTCGCCACCCGCCTGCGCGGGCTGCGCGACCAGGACGCGGTGTGAGCTTCGGACGTGTCGGGGACCGGACAAGATCGTGGTTAGCGGCGGGCCGGCGCGCGGTCACGCCCCGGACACCCTTCGTCCCTATCTCCTCATGCGATGGTCCGGCCGACCTCGCCGGTCTGAGCGGGGTGTCGGCAGCGGCCCGGTAGCGGCCGGCCGGGGGGCGCTGGGGGAGTGCGTGTTTGTCCGGTAGCTCTGGTTTGTTGAGTGTGACCACGAGGCGTCGCTGATCTGCTACCGTTCCTTTTTGCCCCGTTTGCCGACTGTGGCGAAGGTAAATGTAGTCACAGCGGTGCGGAGTGTTGTCAGACCCTGAGTGCGTTCCGTATTCTTTCCAGCCTCCGGAGTGCGCGGTGTCCGCCGCGCACCCGTTTGTCCATTGGGGGGACGCCATGGCCGATCCCACCCGGGTCTCCGGGAACCCTGTCCCGACACCGCCGATCGCCGCGGGGGCCGCGGCCAAGGGAGCGACGATGGCGAAGTCAGTTGAGATGAAGACGGCAGCCGGTCGGAAGGCGACGGCGAAGACCGCCCGCAGCGGCCAGGAGACGGAGCAGATCCGGGCGGCACTGGCGGCCCGCCGCGACGAACTGCGCGCCGAGTACGATCAGACGCTGAGCGAGATCACCGAACTGCAGCGCGAGCGATTGACCGACTCGGCCGGCGATGACCATGCCGACACCGGCGCGAAGACGCTGGAGCGGGAGCAGGAGATCTCGCTTGCCAACAGCATCCTGGAACGGATCACGCAGGTGGAGCGGGCCCTGGAACGGCTCGACGAGGGCGGCTACGGTTGGTGCGAACGGTGCGGCAACCCGATC
>DASULK010000123.1:0-2900 GCA_036278255.1 Micromonospora sp.
TGCTCAACCTCCAGCGGACGCACCGCCAGCGGTGCGCAGCACGCCACCGCCTGGAGGTCTGCCACTGAAGAAGTTTGCTTAGACACCGATCTAGCTTGACAGGGTTCGAATCAGCATGCAACGGTGGGGGCCTGTTTCGAAGAACGTCTAGTCAGCGAACCGGCGATAGGAGAAGCGTGATGAGCGAAAACAGCAAGAGACTGCCCGTGGTCGTGATCGGCGCTGGACCGGTCGGGCTGGCGGCCGCCGCACACCTGCACGAACGTGACCTGCCGTTCTACGTGCTGGAGGCGGGAGCATCGGCCGGCGCCACGGTATCGGAATGGGGACACGTCCGGCTCTTCTCCCCGTGGCGGTACAACATCGACCATGCCGCCCGGCGACTGCTGGACGGCGTCGGCTGGGCACCGCCGGATCCGGAGGTGCTGCCCACCGGCTCCGAACTGGTCGAGGAGTACCTGCAGCCCTTGGCGAAGCTGCCGCAGTTGGCCCCGCACATCCGCTACGGAGCCCGGGTGACCGCGATCAGCCGGGTCGGCGTCGACCGGGTCAAGACCGCAGGCCGGGAGCAGGCTCCGTTCGTCGTACGCCTCGACGGCGGCGAGGAGATGCTGGCCGCGGCGGTGATCGACGCCTCCGGCACCTGGCGCACGCCGAACGTCCTGGGCGCCAACGGGCTGCCCGCAATCGGCGAGGAGCAGGCGTCCGCATTGATCGCCGAGCATGCACTGCCCGACGTGCTCGGTGCCGACCGCGCCACGTACGCCGGAAAACACACCGTCGTCGTCGGCGCGGGCCACTCCGCAGCCAACACGCTGCTGGCCCTCGCCGAGCTCGCCGAATCCGAACCGGGTACCCGGATCACCTGGGCCGTCCGGGGTGGCTCGATCGACCGGGCCCTCGGCGGCGGGGACGCCGACGCGCTGCCTGGCCGCGGGGCCCTGGGCACCGGCCTCAAGCTGCTCGTTGACTCCGGCCGCATCGATCTGGTCACCGGCTTCGCCGTCCAGAAAATCGAGGTCGTGGACGGCCGCGCCCAGCTCACCGCCCTCGACGGACGCACCCTGGCCGCGGGTCGAATCGTCTCGACTACCGGCTTCCGGCCCGACCACTCCCTTGCCACCGAACTGCGGCTCGACCTCGACCCGGCCCTGGGCTGCACCCGAGCGCTCGCACCATTGATCGACCCAAACGAGCACTCGTGCGGAACGGTACGCCCACACGGCGTTGACGAACTCACACAACCCGAGCCAAATTACTTCGCCGTCGGCATGAAGTCCTACGGCCGGGCACCGACGTTCCTGATGGCCACCGGGTACGAGCAGGTTCGCTCCATCGCCGCCGCGCTGGCTGGCGACTGGGCCGCGGCCCGCGACGTACAGCTCGACCTGCCCGAAACCGGCGTCTGCTCCGCCACCATGGGCTACAAAGCGATGCTTGAGGACTCCGCCGCCCGCTACGGCCTCGCGCCCGAGATCCCCGCCCTGCTGGTGTCGGCCGCGCTGCGGCACCTGCCGGCTACCGGTTCGGTCACCGAAGCCACCCGCGCCGCAGCCGCTGAACTCGGCATCGACCCCGACACCGCCCTGCAACTGGCCGCGCTCGCCGGCAACCAGTTCGACTCCTCCGGTACGGCCGCGACCGACACTCCGTCGCTGCCGCGTACCGAGCAGAACCTCGTCACCGTCTCCGGCAGTGGAGGCTGCTGCGGGTGACCGGACACCCCACCACAGTCGTTCCCGCCGGCCCCGCTGCCGGCGGGAACGCGCGCGGCTGTCCGATTAGCAGCAAGTGAGCAGGTAATCCCGCAGGTCGTCTAGAACGCGCATAACGCCATCACGGTCGGCGCGGTAAAGCACGACCTTGCCCTCGCGGCGGGAGGTAAGGATGCCGCCCCTGCGCAGCAGCGTCAACTGCTCCGATGCGGTGGACTGTCCGACGCCGGCCCGCTCGGCGACCTCGCCGACGGATAGTTCTGCGCCCTTGGAAAACAGCAACATGATGCGTTGGCGGGACGGGCTGGCCAGTGCCTTGAGGAAGTCGTGGGTCTTCTCCGACAGCTCGACCGGTCCTGGATCCTGATGGGCGTTTGTGCCGGGCTGCGACGTGGGGTGCTCCTGTCTGACGGCTTCGTTCATGCGCTCCACTCTCCCACTAAATTCATATCGTCATTTTCCGAAATGGCGATATGGTGTCCCCATGACGCTTGATTCGCGACCGGTGGTCGTCATCGGCGGCGGCCAGTCAGGCCTTGTCGCCGCCCGTGCGATACGACAGCTAGGACTGCGCCCCTTGGTACTCGAGGCCAGAGACCGAGCCGCCGGATCCTGGTCCGACTACTACGACAGCCTGACCTTGTTCTCCCCTGCCCGGTACAGCGGCATGCCCGGCATGCCGTTTCCCGGCGACCCCGACCGCTACCCGGTTCGGGACGAGGTGGTGACCTACCTCCAGCGGTACGCCGCCAGCCTGGATGTGGAGATCCGCACCGCCACCCGGGTCACGTCCGTAGAGACGGCTGAGGGCAACGGATTCCTGATTCGTACCGCCACAGGGGAAAGTATCGAGGCGGCCGGGATAGTGGCCGCCAGCGGATCCTTCGGCAACCCCTGCCTACCTTCGCTTCCGGGACAGGAGGACTTTGCTGGCGAAGTACTGCATTCGGCCGCCTACCGTGAGCCCAAGCCCTATGCCGGCAAACGGATTGTGGTGGTCGGCGGCGGCAACTCCGCAGTCCAGATCGGCTACGAGTTGGCGGGGGTGGCTACAGTGAGCCTGGCAACTCGGCAACCGCTGCGGTTCGTGCCGCAGGTCCACGACGGCCACGACCTGCACCACTGGCTCCAGGTCACCGGATTCGACGATCTACCGCCGGCGTGGCTGGCCCGCTTCGTCAACCA
>DASULK010000124.1:0-4042 GCA_036278255.1 Micromonospora sp.
CATCAAGCAGGACCGCTTCTTCAACCACTTCACCAACCCGGCGGGGCCGTTCCAGGAGAACCCGGTGACCGCGCCGGTGCTGTGGCTGCCGCAGAACGAGATCGCCAACTCGCCGAGCAACCCGCTCATGTTGAAGGACGGTCCGTTCGCCGGACAGATGATCTTCGGGGATGTGACGTACGGTGGCCTGCAGCGCGCGTACCTGGAGAAGATCAAGGGCGACTACCAGGGGGCGGTGTTCCGGCACACCCAGGGCCTGGAGGCCGGTGTCAACCGGATCGCCATGGGGCCGGACGGCGCGATCTACGCCGGCGGGCTGGGCGCGGGCGGCAACTGGGGCCAGAGCGGCAAGCTGACCTACGGACTGCAGAAGCTGACCCCGAACGGCACCAACGCCTTCGACATCCTGGCGATGCGCGCCATCAACAACGGCTTCGAGCTGGAGTACACCCAGCCGCTGTCGGAGGAGACGGCGGAGGAGTTGACCAGCCGGTACGAGGTCAAGCAGTGGCGTTACGCCCCGACCAACACCTACGGCGGCCCGAAGCTGGGCGAGGAGACGCTGACCGTACAGTCGGCCACCCTCTCGGCGGACCGTAAGAAGGTCACCCTCGCCATCGACGGGCTGAAGCTCAACCGGGTGGTGCACCTCCGTTCCCCGCGCCCGTTCGACTCGGCCAGCGGCGAGTCGCTGTGGAGCACGGACGCGTGGTACACACTGAACCGTATGCCCGGTGAAGAGCCCGTGCCGCCGGTGACCAACAGCTACGAGGCGGAGGAGGCGGTGCTCGGCGGCAGTGCCGGCATCAACACCGACCACGTCGGCTACTCGGGTGACGGCTTCGTCGACGGCTTCGGCAACCTCGGTGCCAGCGCGACCTTCACCGTCAACGTCGGTGCGGAGGGCGAGTACGACGTCGGCCTGCGCTACTCCAACGGGCCGAACCCGTTCCAGGGTGTCAAGACGGTCAGCCTCTACGTCAACGGCAGCAAGGCCAAGCAGGTCAGCCTGGTCAGCACCGGCGACTGGAAGAGCTGGGCGACGCACACCGAGACGGTGGAGCTGAGGGCTGGCGCGAACACCATCGCCTACGTGCACGACGAAGGCGACACCGGCCACGTCAACCTTGACCTGATCACCGTCGACCCGGTGGGTGGTTCGAAGCGGGTCGTCCTCTTCGACGGCACGAGCCTGGAGAAGTGGCGGCACTCGGATGGGCGCGCCGCGCAGTGGCGGCTGGTCGACGGGGCGGCGGAGGTCTGGGGCGGGGACATCCGCACGAAGGACAGCTACGGCGACTTCCAGCTGCATGTCGAGTTCTGGCTGCCGATGTTCCCGCCGGAGGTGACCGGTCAGGCGCGCGCCAACAGCGGCGTCTACCTGCAGGACCGGTACGAGATCCAGGTGTTGGACTCGTACGGGATCGATCCGCTCGCCTGGAACGATGCGGCCGCGATCTATGAGAAGAAGGCCGCGGACAGCAACGCGGCGACTCCGCCGGAGACCTGGCAGACCTACGACATCACGTTCCGGGCTGCCCGGTACGACAGCAACGGACGGAAGGTCGAGGATGCTCGGGTGACGGTGGTGTGGAACGGCGTGGTCGTGCACGACCACGTCGCCATCAACGGGCCGACCGGCGGCGGGGCTGGCGAGCAGGACTCGCTGGGCCCGATCCGGTTGCAGGACCACGGCGACAAGGTTCGGTACCGCAATATCTGGATTGAGCCGCTGTCGTAACTGAAGAGGCGTCATCGCCAGTAGGGGGCCCCTTCTCCTCGGTTTTTCGATGGGAAGGGGCCCCTTCCTTTCCTTCCACGCTTGACTCTGACGTAACGGGAGGCGGCAGCCTGGGTTGCGGAAAGGGGGAGAGCTATGACTTACCCGGTGGGGCGGGTGGCCCGGCTGGCCGGGGTGACGGTGCGGACGTTGCACCACTACGACGAGATCGGGCTGCTGTCGCCGAGTGACCGTACGAGCGCCGGTTACCGCCGCTACGACGACGCGGACCTGGAGCGGCTGCAGCAGATCCTGTTTTACCGGGAGTTGGGGTTCTCCCTGGAGGAGATCGCCACCATCCTCGACGACCCGCGGGCGGATCCGGTGGAGCATCTGCGCCGGCAGCACGAGCTGTTGACGGTACGGGTGAAGCGGCTGCAGGAGATGGTGACGGCGATCGAGTTTGCGATGGAGGCGAGGAAGTTGAACATTCAGCTGACCCCGGAGGAGCGGTTCGAGGTGTTCGGGGATTTCGACCCGGGGGAGTACGCCGAGGAGGTGGAGCAGCGTTGGGGCGGCAGCGACGCCTACCGGGAGTCGACCCGCCGCACCAGCCGGTACGGCAAGGAGGACTGGCTGCGGAATAAGGCGGAGAACGAGGAGTGGGGCCGCCGGTTCGTCGCGGTGATGGAGTCGGGGGCGCCGGTGGAGAGCCCGGAGGCGATGGAGTTGGCTGAGGAGCACCGGCAGCTGATCAGCCGGTGGTTCTACGAATGCTCGTACGAGATCCACACCGGCCTGGCGGACATGTATGTGGCGGATCCGCGGTTCACCGCCTACTACGAGCAGATCCGGCCGGGGATGGCCGCGTACCTGAGCGCGGCGATCCACGCCAACGCCATCACCCGCGCGTAGCTTGCCTTCTGCTCCCCCTCGATGTGGGGCGGCGTAGCGGGGGAGGTTAGATGTGCGGGTGGCTGTTCGCATCGACCTTGCCGCGCTGCGCCGCGCTGTCGACTCCGGGACCTATCGGGACGCTGAAGACCTGCTGGCCGCCGGCCGGCTCGGTGAGATCACCCCGGTGGGGGGTGGTGCCGCCGCCGTCGTCAACGCCGGTACGGACATCCCGTTGCAGGTGTGGGTGGGGGTGGTGGCTGGCGGCTTGGAGACGGAGTGCGACTGCGCCGGACCCGGCCACGATCCCGAGGATCTCTGCGCGCACGCGGTGGCGTTGACCATCGCGGCGCTGCGGGACGACTTTTCCTGGTCGTCGGCGGCGGTCCCACCCTCCGGATAGGAGATTGCTCCGGGCGGGTGGGTTTGACCGACAGTGCGCTGTCCGCTCTCCGGTGCCACAACCCACTTCCCTGCTATATTTATGGCGGTGGATCCATGGGGTGCGTTGCGGCGCTCGCCCCGAGAGCCGGTCATGGAGCGGAGGCCAGCCATGTCCCTGTCGCGCCCCCACATCGCCCGGGTCACTCTCGCGGTAATTCTTGGCGCCGTGCTCGCTGTGGCCGGTGCGGCCGTCGTGCCACCACCGCCGGCCGTCGGCGCCATCGACACCCGAATGCTGGGAGCCCGCTACGACGCCACCGGCGCGAACATCACCTTCCGGGTCTACTCGGCCGCCGCCACCCGCATCGCCGTCTACCTGTACGCCGTCCCGAGTGGCGCCCAGGAGAAGGTCAGTTACGTGCTGACCAGGGGCGGCGACAACGTCTTCAGCCAGACGGTCAGCGTGGCGACGCTCCGCGACACCTACGGCATCACCGGCACCGTCTACTACGGGTATCGGGCGTGGGGCCCGAACTGGCCGTACACCCCGTCCTGGACGAAGGGATCAACAGCCGGTTTCCTCGCCGACGTCGACGCCGCGGGTAACCGGTTCAACCCGAACAAGCTGCTCCTCGACCCGTACGCCCGGGAGATCAGCCACGACCCGTTGCGGCCCGGAATGACCGACGGGACCATCTACGCCTCCGGCCCGACGTACCGGAGCATCGACACCGGTCCGCATGCCCCGAAGGGAATCGTGCTGCCGGCGACCACGCCGAGCTTCGGCACCAAGCCCGGCCGGGCCTTCAAGGACGACATCATCTACGAGGTGCATGTCCGTGGCCTGACCATGAACGACCCCGGTGTCCCGGCCGCCTCCCGGGGCACGTACCGCGGCGCCGCCATGAAGGCCGGCTACCTGGCTTCGCTGGGGGTGACGGCGGTGGAGTTTCTGCCCGTGCAGGAGACGCTCAACGACGCCAACGATGTGGATCCGACCGGTACGGCCGGCGACAACTACTGGGGCTACATGACCGTCAACTA
>DASULK010000125.1:0-16678 GCA_036278255.1 Micromonospora sp.
GCAGGGCACCGTGCAGGACGACTACGCCACCGGGAAGAACCTCGACCCGGTCCGGGTACCGGACTACAACAGCGCGCTCAACCTGCTCAAGGCCGGCACCGCCGACGCCTGGATCGCCCCGGCCGAGATCGGTGAGAAGACTGCCGCCGACAGCGGCGGCAAGATCGTCGTCGCCGCCAACGAGCTCAGCCCGGCCCCGACCGCCTTCGCCGTCGCCAAGGGCAACGACGCGCTGCGGGAGGCGCTCAACCGCGCCCTGGATGAGGTGATCGCCGACGGCACGTGGAGCCGGCTGCAGGCCCAGTACTACCCGGGCCGTCCGATCCCGGCCGACTTCAAGCCGGGCAGCGGCGACGTGCCCGTCCCGGCCTCCTCCTGACCGGTACGACCTGAGCACGAGCGGGGCGGTGGAGTGACATGGATTCGTTGAGCACACTGTGGTCGACCTTCTTCGACTGGTCGGCGATGCGGCAGGCGCTACCCGAGATGGTGACCGTCGGCCTGCGGAACACACTGGTGCTGTCGATCTCCGCCGCTCTGCTCGGCTCGGTGCTCGGGATGCTGCTGGCGGTCGCCGGACTGGCCCGTACCCGCTGGCTGCGCTGGCCGGCCCGCGTCTACACCGACGTGTTCCGTGGCCTGCCGGCCGCGGCGACCATCCTGCTGATCGGGGTCGGGCTGGCACCGGCCGGCATGGAGATCTGGGGGCCCAACCCGTACCCGTTGGGCATCCTGGCGCTCTCCCTGATCGCGTCGGCGTACATCGGCGAGATCTTCCGCTCCGGCATCCAGAGCGTCGAAGCCGCCCAGATGGAGGGGGCCCGGGCGTTGGGTTTCTCCTGGGCCGAGGCGATGCGGCTGGTGATCATCCCGCAGGGCGTACGGCGGGTCCTACCCGCCTGGGTGAACCAGCTGATCGCCCTGATCAAGGACTCCAGCCTGGTCTACTTCCTCGGCCTGCTGGCCAGCCAGCGGGAACTGTTCCGCATCGGGCAGGACTACGCCGCCAACACCGGCAACCAGTCGGCGCTGCTGCTGGCCGGCCTCTTCTACCTCTCACTCACCATCCCGCTGACCCACATCGTGAACTGGATCGACCGGCGTCTGCGGCAGGGGCGACCGGCGGCGGAACCGGACGACGAAGAGGACGAGAGCGGGTTGGCCCTGGCTGGCACGGCCACCACCCTGCCCGGCACCATGCGGAAGGACCCGGCATGACCAGCACCAGCACCACCGCGGCGGCCACCTCGGTCAGCCTCAGCGTCCGCGACGTCCACCTCGCCTTCGGTAAGCACCGGGTGCTGCGCGGCGCGAACCTGGAGGTGCCCCAGGGCGGTACCGCCTGCGTGATCGGCCCGTCCGGCTCCGGCAAATCCACGCTGCTGCGCACCATCAACCGGCTCATCGAGCCGGACCGGGGCGACGTGCTGCTCGGCGGCCGCAGCGTCCTGCGCGACAACCCCGACGCGCTACGTCAGCGGATCGGCATGGTCTTCCAGCAGTTCAACCTCTTCCCGCACATGACCGTGCTACGCAACATCACCCTGGCGCTACGCCGGATCAAACGGCTCTCCGACGAAGAGGCGGCGCAGGTCGCCCGTACCCAACTGGAACTCGTCGGCCTGGCCCACAAAGCCGACGCCCGACCGGCGCACCTCTCCGGCGGCCAGCAGCAGCGCGTTGCGATCGCCCGGGCGCTGGCGTTGCAGCCGCAGGTGATGCTCTTCGACGAAGCCACCTCGGCCCTCGACCCCGAACTGGTCAAAGGCGTCCTCGCCCTGATGGCGGAGCTTTCGGCCGGCGGCATGACGATGGTGGTGGTCACCCACGAGATGGGTTTCGCCCGCGAAGTCGCAGACACCGTCGCCTTCATGGACCACGGCGTGGTGGTCGAGTCCGGCCCACCGGCCGCGATCTTCGAGCACCCGGAACACCCGCGGTTGCGCCGCTTCCTGTCGCAGGTGCTCTGAGGATCAGCGTCCTTTACCGGCTATGAGAACCTTGGTTGCCCTTCTACCGTGAGAAGTAGGCCTTGATGCTGGCAGCGACCCGGCCGGCAGCCATCGCGTTCGCCAGGTCCGCTTCGCCTTCCATCGGCACCGTCACGGTTCCGCGGGCCGGCACGACGATCAGGTCACCGACCGGCAGTACCCGCTCAGCCTGTTGAGTGCGACTGGGCGGGGGATCGGTCCAGATGATGTAGACGAGGCGAACAGCAACTGGATCGGGGTTGTCGTTGTGCAGCGCCACCGACGTAAACCGGTCGTTTCGCGTGACCGGTCTTCCCTCGGCGTCGAGGGGCTCCACCTCAACGTCTGACCGGATCAATGGAAAGTCAACGACCGCCGCGTCTTTGACGAAGACCCGGACGTCCTCCACCCGGTCTGATCCCGCGCCCTCGAAAACCAGCACGTCAGCACTCTCGCCGGGTGGCACAACCAAATCACCGAGGTCGCTACCGAAAACCGTCGTTACCCAGACGTCCGACAGGGCCTCCCCGTAACTGTCCAGGGCAGTAAATTCCAACGTCGGAGCCACGGAGCGATGGCCAGCATTGTCGATGACGAGGACCTGGTTCATAAATCCTGCCCCTGATGTCGCCTGATAGCTGAACGTCAGGTGGTTCCCGCTGCCCACTTTCATGAGGGGTAAGCCGCATCCGGCCAGGACCATCGAGCTCACAACCCCAACGAGTACCCAGTGGGCTCCTCGGAAACGAGAAAACCAAGAGATCCATCGACGGCGAAGGTGAATCTCTGGTGAAGGCTGCGACAACACTGCGGCAGCATACGGCCAATGCCCGAGATCCTGTCAAGATCAATCGTCGCCGCGCGATCCACGTTTCGTCCTTCGCTCCCCCGAGGCGGCTGTGCCTTCGTACGCTGCTGGATATGATGCCGCCGTCCCCTGCCGGGTCCGGAGTATGCCGGGCGGACTGACCGGCGCCGAGGTCGCCGAACGGGTGGCCCGCGGCGCGGTCAACACGACAGAACGTCGGCACAGCCGCAGCCTCGGACAGATCCTCCGCGCGAACCTGCTGACCCGCTTCAACGCCATCATCGCCACACTCGGTGTGCTCGTCCTGATCTTCGGGCAGTCGATCGACGCACTCTTCCTGCTGGTCATCGTGGTCAACAGCAGCATCGGGGTGCTCCAGGAGCTACGCGCCAAACGGACCTTGGACCGGCTGGCGCTGCAGGCGGAGACACCGGTGCGGGTCCGCCGGGACGGCCAGGAAGCCTCAATCCCGCCACACGAGGTGGTCGTCGACGACCTGGTGCTACTCGGCCCCGGAGAGAAAGTGCCGGTGGACGGGCGGGTCCGGGAAGCAGACGGGTTCGAAGTCGACGAGTCGGCGCTGACCGGTGAGGCGGAGCCGGTGGAGAAACAGCCCGGCGACGAACTGCTCTCCGGCACCTTCGTGACAGCGGGCAGCGGCTCCTTCTCCGCAACCCGGGTAGGCCCGGATGCCTACGCGGCCCGGCTGGCCTCCGAGGCGAGCCGCTTCGACCTGGCCGACTCCGAACTGATGGCGGCCATCAACCGGTTCCTGCGGCTGATCACCTGGATCATCGTGCCCGTCGCGGTGCTGCTGGTGGCGCGGCAGCTGACGATCGGGTCGAGCCTGCCCGATGCGGTGGTCGGCAGCGTCGCCGGCGTCGGGCCGATGATCCCGGAAGGCCTGGTGCTGATGACCAGCGTGGCGTTCGCCGTCGGGGTGATCCGGCTCGGCCGGCGTCGCTGCCTCGTGCAGGAGTTACCCGCCGTTGAGGTACTGGCCCGCGTCGACACCCTCTGCATCGACAAGACCGGCACGCTCACCGAGACCGGCATGACCGTGCGGGAGGTACGCCCACTCGACGGGGTCCCACCCGAGCTGGTGCGGGCGGCGCTCGGCGCCCTCGCTCGGGCTGAGGCGAACCCGAACCGCACCATGCAGGCGGTCGCCGCCGCCCTTCCTGACAGCGGCTGGCAGGCCAGCGAGACGTGGCCGTTCTCGTCGGCCCGCAAATACTCCGGGGCCTCCTTCCTCGAACAGGGCACCTGGCTGATCGGTGCGCCCGACGTCCTGCTGCCCGACGGTGATCCGGCGCGCATGGCGGCCGAGGAGTTCGCCGCCACCGGCCTGCGGGTGCTGGTGCTGGCCCGTACCTCCCGGCTGGCCGACCCCAACCGGCAGGCTGCCGCGCTGCTCCTGCTCGACCAGCGGTTACGGGCCGACGCCGCCGAGACGATGCGGTATTTCGCCGCCCAGCACGTCGACGTGAAAGTGGTGTCCGGAGACAACCCGGCAGCCGTGGGGTCGATCGCGGGGCGGGTGGGGGTCCCCGGAGCGGAGCATCCCGTTGACGCTCGGACGCTGCCGGAGGACCGCTTCGTGTTCGCCGAGGCGGTCACCGGCACAACCGTTTTCGGGCGAGTGACGCCGCAGCAGAAACGGAAGCTCATCGGGGCGCTGCACAAGCGCGACCACACCGTGGCGATGACCGGTGACGGGGTCAATGACGTCCTCGCCATGAAAGACGCCGACCTCAGTGTCGCGATGGGCACCGGCAGCGGTGCCGCCCGGGCGGTGGCGAAGGTGGTGCTCCTCGACGACAACTTCACCGCGCTCCCCCACGTGCTACGTGAGGGTCGCCGGGTGTTGGCCAACATCGAACGCGTCGCCAACCTCTTCCTCACCAAGACCGTCTACGCGGTGCTGCTGGCGGTGCTGATCAGCGTGGCACACCTGCCGTTCCCGTTCCTGCCTCGGCACCTCACACTCATCGGGACGCTGACCATCGGCGTACCCGGGTTCTTCCTCGCCCTCGCCCCGACCGACGAACGGGCCCGGCCTGGCCTGGTCCCCCGCGTGCTGCGTTTCGCGGTCCCGGCCGGCCTGATGGCCGCGCTGGCCACCTTCACCACGTACGGCCTTGCCCGCGCCAACCCGAGGTCGGATCTGGTGGCCGACCGATCGGCTGCCACACTCACCCTGTTCCTCGTCGCCTACTGGGTGCTGGTGATCATCACCCGGCCGTTCACCTTCTGGCGGGTGGCGCTCTTGGCGGGGCTGGCCGCCAGCTTCGCGGCGGTGCTGCTCGTGCCCGAGGCCCGGTACGTCGCGGCCCTCACCTTCCCCGACCTGCGCGACCTTCTGGTCGCCGTCGGGGTGGGTGTGCTGGCCGCCGGCCTCCTCGAAAGGCTGCGAGTCAGTCCCGTTACGTCCCACCTTCACCAAACTCGGCGTAACTGACCGGCTGGTACGGCCGGCGGAACACCTACCGGCGTTAGGGCAACCGGCGTCGGCCAGCGAAGCCGAGGTCACGGCGGTGATACCAGGCGAGCTCCGATTCGCCTTCCAGCCAGCACAGGAGCACCGGCACGCCGTCGAGATTGGCGGGAAAATCGACAAGCAGCGGTGCCAGCCCTTTAAGCTCCGCCCCGGTCTGCTGCACCTCAGTCATCAGGTCATCGAGCCGGGCCTCTGCGGCCTTCCACTCAGGCAGACCACCCAGCCGAGTCGGTTCGCCGTTGGTGGCCAGAGCGGCAGCCAGTTCGGCCGCATCAGCCCGGACGACCACAAGCTCATCGAGCACCGGCCGCAACCGGGTAAGCTCCGTCCGCGCCTCCGCCAGTGTGAACAACCCCATGACCCAAGCCTGTCATCCCGGACAGGCCGTCGGGCAAGCAGCCAAGCCGACGCAGTGCCGGGTCAGGTTCCGACCGTCCCGTCGATCCCCTCCCGCAGGAGATCAGCGTGCCCGTTGTGCCGGGCGTACTCGTGGATCAGGTGCAGCATCACCAGCCGCAGCGACACATCCTCGCCCCACCTGGGCTGGTGGGCGGTCACGTCCAGCGACTCCGCTTCCTGCTCGATCCGGCGGGAATGCTCGATCTCCCGCTGCCAGGCGTCGAACGCCTCGGAGCGGGTGGCTATGCTCGCGTCATACGCCACCTGGTAGTCGCCCTCGTCCGACCAGACGAGCGGAATGTCTTCCCCGCTGATCACCTTGCGGAACCAGGCGCGCTCCACCTCGGCCATGTGCCGTACCAAGCCGAGCAGGGAAAGCGTCGAGGGCGACATCGACTGACGGCGCAACTCCTCCTCAGAGAGGCCGTCGCACTTCATGGCGAGTGTCGCCCGGTGGTAGTCCAGAAAGGCACGCAGCATTTCCCGCTCACCTGCAATCAGAGGCGGGCCGACACGTTCGGTAGTCACTGCTGGTTCCCCCTCGTGGATGACACTGAGCGTGGCTAGCTCTGTATCTTCAGGCAGCGGTCAGCCGAGCGCCAGCCATCGAATGCCGCGGGTTTCAACCTCAGCAGTTTCCGCGGCCGAGATGGGTTCCCGGCCCGTCGCCTTCCGCAGGAACGTCAACCGGTCCCACCCCAGCTCACGGACCTCGTCAAGGCCGTGGGGACCGAGCAACAGTTCCACGAGCAGTTGGCCGGCAGGGTCGGTCAGCCACGGCGGACGATTAAGGGCGGCGGCGAGATCCAGCCCGTGCACCGCGACCTCCACCACCCGGGTGACCAGGAAGTCGGTCAGCAGCATGGCATCGCCGTGTCGGGTGCGGACCACCCGCTCCGCCGGCTCCTTCTCGCACCGCTGGTAGACCTCTTGCCAGGTCTGATCGAACTCCTCGGCGAGGGCCTGACCACCGTCGGCAGCCGCGGCGCGGTTACGGGCCAGCTCGATGCGCTTGGTGTTGGTTTCAGTCGAGAAGCGATCGTCCGGACGGTAGTAGCCGACCGCCGACACCGTCGCCTCCGGCGGGGCCTCCGCCTCCAGCATGCCGGGCAGCCAGGCGAGGACCGTCGCCACGTGACCGAGCAGCTCCGCGACGCTCCACGGCTCGCATGCCGTCGGCTTCGACCAGTCCCCCTCGTTGAGGTCGAGCATCTGTGCCGACAGTTGCTGCGCCTCGGCACGGAAGGCCGCCATCACCCGATCTCGCTGCACCCGCCGAACCTATCGCAGCCGATGCCGCTCGCCTGAGCGGTGCCGGACGGCGATGGCCTTGGCGATCTCCAGCACTGCCACCGATCAGGGCTCGATTCTTTCGATCATGTGCGGGATGATCCACCCGCTCACCCTCCCAGCAGGGTCACGCCGGATCTCGGCGTCAAACCATCGCAGTTGGACTGTCCTGTGCAGAAGGAGCCCCTCTTTGATCAACAAATTTCCCGGAACCTGCGGTGCCTGCCGCGGCCCGGTAGCCGCCGCAGCCGGACAGGTGGTCAATGAGGCGGGGCGCTGGCAGGCCTACCACAACGAGTGCGTGCCGGTCCGCGTCGCCCCATCGGTCGGCACGCACGGCGGGTGGCACGACGCTCCACTGGTGGCGTTCGACATCGAGGCCACCCTTGCGGAGCCACTCGATGCGCGCATCATCTCGGCCGCGCTCGTACACAGCGACGAAAGCATCAGAACGTGGCTGGTGGACCCGGGCGTCCCGATCCCGCCGGACGCTACCGCCATCAACGGATTCACCGACGAGGTCGTACGGCGTGACGGCGCCCCCGCCGCGAAGGCCATCGCCGACATCGGCACCGCCGTCGCAAAGTACATCGCCGACGGGATCCCCCTGGTCGCCTTCCGCGCCTCGTACGACGTGACGGTGCTCCACACCGAACTCGCCCGACACAGCCTGCCCGCCATCAACTGGGAGGACGCGGTGATCATCGATCCGTTCATTCTGCACAAGCAGGTCGAACCGGACTGGTACGGCAGGCGGACCCTCTCCGTCCTGGCCGACTACTACCAGGTCCGGCTCGACAAGGCCCACGACGCCGTCAGCGACGCCCGGGCCACACTCGACCTGGCCAGCGCCATCGCCGCCCGCCACCAGCGGATCGCCCAGATGCCCCTCGCGGCCCTGCACGAGGCGCAGATCCGGTGGTACGCAGAGGACTCCCAAAGCCTGCAGGAATACTACAACCGCCGGGGTATCGACAAGAGCGTCAACGGCGAATGGCCGCTGGAGACAAGCAGCCGCGGTTAGCCCTCAGCGCCATGGACCGCTGGTGATGCTCCGCCGCCGGTACGAGCACGCGAAGAGAAATATTCAACCCTTTAACTTTATTTGCAGGGCGTCCAGGCCCGGTGGCGTTTACCCTCGAATGTGGGGTCCATACGGACAGACGCAGCCACTCGATGGCGAAGTCGCCACGTGTTCGACACCTGCCCCCGCCGGTGGCTCCGCCCCGAGTGGCCGCGGACGGTAAACGTCACAAGGAGTGGCCATGCCCGAAAGTGCGCGTCAACCGGTTCTCCATCTCATCGTCTCCGGCGCCCAGCCGGCCACCGACCTCGAGCCCTTCATCAAGAACTGCCAGGAGGTCGGCTGGGACATCCACATCATCGCCACCCCCGCAGCCATGAAGCTCATCGACAAGGACGCTCTCACCCAGGTGACCGGAAACATGGTGCACGAGGATGAGCAGCCTCAACCGCTCCACCCGCTGCCTCCGGCAAACGCACTGGCCGTAGCACCCGCGGATTTCGACACCATCAACAAGTGGGCGTACGGCAACAACGACAACCTGGCCCTGCGCATCCTCAACGAGGCGATCGGCCTCAGCCTGCCCATCGTCGTGGTGCCCATCCCGGACCCGGCGCTGGCCCGACATCCCGCCTTGGTGGAGAGCCTCGGCCGGCTACGGCGATGGGGGGTGACCGTCGTCTTCAATTCTGCACTGTATACGCCGCTGACGGCAGACCCGGGCGAGGAGCCAGTCGACCCCTTCCCGTGGCAGGCGGCCGAGCAGGTGATCGCGGAGTGGACCCGCTTCGCCCGGGTTCCCACACCGGGCGCAGCGGCCTCGTGATCCGCTCGCCGGCGTGCCGGCGGCGGTGCGGTTACGCGTTCTGGTCGGCGATCTCACGGGCGCGGTCGCGGGCTGCCTCCAGTGCGGCGAGCAGCGCCGCCCGGACGCCATGATTTTCCAGCTCGCGGATCGCGCAGATGGTGGTACCGGCCGGGGAGGTCACCGCCTCCCGCAGCTTGACCGGATGTTCACCCGAGTCCCGCAGCATGATCGCCGAGCCGATCGCGGTCTGCACGATCAGGTCGTGGGCGACCTGGCGGGGCAGGCCGAGCAGAATACCGGCGTCGATCATGGCTTCGACCAGAAGGTAGAAGTAGGCCGGGCCGGAGCCGGAGAGTGCGGTCACCGCGTCCTGCTGGGCTTCCGGCACCCGGATCGTGGCGCCGAGCGGCTGGAACATCTCCTCGGTCAGGGCCAGGTGGGTGGCGGTGGCGTGCGGGCCGGCCGAGATCGCGGTCATCGCCTGGTCGACCAGGGCCGGGGTGTTGGTCATGACCCGGACCACCGGGGTGCCCGGGGGCAGGCGTCGGCCGAAGAAGCTGATCGGCAGCCCGGCGCAGAGGGAGATCACCAGTTTGTCGGCGGGCACCTTCGCGCCGATGTCGTCGAGCAGGGCGGCGGCGTCCTGCGGTTTGACCGCGATGGCCAGCACGTCCGCCTCGCCCACCGCCGTCAGAGCGTCGACCACCCGTACGCCGTAGCGGGCGGTCAGTTCCTCGGCGCGTTCCACCCGGCGCGCGGTGGCCAGCAGTTTGTTCGCTGGCCAGCCGGCCCGCAGCAGGCCGGAGAGCATCAGCTCTCCGATCTTGCCGGTGCCGATCACGGCGACCGTGTGGTTTCCCGGTGCCATCCCCGCTTCACTCCTCATCCACGTGCTCTGGTCTCCTGCTCCGGTTCCAGCCCTGGTCAGGATCCCGGCACCATTCTCCGGCCCCGGCTCACCGCTGTTCACCCCACCCCCACCTCGATCAAGGACTTCCCCGCCGATCAAGGGCGAATGGTCGTGGTTGAAGATCAATCCACTACCAAAAGTCCTTGATCGACGGGGAAGAGCCACCGGGAAGGTCGACCGGGTGGCCGGGTGTCGGGGACCGGTGGGGATCAGCTACCGAAGAAGACCTCAGCCTCCGCGTAGCGGTCCATCGGCACCGTCTTCAGCTCCCGCGTCGCCTCGGCCAGCGGCACCCGCACGATGTTGGTGCTCTGCAGCGCCACCATCTTGCCCCAGTCCCCCTCGTGGACCGCGTCGATCGCGTGCAGACCGAACCGGGTGGCCAGCACCCGGTCCGCCGCGCTCGGCGTACCGCCCCGCTGGATGTGCCCCAGCACGACGGTGCGGGCCTCCTTGCCGGTCTTCGCCTCCAACTGGTCAGCAAGCCACTGACCGATACCGCCGAGGCGGACATGCCCGAAGGCGTCCCGCTCCTGCGACTGCAGCACCATCTGGCCCTCCATCGGGTGGGCCCCCTCGGCCACCACGACGATCGGCGCATACTGCTCGGCGAAGCGCTTCTCGACGTACATCGCGACCTGGTTCACGTCGAACTCCTGCTCGGGCAGCAGGATCACGTTGGCGCCGCCGGCGAGCCCCGCATAGAGAGCAATCCAGCCGGCGTGGCGGCCCATCACCTCGACCACGAGGGTGCGGTGGTGGCTCTCCGCCGTGGTGTGCAGCCGGTCGATGGCCTCCGTGGCGATGTTGACCGCGGTGTCGAAGCCGAAGGTGTAGTCGGTGGCACCCAGGTCGTTGTCGATCGTCTTGGGTACACCGACCACCTGGACGCCCAGTTCGTGCAGCTTGGCGGCCACGCCGAGGGTGTCCTCGCCGCCGATCGCGATGAGGGCGTCAACCCCCTGCGCCGCCAGGTTGTTCTTGATCTGCTCGACTCCCCCATCGATCTTGAAGGGGTTGGTGCGGGAGGAGCCGAGGATGGTGCCGCCGCGCGGCAGGATGCCACGCACCGCCGGGATGTCCAGCGGCCGGGTGAGCCCCTCCAACGGGCCGCGCCAGCCGTCCCGGAAACCGACGAACTCGTAGCCGTAGTTCGCCACGCCCTTGCGCACCACCGCCCGGATCACCGCGTTCAGACCTGGGCAGTCACCGCCACCGGTGAGCACGCCGATACGCATTATCTGCTCATCCTCCTGGATTTGAAGCCCATTCAGCCCCAGGTGGTAGTCACGTCAGACCGTCGGCGCCGTTGCCGGCCCGGGGCGGGCCGTCACTGCAAACTGTAGTCGTCGGTGGCCCGGACAAGCCAGCACAACGCCATAAACCCGGGATACGCACTCGCCGTCCCGCTCCGCGGCACCGGTCCCGCCCGGTCCGGCCCGGTCCGGCCCGGACGGCGGGGTCCATCATCGAGGGAGGATCGCCGCCGCCAGATTGGAACGACTGTTCGAACGGGGAGGGCTGCTCGGCGGGTCCGTTCAGGGACGGGTCATGGCCCGCCAGCGGGCCAGGTTGTGCCGGGCGTCGATCAGGGCGTTGTGCCGGTCGGCGGTCGCCTCCGGCAGCCGTGGCCGGCCCTTGTCGTCCCAGAGTTGGCGCAGCTCCTTGGTGAACCGTGGAATCTCCCGTGGCAGTGCCGGCATCGCCCCCCACAGTTGAGCCAGGACCACGTGGTCGTACGCGGCGTACCAGGCCCAGAGCTCCAACTGCTCCTCCGGCCGGTCCCGCACCGGCTCCAGCAGAAAGTCGTACAGGTCGTCGCGGATCCGCTCCCGCGAACGCCAGGCCCGGTCAGCCGGCGACGGCAACTGGTCGAGGACGTGTCGACGCACCCACGGGATCGCTCGGGAGTCGTCGAACTCGGTGGAGACGGCGTAAAATTCGCGGCCGTGCTCATCGACGACGCCGATCGACACCAGGTCGATGATCTGGCCGTCCTCGATGAACTCGCAGTCGTAGAAATAGCGGTAAACCATCCCGGCTATCCTCGCCGACCCGCGTCCACCGCGCCGCACCGGCCCCGTACCGCAACCGACCGGAAGATTTTCCACACCTCCCGGCCGGTTGCGGCATCCCCGCGCTGATCCGCTGCGCCCCCGTACCCCCCTAGCGGCAGCGGACCGAAGACCAGCCTGCCCGGCTCCCGGTCCGGAATCTGTCATAGACCCGATTGTCGGGGTGTACAGCAGGCGACACGAACGCCATGATCTGATATTGAGGTCGTTACCAGACAGGAAGATCGTTATCGGGCAACGGGGTCGTTACCCGGCCGGTAATATCTTCCGTTCACCGTGGCTGCCGGGCGGTACGAGCCGGCGAGTGCCGCGTTCTCTCCCGGGGAGGGGTTGGACGGTGGAGATTCGCCTGCCGGATCCCGGTGACGCGCTCACGGGTGTCGAGATGTTCTCCGGTCTCGAACCCGAGGCGCGTCAGCGGGTGATCGCCGCGGCGGTGCCGCGCACCTACCGCAAAGGCCAGCTGCTGTTCGTGGAAGGCGACCCCGGCGAATCGCTCATCGTGCTGCGACGCGGCGCCGTGGCGGTCTTCCGTACCGCCCCGACCGGCGAGCGGGCGATGCTCTCCGTGGTCCGCCCACCCGACGTGCTCGGCGAGGTGTCGTTGCTGGATGCCTCGACCCGCTCCGCATCGGCCGAAGCGATCGAGGAGTGCACCACCCTGGCCCTGTCGCGGGCCGCCTTCATGGAGCTGGTGCACTCCAACCCCCGGATCCTCGATGCCGTGATGCGCTCGCTCGGCGCCCTCGTCCGGCGGCTCACCGAACAGAACGCCGACCACGTCTTCCTCGACCTGCCGGGCCGGGTGGCCAAGACGCTGGTCCGGCTCGCCGGCGACAGCCCCGCGCCGATGGTCACGATCGAGCTCAACCAGACCCAGCTCGCGGAGATGGCGGGGGGCTCACGGCAGAGCGTCAACCAGGCGATCGGCTCGTTCGCCAGCCGCGGCTGGTTACGCACGGAGGGCCGCCGGATCGTGGTCACCGACGTGCCGGCGCTGCGGCGTCGGGCCGGCATGGCCGAACGTTGACCGTGGGGAGCAGCACGGGTACCGCGGCCTGCCCAGGGAGAAGGTTTCCAGAATGAACCGGCACGGACCCCGCCCGCCCCTGAGCCGTGACGGGCGGCGCGAGGAAAGAGGCCACCGCGCTGCGGGTCCGGTCAGTTCACGGCTTGGTGCTGGTTGGACCGGCCCAGTCGGTCCCGGCGCCGCCCCCGGTCGGCCCCGCCCAATTGGCCTCCTCGCTGATGATTCCGATGGCCTGCAGTTCCGCCAGAGTCGCGGCGTCCACATCGACCATGTCGCCGGCGGCGTGGGTCTTACCCGTCCCGTCGGTCCATTCCTTCTCCAGGCGGACGTGCACGATCGCCCCTCCCCATTGATAGATCATTTGGCTGACTGACTGTAGCCCCGCGCCCCGCCGGTTGTGGAGTGTTTGCTGACCAACAGACGGGTTTCCGACACTCACGTCCGGGGGCGATACTCGCTGTGGTGGCTCCCTCGCTGCCGCGTCCCCGGGTAGTCACCGGGAATGCGATCCGCCGGATTTGACGATCCCGCCGGTTAAGGAGGAAACATCCCCACCCATTGTCTCCAATGTGGTCGGATAGCCGCCGCCGGTGACCGCTTCTGCGGCGGCTGCGGAACCCCGGTCGCCCCGCACTGCCTGCAGTGCTCCCAGCCGCTCGCCGCCGACGCCGCCTTCTGCACGGCCTGCGGGTCGCCAGTCACCGACGGAGGCGGCCTGAGTCCGACCAGCCACGAGGAACGACGCTGGGTGAGCATCCTCTTCGTCGACCTCATCGACTTCACCCCCTACGTGGAGAGCGTCGACCCGGAGCTGGTACGAGCCATGCAGACCAACTTCTTCGCCGCGACGCGACGCGTCGTGCGCCAGTACGGCGGGGTGGTGGAGAAGTACATCGGCGACGCGGTGATGGCGCTGTTCGGAGCGCCCGTGGCGACCGAGACCGACCCTCTGCGTTGTGTCCGCGCCGGTCTTGAGCTGCAACGTGTGCTGACCCACCTCACCCCCGGCGACGAGGGGCGGGGGTACGCCGAGACGCACCGCGACAGCAGTGAGAACCAACCGGCCGCAGGGCTGAACTTCCGGGTAGGGGTGGCCACCGGCGAGGCACTCGTCGACGTCGCCGCCGCGCACGACGGTGGACAGGCCATCGTCGCCGGCGATGTGGTCACCACCGCCGCCCGGCTGCAGTCCGTGGCGCCGGCCGGCGGCGTGATCGTCTGCGGCAACACCTACGCTCGGACCAGGAATGCCATCCGGTACGAAGAACAGCCGCCGGTCGTCCTGCGTGGCCGGTCGTCCCCGACCCAGGTGTGGCTGGCCCGATCCGCGACCCGGCGCCAGCAGCCCGACCGGGATCTGGACATCCCGCTGGTCGACCGCGAACACGAACTCGGTCTGCTCGTCAACGCACTGCAACGGTCGATCCGTGACCGGATCCCCCAGGTGGTCACCGTCTGCGGTCCGGCCGGCATCGGGAAGAGCCGGCTGGTCCGCGAGCTGTTCCGGCACGTGGAGCAGCTCGATGAGACGGTCAGCTGGCGGGCCGGGCGGTGCCCGCCGTTCGGGGAGAACGTCACGTTCGCGGCGCTGGCCGACATCGTCAAGTCCGAGGCCGGAATCCTCGATACCGACCCGGCCGACACCGCCCAGGCGCGCCTGACCTCGGCCGTGGCTGAGCTGGTTGACACCGCCGACGTGGACCGGATGGTCGACGCGCTGCGTCCTCTGGTCGGCCTCCCCGGCCCCCTGCTGCCGGTCGAGGAGACCGAGTCGGCGTGGCGGCGATTCCTGATCGCGCTCGCCACCCGGCGCCCCACCGTCCTCGTCTTCGAAGACCTGCACTGGGCTGACGAGGCGATGCTGCGCTTCGTCGAACTGCTCGGCACCGCCTCCCGGGACGTGCCGCTGCTGCTGCTGTGCACCGCCCGACCAGAGCTGATCGACCGGGAACCGACCTGGGCCGGCACCAGCGGTTCCCTGACCATCAACCTGCCACCGCTGCGCAACACCGCGATCGCGTCACTCTTCTCCCACGTGCTCGGCCAGGCGGCCTTCTCCGCCGGCCTGCTCGACCCGCTCATCACCGTCGCCGGCGGCAACCCCCTCTACGCGCAGGAGTACGTGCGGATGCTGGTCGAGCAGGGCGCGCTGCGCCAGCCGGGACGCAGCTGGCTGCTGCAGCAGGACCTTGAGCTACCGATGCCGGACAGCGTCCACGCGGTCATCGCCAACCGCGTGGATCTGCTCGACGCCGCGGACCGCGCGGTGCTGCTGGCCGCCTCGGTGGTCGGGCCGCAGTTCTGGTCGGGTGCGGTAGCGGCGGCGCTCGGGCAGAGCACCGAATCGGTGGAGCGGGCGCTGCGCCGCCTGGAGCAGCGCGACTTCGTGCACCTGCAGTCGGCGACCAGCATGGCGAGCCAGCCGGAGTTCCAGTTCCGCCACATTCTGGTCCGCGATGTCTGCTACCTACGACTGCCGCGGACCGAACGGGTGGCGCGGCACGGCCGAACCGCCGACTGGCTGGACGCCCAGTCGCAGGGACGGGACACCGACCTGGCCGAGGTGATCGCACACCACCGCTGGACCGCACATGAGATCGCCCGAACCCTCGGAGTCGACACCGCACACCTGGCGCCGCCCGCCCGCAAAGCCCTGCACCGGGCGGCCCGCCGGGCGTACGCCCTGCACGCGCTCGACGCCGCGGCTGTTCACATGGAACGGGCCCTCGCACTCAACGACGAGAGCGACCCGCTGGGCCGGTGCCAGCTCGAACTCCTCGACGCGGAGATCTGCCTGCACCGCGACAACGCCGAATTTCTGTCCCAGGGCGGCCCGGATCGATTGACAGTGCTGGCCGAACAGTTGCTGACCCTGAGCGACCGGTCCAGCGCCGCCCGGGCCTGGACCCTGCTGGGGAAGGCGGCCTGGCTCGGTGCGGACCGGACCGCGGCGCTCTCTCATCTGCACCGCGCGGTCGCCCTCTTCGACATCCTGCCTGACACCGCGGCCAAAGCCGACGCCTACGCCGAGTTGGGCCGATTGCACATGCTCAACTACGAACGGGATCCAGCGATCGCTGCGGCGGGCGCGGCGGGCGACATCGCCGAGCGGCTGGGGTTGATCGAAGCGCAGGCGAATGCGCGCATCACCGTGGCGATGGCCCGCTACCAGGCCGGGGACCGGGCCGGTCTGGGCGCGCTGCACGCCGCACTGGACTTCTGCCGGGCCCATCACCTGCTCGCCCTGCCCCGCGCGGTCCAGAACCTGGCCCACGCGCTGCGGGAGGAGGGCGACTGGATCGGCTCCGACCAGTTGCTCACCGACCAGCACACCGCCGAGGGGAAGGCTCTGACCACCGGGTATTCAGGCGAGGCGATGCGCGCCTACTTCGACGGTGACTTCAATCGGCTGCTGGCCGCGGCGGATGCCTTCGTCGACACGCCGGGCGGCCGCTGGGACATGCAGGTACGGGGCCTGCGCTCCTGCCTGCGGGTGCTGCGGGGCGAGCCGGTGCCGGGCCGGCCGGTATCGCAGGATCCGGCCGGCCCGCCGCGAGGGCCCGGCCCGGCCGGTGGGAGCCGACCCGACCTGGATGACGTGACCGACGCGCTCGACACCGCCCGCAACAGCGGATTCCACCGGCTGCACTGGACCATGCTGGGCCTGAGCGCCCTGTGCCGGGCATTACAGGGCCGCACCGACGAGGCCACCGAACTGCTGGCCGAGTTGGCCGACTCGTGGTGCCGGGTGCCGGCACTCGCCAGCGGTGAGTGGATCTCCGCGGCTGCGTACGCGGCCGCGCTGGCCGGCCGCGACGGCGCCGTACGGGTACGCGACATGCTCACCCCGGTCGAGCACCACAC
>DASULK010000126.1:0-10257 GCA_036278255.1 Micromonospora sp.
GGTGCTCACCTACGCCGACGAGTCGTTCGACCCGCTGCTGGAGATCGGGTTCGGCACGGCGATTCGGCGGGAGTGGGAGTGGCGGGTCAAGCGGGGTGAGCCGGTCACCAACTTGCGGGCCTTCGCGCATATGTTCGAGCCTTCAGCGGTGCCGGGCGTGGCCCCGTCCGCCGATCCAGGTTTGGACGGGCCCTGACGGGTACGCAAAACAGCGGTGGCGCCGGTGCTGCGTAGGCGCCGGCCGCCAGCGCAGGACAGACTGTCGAGGGAGCATTCTTATGGCTCAGCGAAGCAGTTCGGGTCGCGGCGCGACCGCTGTGAAGAACCGTCCAGGAAACGAGCCGGGTACCCCGCAAGTGCGGGAGAGCGATATCGCCCAGCTGCGGGTTGACGAGATCCGGGGCGAGCTGAAGAAGCGTGGGGTCTCCGGCATCTCGGGGCAGCGCAAGGATGAGCTGGTGAAGACGCTGGCGAAGACGATGCGGGCCGAGCAGAAGGGGAAGGCCCCGGCTGCGAAGAAGCCCGCCACCGCGGGCAAGGAGAGCTCTACCACCGGGGGTGGCCCGCGTCGGGGTGGCGGAAGCGCGCGGTCGTTGAAGTACGCCCAGCACATCTCTTCCCCCGACGAGAAACCGTCCCGCCCGGGGCGCAGCCTCGTGACCACCGATCATGAGGTGATCCAGCAATGGGCGCAGGCCCGGGATGCGAAGCCGGCCACCATCCAGGGGACCGAGCACGACGGTCGTCCCGGGGTGCTGCGGTTCAACTTCCCCGGGTTCAAGGAGAGCGGCCGGATCCGCGAGATCAGCTGGACCGACTGGTTCAAGACGTTCGACAGCCGCCGGCTCAACTTCATTTATCAGGAGACGCGCACGAACGGCGGGCAGAGCAACTTTTTCCGGCTGGAGTCTCCGGAACGCGAAGATGCCTGAGATTGCGGCTGGTTGTCGAAAGGTTGCACAGAGTAGAGGTTTTCTGGTCGAACGTGATGATGGTCGCAGGGTGTGATTGGCGAGACACCTTTTTGAGTTGTCGGACGAAACGTGCGGCAACTACGGTGATGGCAGCACGCCGCAGCCGGAGCGATTTCGGGGGAAACGCCACAGCGGACTGTTGAGGTTCGCTTACCGGCTGCAGCCGTGCCTGGGGGACTAGGTGGTCTGAGCGCCGTTGGGGGACGGCGCCGCCACCTTCGACCGGCGGTGCGCGCGGGCGACGCTTGCGGGGGTGAGCGTCGCCCGCCCCCGCCGGGCTGGTCTTCCTTTTTGTCTTGGTCGGATCAGATCGCCTGCCCCTGCCGAGTGGGGACGGGCGGGGCGTGCGGCGCGAGGAGCGCTATGACCCGGCGTTCCCGGGGTGGGCCGGCGGCCAGGTGACCGAGCGCGGCGAGCAGACCGACCGCTCCGGACATGATCCAATGCCAGTCGCCCAGATACTGCAGACTCACTCCACCGAGCGCTGGCGCGAGGAAGGCCGCCGCGGGGAAGGTCAGGAAGAAGACCGCCTGATAGCGGGCGCGTAGCGCCGGTGGCGCCAACTCGGCGTTGATCTCGGCGTTGGGTGGGGCGGCGAGCATGGAGCCGACCGTCCAGGCCGTCGCTGCGGCGAGATAGCCCCACAACCGGTCGGCGAAGGCCAGCGCCCCGAATCCCAGGCCGAGCAGCCCCATCGCGACCGCCAGCACGCGGTGTTTGAGGTGTCCGTCGATCAGCCTCGGCACAAAGAGTTGCCCGACGACGATGAGCGCGCCGCCGAGCGCCACCACGCTGCCGTACGCCGACGGGCTCAGCCCGTCCGCCCGCATCGCCAGCGGCATGACCGTCGAGGTCTGTGTGGTGAGGACGGCCAGCACCAGGGTGAGCCCGACGAAGACGAGGAACGTCCGGTCGGTCAGCGCGGTGTGTAGGCCAGTGCGGGGGCCGGCGGAACGTGCCGCGCGTACCCGGACGAGGGTTTCCGGCACTTTCCAGGCGATGAGCGCGACGGTGACCAGGGTGCAGCCTGCGTCAACCAGGAACAGGGCGAGATAGCTCGCCTCTGCCAGCAGGCCGGCGAGAAGCGAGGCGGCGGCCATGCCGAGGTTGCTGGCCCAGAACTGGAGGTTGAAGGCCCGCGAGCGGAGTTCCTGCGGCACGGTGTCGACGATCGCGGCGACGAAGGCTGGGGCGGACATCGAGTGCGCCACCCCGAGGAGCGCGGCGAGGCCGGCGATGGCGATCACATTGCTGGTGAAGGCGAGTGCCAGCATCATGCCGGCGGCCGCCAGGTGGGACCAGATCAGGGTGGCGCGCCGACCCCAGCGGTCGGCCAGCGCCCCGCCGAGCAATGTCCCCGCCGCACCGCCGATGCCGAATCCGCCGACGATCAGGCCGGCCAGCGCTTCGCTGGTGCCCCGGGCGGCGGTCAGGTAGAGCGACAGGAAGAGCATGACGAACGCGCCAGCCCGGTTGATCAGCAGGCCTACCCAGAGGTACCAGTAGACGGCCGGCAGCCCGCCGCCGGTGTCGCGCAGCCACGCCCGTACGACCCGCACCCACGCCTCTCCCTTGCGTAGCGTCCGCGCATCCGCAGGATCTGGTTCTCAGCGTGCCATCGCTAAAGAAACGCTTTGAGGGTTTTGATCCACTCATCGGGTCGGTCGAGGCAGCACCGGTCGTCCTGAACCGCCATAGTCGCGACACTGCAAGACCACGTCATTCGCCGCAATCGAAACCCGTCTGTCATTCACGCACGGTTTTTAGCACATGAGATTCATGTTGTGGGGGTGAGCCGCTTCGTCGTTCCGGGCGTGGCGGGCAGCTGGTCGTCGTCGGGCCGCTGGGCGGCCGTACCCGTTGAGATGGCGTCGGTGCGAGCGTTGGCCGGCTCGACCGGTGCCGCCGCGCGGCCCAGTTCGGCGGCGCGTCGTTCACGGGCCGGGCCGGATATCAAATGGCTGACCGCGACCACGGCGGCGAGCCCGGCGCAGCCCAGCCAGAGCGCGGCGTTGCCGGCCTGCCCGCGGAGCAGCCCGCCGAGGATCGGCGCCGCGAACCCCGCCACCGACCAGGAGAGCGAGAAGACACCCTGATAGCGGCCGCGTAGCGCGGCGGGGGAGAGTTCGGCGATGAGGGTCGAATTGGAGGGCGAGTTGAGCATCTCACCCAGCGTCCAGATCAGCACCGTGAGCGCGTAGAGCCAGGCCACATCGGCGAAGGCGGTCAGCCCGAAACCCACCCCGATGATCACTGCGGCCAGGGCGAGGACGTGGGAGCGGCTGCGGTCGCGGATCAGTCGGGGGACGAAGAGCTGGCCGACCACGATCAGTACCCCGTTGAGCGCGATCACCGAGCCGTAGGTGGCCGGTGAGAGGCCGTCCTGCCCCATCGCGATCGGCAGCATCGAGATGTGCTGCATGAAGATTAGCGCGGTGAGCAGGTTGAGCGCGACGAAGCCGAGGAACACCCGGTCGGAGAGGGCGGTCAGCAGGCCCCCCTGCACGGGTACCCGGGCGACCACGTTGGTTCGGCGGAGGTGCTCCGGTCGGGTCTCCCGGACCTTGGCGAAGACGATCCCTGCCGTCACCAGTGTGGTGGTGGCGTTGATGAGGAAGAGCAGCAGATAGTTGACCTCGGCGGCGAACCCGGCCAGCACCGCGGCGCAGGCGAAACCGAGGTTGATCGCCCAGTAGTTGAGCGAGAAGGCGCGTAGCCGGTCCCGTTCCGGCACCACGTCGATCACCATGGCGGCGAAGGCGGGGCGGGCCGATTCGGCGAAGAGGCCGAGCAGCAGCGCCCCGGCCGCGACCGCCCACAGTGGGCGGGCCAGACCGAGGGCCAGCATCATCGCGGCGGCGCCGAGGTGGGCGATGAGTAGGGTCGGTCGCCGGCCCCACCGGTCGGCCAGTACCCCGCCGATCATGGTGCCGGCCGCGCCGCCGGCCCCCCACGCACCGATGACCAGGCCGGCGGTGAATTCGGAGAAGCCCCGCTCCCGGGTCAGGTAAATGGCGAGGAAGACGAGGACGAAGGAGCCGAGCCGGTTGATCAGTGTGCCGACCCAGAGGTACCAGAAGCTGGCCGGTAGGCCGCCAGCGGTCTCCTGCAACCAGCCCCGTACTGTCCGCACCCTGATCGCCCCCGTACGTAATGACCAATGTGCAATGACTGCCTTACAACCTAGTGGATCGGGACAGCGCCGGTCGCCGGCTTTACCGCATGGTGGTCATCACGGCGGGTGGCCGTACACCGGCCACCGGTCTGCGGGAGGATGTCGGGTATGACTGTGGGGACTTTGGTGCTGCTACGGCACGGCGAGAGCGACTGGAACGCCAAAAACCTCTTCACCGGCTGGGTCGATGTCGACCTGAGCCCCAAAGGTGAGTCCGAGGCGCGGCGAGGCGGCGAACTGCTGCGTGAGCACGACCTGCTCCCCGACGTGATGCACACCAGCCTGCTGCGTCGCGCCATCCGTACGGGGGAGATGGCCCTGCACGCCGCGGACCGTTCCTGGATCGCGGTGCGGCGCTCCTGGCGGCTCAACGAGCGCCACTACGGGGCACTGCAGGGGAAGAACAAGGCGCAGACCCTGGAGCAGTACGGCGAGGCGCAGTTCAAGCTCTGGCGCCGTTCGTACGACACCCCGCCGCCTCCGATCGACGACAACGACGAGTGGTCGCAGGTGGGGGATCCGCGCTACGCCACGCTGCCGCCGGAGTTGATGCCGCGCACCGAGTGCCTCAAGGACGTGGTGGAGCGGATGCTGCCGTACTGGTACGACGAGATCGTGCCGGACGTGCTCGCCGGCCGGACCGTTCTGGTGACCGCGCACGGCAACTCGCTGCGCGCCCTGGTGAAGCACCTGGACAACATCTCCGACGAGGCGATCGCCAAGCTGAACATCCCCACCGGCATCCCGCTGCGCTATGACCTCGACCCGCAGCTGCGTCCGGTGACCGCCGGCGGCATGTACCTCGACCCGGAGGCGGCCAAGGAAGCCGCCGCCGCCGTCGCCAATCAGGGCCGCTGAGCCTGTTGCGGTGACACCGGCGCGGCGAGCGCGGGCCGTGCTGCTGCGGTGCGCGCTCGCCGATGGTGAACGAGGACGAACTGTTCGGTGAACATTTGCCGAACTGCGCGGCTTTTGCCCGATTGGTCGGGTGGTCGGGGCGAAGAAGTCCCTACCATCGCGGGCGTGGAGTGGGCAATTGCCGTCGGGATGGTGCTGGGGCTGGCCATCGGGGTCGCCGCCGGCTGGCTGCTGCGGCGGGCCCGGCAACGGCCCCCGGTCGAGGAGCTGATCCTGCCCGGGATCGGCCGCCGCACCCTGGACGGGCTCCGCGTCGGCGTGGTGGTGCTCGACGCCGACGACGTTCCGGTCCTGGTCAACCTGGCGGCCCGGGCCATGGGGCTGCTGCGGGCGGGTGCGGTGGAGGGCAGCGTCGACGCCCACCCCCTCATCCGTACCCTCGCTGGCCAGGTGCGCCGCACCGGCCTGCGCCGTGAGGTCGAACTCGACCTGCCGCGCGGGGGTGCGGGCGGGCCGGCGGAACCGCTCGGCCTGCACCTGCGGGCGGTTGGTATCGGCGCCGGCCACATCGCCATCGAGGCGGCGGACGTGACCGAGGCGCACCGGGTCGCGCGGGTCCGCCGGGACTTCGTCGCCAACGTCAGCCATGAGCTGAAGACACCGATCGGCGCGCTGCAACTCCTCGCCGAGGCGCTACTGGAGGCCGCCGAGGCGGCCGAGGCGGGGGTCAACGGCGCGACCGACGATGTGGCGGCGGTGCGGCGCTTCGCGGAGCGGATCCAGCACGAGTCGACCCGGCTGGGCCGACTCGTCACCGAACTGATCGAACTCACCCGGCTGCAGGGCGCCGAGCCGCTGCCCGCCCCGGATCCGGTCCCGGTCGACGGGGTAGTGGCCGAGGTGCTCGACCGGACCCGTACCGCCGCCTCCGCCCGGAAGATCGAGGTGGCGGTCGAAGGGACGCAGGGCCTGACCACTTACGGCAGCGGTACACAGTTGGTCACGGCGGTGGCTAACCTTGTCAAGAACGCCATCGACTACTCCAACCAAGGAGCGCGGGTGACGGTGGCGGTCGGTGCGGAGGATGACGCGGTCGAGATCGCCGTCACCGACCAGGGCGTCGGTATCCCTCCGGACGAGGTTGACCGGATCTTCGAGCGGTTCTACCGGGCCGACCCGGCCCGTTCTCGGGCGACCGGCGGCACCGGCCTGGGGTTGGCGATCGCCAAACACATCGCCACCAATCACGGCGGACGGGTGCTGGTGCGGAGCACCCCGGGAGAGGGATCGACCTTCACCCTCCGGTTGCCGGGGCGCCCCCCGGACGCTGGCGCGTCGCATATCCCGCCGGCCGGAATCGCGGCGGATCAGACCGAGACCGATGCCTGAAGGGCGGCCGGAGTTCGACAAGCGGACCGGTCGGAAGCGTAGAGACAGAGGGAAGGACAGCTCGTGACCCGAGTGCTCGTCGTCGAGGATGAGGAGTCGTTCTCCGATGCCTTGTCCTACATGCTCCGCAAGGAGGGGTTCGAGGTGGCGTTGGCGGCGACCGGCACCGAGGCGCTGACCGAGTTCGACCGCTCCGGCGCTGATGTGGTGCTGCTTGATCTCATGCTGCCCGAGATGCCGGGCACGGAGGTGTGCCGGGAGCTGCGTCAGCGTTCCCAGGTGCCGATCATCATGGTCACCGCCCGGGACAGTGAGATCGACAAGGTGGTGGGGCTGGAGCTTGGCGCGGACGATTACGTCACCAAGCCCTACTCGCCCCGGGAGTTGGTCGCCCGGATCCGGGCCGTGCTGCGCCGGCGCAGCGCCGACGCGGAGCTGGGCACGGCGCTGGTCGCCGGCCCGGTGCGGATGGATGTGGAACGGCACGTGGTCACGGTCGAGGGCGAGCCGGTGCAGCTGCCGCTGAAGGAGTTCGAGCTGCTGGAGCTGCTGCTACGCAACGCCGGCCGGGTGCTGACCCGGGGCCAGGTGATCGACCGGATCTGGGGCGCGGACTACGTGGGGGACACCAAGACCCTCGACGTGCACATCAAGCGGCTGCGTTCCAAGATCGAACCGAAGCCGTCTTCACCGCGTTACATCGTCACCGTCCGCGGCCTCGGATACAAATTCGAACCCTGAGATTCTTGTACGCCTGATGTACGATATCGACATGAGTGTCGACATGGTGCCCCCCGAGCAGGACATGGCGGTCAGCGAAGCTCGCGCCCGATTGGCAGAACTCGTTGACGACGCCGAGGCTGGGAAGGTGACCTACCTGACCCGACACGGTAGCCGTGTCGCGGCCATTGTGCCGGTCGGAATGCCAGAGGAAGCAGGTCGGTCGCAGGTGCGTGAATTTGCCCGGCGGTTTGCCGAACGCAATCGAGCGCTGCTCGACCGCCTGGCCGACTCATGACCTACTACTTGACCTCAGGCGACGTGGTGGCGATCGCTGAGGAGATCGGTGCCGGCGGCGCCCTGCGGGACTTCGGCCTGTTGGATGCCGCTATCGGCAGGCCACAGGCATCCATGTTCGGAGCGGACGCGTACCCGGACGTGGGGACGAAGGCCGCAGCGCTGATGCACTCCATCATCGCCAACCCCCCTTTTGTCGATGGCAATAAACGGACCGGTCTGACTGCAGGGTTGGCCTTCCTCGAACTCAACAGGGTCGGCGCGGTGGAGATCGATCAAGACGCCGCGTACGAGTTGACCATCAACGTGGCTTCGCACAAGATTTCCGACGTCGAGGAGATCGCGGCAGCGCTGCGGCTCATTGTGGGCGGCTGAACGCTCGCTACCGTGCAGGGGTGGCCGGGTGGGGGGCGACCAGGCCGCGACGGGCGCGGGCCGCGCAGAGTTCGGCCAACTTCTCGTACGCCGCGCCGCCGATCAGCGCGGTCAGCTCCGGCGCATACGACAGGTACATCGGTTCAGTGCCGACATGCGCCTCCGGCGACGAAGTGCACCACCAGTCCAGATCATGGCCCCCGGCCCCCCAGCCGCGCCGGTCGTACTCGGTCAGCGTGGAGACCAGCACCTTCGTGCCGTCCGGCCGCGTGCTCCACTCCTGGTCGCGGCGCACCGGCAACTGCCAGCAGACATCCGGCTTGTACTGCAGCGGGTGCACGCCGTCGCGCAGCGCCTGCGCATGCAGCGCACAGCCGGCGCCGCCGGGAAAATCGGCTTCGTTGTGGAAGATGCACGGCCCCCCGCCCGATGACCGGGTGGCGGTACGGCGTGCCGGGTTCTTCCCGTCGACCGTGTCCATCTCGGTGTAGTTCTGGAAGCCCCGGCGGTAGTGCTGCCAGGTCTCCGGGGTCAGCCGTCGGACCGCGGCGCGTACCCGCTTCTCATCATCCGCGTCCGTGAAGAACGCCCCGTGCGAGCAGCAGCCGTCCTCGGCCTGGCCGGCGATGATGCCGTGACACGTCTTGCCGAAGACACAGGTCCAGCGGGACAGCAGCCAGGTGAGGTCGGCCCGGATCAGATGTTCCGGATCCGCCGGGTCGAGGAACTCCACCCATTCCCGGGGGAAGTCGAGATCGACCTCGCGGCTGCGGGGGTCGTGTGGGTTCTCCACCAGGATTCTGAGTTGGGTGCGGCCTGCCATCCGGCAAGCGTACGCTCACCGACCGCCATGGCGGCGGATTTGGCGAATATGTCCCATTTCCGATCAGTCGTCCCTGCGGCACGGGCGCCTAAAAGCTACGCTGACAGGCGTGACACCACCGGTAATCCTGTCCAGCTCCTCGGTTTTTCCCGAGCCGACCGCGGCGACCTTCGAGATGGCCGCGGCCCTCGGCTACGACGGCATCGAGGTGATGGTCTGGACGGACGCGGTGAGCCGGGACGCGGCCGCGCTGCGCGGGCTCGCCGAGCATTACGCAGTACCCGTGCTCTCGGTGCATTCCCCCTGCCTGCTGGTAACCCAGCGGGTGTGGAGCCCCGACCCGTGGGAGCGGTTACGCCGCTCCGCGGTGCTCGCCGAGGAGCTCGGCGCACCGATCGTGGTGGTGCACCCGCCGTTCACCTGGCAGCGTGACTACGCCCGTACCTTCGTCACCGGCCTGGCCCGGCTCACCGCCCAGCATCCCGGCGTGCAGTTCGCGGTGGAGAACATGTACCCGGTGCGGATGGCGGGCCGGAAGTTCGTGCCGTATGCCGGGGGGTGGGACCCCACCAAGGTCGGACACACCGCCTACACCCTCGACATCTCGCACTGCGCCGCCTCCCAGGCCGACCCGCTGGCGATGGCCGACGCCATGGGGGAGAAGCTGGTCCACGTGCACCTCGGTGACGGAACCGGGGAGGGGCGCGACGAACATCTGGTCCCCGGCCGCGGCACCCAGCCCTGCGGTGAGCTGCTGGCCTCGCTGGCCGGCCGCGGCTTCAAAGGATCGATCGCCGTCGAGGTGGCGACCCGTGGTGCGCGGAGCCGGGCGGCCCGCGAGGCGGACCTCCAAGCCGCCCTCGACTTCGCACGGCAGCACCTGGCCGCCCCGGCTAGTTCACCGGGGTGAGCGAGCGGCGCTCCTCGCTCTCCGCCCGCTTACGGGCACGATAGGCGGCGACATGTGAGCGGGTGGCGCACCGCTCCGAGCAGAAGCGCCGGCAGCAGTTGGACGAAGTGTCAAGGTAAACGTTGCCGCACCGTCCATCAGCGCAGACACCGAAGCGGGAACTGCCGTATGCACAGAGCCACTCGGAGAGGCCCCAGACCGCACGCGCCAGGTATTCGGCGCTGGCCGAATCGCTCCGGCCGGTCACATGCATATGCCAGTCGGTCGCGTCGTGCCCGGAGATCCGGGGCTGGACAGGAAAGGCCTCCAACAGGGCGTTGAGTTCGGCCACCGCGGCGGTGTCCCGCCGGGAGGCACCGTACTCGAAGACATCGCGCAGCCGCTTCTGCGCGCGGCGGAAGATGGTCAGATCCCGGTCGGTGACCCCGTCTCGCATCCACCCGACCTCGCCGGTGAAGAGCGTCTTCAGGTCGTCGAGGTCGTCCAGCGACGCGTTGACGAGGTCAACCGCGGTCCGGGCGTACGCATCGAAGTTCACGCCCCAACCGTAGACGATTCCGGCGGCTCTCCACCGGGCCGCCTCATCCGGCAGAAACCCGGATCAGGCCGTCCAGGTGCGGGGCGGGCCGGAGAGTTAGGCTCCCCTCATGCTCCGTTCGGTCATTCTCGCCGCCTCCCGGTCATCCCGGGTCGAGCGGCTGGTCGAGACGGCCCCGTTCACCCGGGAGGTCGTACG
>DASULK010000127.1:0-7327 GCA_036278255.1 Micromonospora sp.
ACAGGCCGGTACAGTCGTGCCCCGCAACCGGCTACTGCTGGAGGTCTGGCAAACCACCTGGGCGGCCGGACACACCCTCGACGTGCATGTCGCGGCCCTACGTAGCAAGCTGGAAGATGCCGATCTCGTACAGACCGTACGTGGCGTAGGTTACCGACTACGGGCAGGGTAGGCCGTCGCCCATGTGGCGGAGATTGACTGCCATTTACGTTCTCCTGCTCGCCCTGGTGCTCATCGCTCTGGAGGTTCCACTGGCGATCGCGCTCGCCAAACAGGACACCGAACAGATGACGGTCGACCGACTGGCGGACGCCGTCCGGTTCGCCACCCTGGCCGAGCCGGCGCTGCGCACCGGCGAGATCTCCGATCTCCATGCCGAACTCATCCGTTACGACGAGCTCTACAACATCGGAGTGATGGTGATCGACCTGGACCAACAGGTGGTCATCACGTCGCGGGCGGATTTCGATGCGCTCCGCCGGAGACCGGAGACCCGACGGAGAATGCAACAGGCCCAAGAACTGTCCCTCGCGGGGGAGCAGGTCGGCAGCCAAGGTCCGATCTGGCCATGGCGGGAAGCTCCGCTGGTGGTCGCTGCACCGGTCGGCAGCGGCGGCGAGGTACTCGGGTCGGTAATCACCGTCTCCCCGACCGAGCGGCTCAGCGACCGGGTGGGCGCCAGTTGGTTTCAACTGCTCGCGGTGGGGATGCTGGCGATCAGCGCCGGTATCGCCGCCGCATCCAGCCTGGCCCGGTGGACCCTCAAACCGGTGGTGGAACTGGACAACGCCGTACATCGCATCACCGCCGGCCATTACGCTGCCCGGGTACCACCCGGTCTCGGCCCACCCGAGCTGCAACGACTCACGATCGCGTTCAACGAGATGGCCGACACGGTGACCGATTCCCTGGAGCGGAACCGTGCTTTCGTGGCGCACGCCAGCCATCAGCTACGTAATCCCCTGACCGCATTACGGCTGCGGGTCGAGGAACTGGCCGAGGAGTTGACGACCGCGACGGCAGCGGAGGAGCACCGGCTGGCCCTGGAGGAGACGGAGCGGCTCGGCGACGTGTTGGACGGGTTACTGGCCCTGGCGCGCGCCGAACGGGGCCAGCACCGCCGGGAGACAGTTGAAGCCTCCGGGGTCGTAGCTGAACGCATCGCGGCCTGGCGACCACTCGCTCAGCAACGCGGTATACGGCTGAGCGCGGATCCGACAATGCCGGTACGTGTCCGCGCGGTCTCCACCGCACTCGACCAGGCACTGGACGCTTTGATCGACAATGCGCTGAAGTTCGCGGGGCGGGGCGCCCGAGTCCACGTGTCGGTGCGCCCCTTGGACGACAGCGTGGCGGTCCATGTAACCGACAACGGGCCGGGTCTGCCCGATGAGCAGCGGGCGCGGGCCGCGGAGCGATTCTGGCGGGCCCCTACCAGCCAGAACATCGACGGCGCGGGCCTCGGCCTGCCGATTGTCGAGGAGTTGTTGACGGCTTCCGGAGGCCGGCTGGACCTGTTGCCGGCTCGGCCGAATGGCCTGGACGCCCGAATCTGGCTGCCGGCCGCTGATCCGTCGACACACCCGCCCGGGCTACACACCACCACCCCGGCTCACACCCCACCGCCCAGGGGGATGACCGGATAACTAGATCTTGCTGTCGCGGTAGTACTGGGCGGCTCCGGGGTGCAGAGGCAGCGGATGGGTGCTGATCGCCACCCGGCGGTTCAACCGCTGCGCGGCCGGATGCGCCCGCGCCAGCATCTCTCGGCGTTCGATCAGCAGTTTCGCCAACGCGAATGCTCGGTCATTCGGCATCGCTGCCGGCACCACCAGGTAGTTGGGTACCGCGATGGTGGCCACCCGCTCGGTGCCGTACACCGACGCCGGGATGTCCCGCATGAGATAGGACTCGCCGTGGGTCTCCCGCAGTCCGGTAATCCACTCCCCGAGGTCGACCAGTCGGATCCGCAGATCGGTGGCGAGTCCGGCGACCGCCGCCACCGGCAGTCCACCGGAGAAGAAAAAGGCGTCGATGTCACCGGCTCGCAGCGCGGCGGCGCTCTGCTCCAGGTCGAGCTGGCGCACACCGATGTCGCGGTCCGGGTCAAGGCCGGCCACAACGAGCACCCGGCGGGCGGTCACCTCGGTACCCGAGCCCACCGGCCCCAGCGATACGCGCACCCCCCGCAGGTCACTGAGGTGCGAGATCCCCCGATCAGCGCGGACCACGAGGTGCAGGTAATCGTCGTAGAGACGGGCGATCGCGGCCAGCAGCACGGGGCTTCTGGCCCAGGTGAGGGCAGCGATATCGGCTTGCATGAAACCGACCTCGGCATGTCCGGTGGTGAGCAGGCGGGCATTGTGCGCCGAGGCCGCGGTGACCAGCACCTCGGGGGTGACCTCCGGCATATCCGTACGGATCAGCTTGGCCAGCGCCTCGCCGTATGCGTAGTAGACCGCTCCGGGGCTACCGGTGGCGATCCGCAGCCGTTCCGGTACCGCACCGGTGGAGCGGCAACCGGCCAGCGTGGACAGCAACGCGACGACCAGCAGTCCGACAACCGCGTGCCGGAGTACCCGACCGGGCCGGCGTACCGGTTGCCGCAGGTCACCAACCGGCGCCCTTCTCCGCGTACGCGTCACATCCCTCTCCCGCTGTCCCAGCATCACCGGCACCGATCCGTCCCAGCCGAGCCTCCCCCATACCGCAAGTTTCCCTCAAGCAATGGCTGGCCGGACGTCAGCAATCCCCGCGGCCGGTAACGCTGGCACTGCAGGCGGCGGGCTTCGAGCAGGTGCGCCTGTTGCGGTATCGGTTGAAGACAGGGGAACAGCGCAATGAGTTGGCTTGCCGGCGGGGGCAAGTCTGGCATGACCGAGATGCTGACGGTAAGGGCACCGGCCCCGCTACCGGATCTCCAACAGCGGATCACCGCCGCCTTCGAGGCGGTCATGCTGGTCAGATGTGCCCAGCCATCGGGCCGGAACGACCCCGGCCACATTCCCTGGGGCAACCGCCCCGATGGAGTGTGCATGGAATTCAGTCGCCGGGACGCCGCTCACCGTCTGCTGGCACTGCTGCAGCGGCTCGGGTTTCATGGGTCACTGCACGTCGGTGCTGCGGGAATCCGCGACCAACACCCCATCTATCAGGTCATGCTCTCCATACAGAACCGGGCAGCGGTTGATCTGATTCTGCACCACGGCTGGCGGACCGGCCTGGCTCTCCTGGGCGACCTGCCCGAATACCTGACGCCACGGCGCCGACGGCACCGCAACCATCTGGCTGCGGCCGCATGGCGCGCCGCGACGCTGGCCGCCGGCTACAAGCGGCAGCGGAACCACCGGGGCTTCTATATCGGAGACGGCGACACCATGACGGTGCTGGTCCGGGCCGGGCGAGTGCTGAACCTCCACGTCACCGCGCAGCGACGCTACGGATGCCATCTGGTGCAGTTCTCCGATCCGGTGACAGCACCGGACAACGGAGCGGTGAGACAAGTCTCAAATGATCCTCAAGAAAGCTCGCGCCGCTGACCGCCAGCGACCGGGCTGGGGTGCGCTGTCTACGCAAAACCACCCCTGATCCCTGGAGACCCTATGAGACATAGAAGACCGACGGCGATCACCCTCTCCGTGCTGCTTGCCACCACCACGGTGGTACTGGCCAACCCGACGACGGCAGCGGGCAAGACACCGACGCTGACCGCACTTGCCCAGGAGGCAGCCGAACCGAACCAGGTTCAGGGCCTCACGGTCCGGCAGGCCGACGGGTACGCCACCCTGGCCTGGACGCCGGTCGACGGCGCCACCGACTACCAGATCGAGCGCACCCCCGTCGACGGAAACAATGCCGCCACCGGATCGTCGGTGATCGTCGGTGTCTGGCGCCCCGGCCGCCAGATCAACCAGGAATCGCCGACCTTCGCCGACGCCGGCTTCAACCCCGGCGACCGGTTCCAGTGGCGGGTCCGTGCCCGCTTCGGCACCACAGACCAGCCGTACTCGACCTCGGTGTTCGGCACGACCCTCCCGCAGTGGGGCGACCCGAACGTGCCGGGCCAGAACCTGCGCACGCAGTGGGAGACCACGCAGGCGGCGCAGTACACCAACGACGTCAACGAGTACGCCTACAGCGCGGCGATCGCCGAGCTGAGCGAGCGTGTGCGGGTGGTGGAGATCGGCCGTACGGTTCTCAACCGGCCGATCAACATGTTCGTCATCGGCTACCCGACCCCGCCGGCCACCCCGGAGGCGGTCGCGGCGACCTCCCCGCTGATGATCAACTGCAACGTGCACGGCAACGAGCCCGGTGACCGCGAGGCCTGCCTGATCCTGGCCCGCAAGCTGGCCTTCAGCGACGACGACAGGACCATCGACCTGCTGTCGAACACCACCGTGCTCATCGTCCCGACGATCAACGGTGACGGCCGCGCGGCCAACACCCGCGGCAACTCCACCGGGCAGGACCTGAACCGCGACTACTCGCTGATCCGTCAGCCCGAGACGTTCGCGTTCGTCAACGCCCTGCACCAGTACCGTCCGGTGGCCGGCTACGACGGCCACGAGTACGGCAACGCCAACGCCGGTGACCTGCCGATGCTGCCGCCACGGCACCAGAACGTGTCCAAGGGCATCTTCGAAGAGTCGCTCAGCATGATCGAAGACCACATGTACGTGCACGGCGCGAAGGACGGCTGGTGGGCCTGCCCGTACGGCTGTGTCGGCGGCGGCAGCGTGGGCCTGGGCGAGGAGACCATCCTGCGCAACACCCTGGGCCTGAAGAACGTGGTGAACTCGCTGCTCGAGCTGCGTAGCTCCGGCGGTACCACCCGGCCCAACGAGAGCAACACGGCCAACAACCGGCGGCGTAAGACCTACTCCGGGCTGTGGACCTTCGAGCAGTTCCTCGACTACCACCGGGCGAAGCTGACGAACATCCAGGATGCACGGAAGGACGCGATCTTCTTCCAGTCCTCCAACAGCAGCCGGATCGTCTTCCGGGGCTCCCACCCGATCGCGGCGCACCCGGCTCCGCACCCGGGTCAAGCGGTACCCCCGGTTGACGCGCCGCTGGCTTCCCGGATCCTCAACGAGGTGCCGTGCGCGTACCGGCTCACCGAGGAGCAGTACCACGGGGAGCGGACCGACGGTGCCGCCGGGCTGCGCACCACGGTGGCCCAGCGTCTCGCGGCACACGGCTGGAAGGTCGTGAAGACCTCCGACGGGTACATCGTGCCGCTGACCCAGCCGGAGCGGGGGCTGATCCCGCTGCTGCTGGACGAGCAGGGTGTCGAGCGGATGGTTGCCGGCGAGCGGGTCTACCCGACCCACACCGGCACGCACAACGGCAAGCTGGTGGTCTCCGACTTCGCCTGCCTGGCGGGCGCTTCGGTGAACGGCCCGGTGGCCGTCCGGCCGGGTGCCACACTGGTCGCCTACGGGACGACGATCGTCGGTCCGGTCACCGCCAACGGTGCCGCCGGGGTCTTCTTCTCCAACAGCACCTTTGAGGGCCCGGTCCGGATCTCCGGCACCAGCGACTCGATCGCCATCATCAACAACAAGGTCGTCGGCCCGGTCGAGTTGAACAACAACAGCACCGGCAACGCACCCTTCGTCGCTGGAAACGATGTGGAGGGCCCGCTGAGCTGCAGCGGCAACACCACGCCGACCAACCTCGAGATCGCGAACTCGGTGAGCGGCCCGGCCACCGGCCAATGCGCGGCCCTGTAACCCAGGTCCGGCAGTGAACTGAATACCAACTAGCGTCGTACCGGCAGGCTCGGGCCCCGCGCCCGGACCTGCCGGTACGGCCCTGGTACCGAGACCGCCTGTGGAGAACGTCGTGTCCGAGCTATTCGTCCCGCCCCATCACCCCGGTCGTACCGCCCCGGCGTCACCGCGCACCCGGGACCGTTACACCCGGCGGCGCCCGGGTCTGCGGTTCGCCGCCGCGGCGCTGTCCCTGGCGCTCGCAGCCGTTGGCTGTTCAAGCGGCGGCAGCGACCAGACGGCGGCGGGGGTGGCCGACGTGGCCGGTCCGCTCTGCGAGATGTTGCCGTCCGGCACCGCACCGGGGAACCCGGCGTCGCTGGTCAACGAGCCCGCTGACGTGGCACTGACCTGGATAACCGTGCTCGACCGGTTCGAATCGGCGGTCCGGGCGGCGGAGATGCAGGACGAGTTGCGCGCCATGAAGGCGGTGACCCTCTTGGCACCGACCGACGAGGCCTTCGACAACAAGTTTTCCGAGGACAACATCGACGAGCTGTTCATCCACCGTAAGGACGACCTGCGTCGGCTCCTCAGGTCGCACATGGTTAAGGGGGCATTGTCCCTCTCCGAACTCGTCGAGGCCGGTAGCGTGACCACCCTCGCCGGCCCCTCCCTCACCGTCACCCGGGCCGGCACGATGGCGCGCGTCGACGACAAGGCCGAGACCGTGTGCGCGGACTATCACGTCGCCAACGCCCGGATCCACATCATCGACGCGGTGCTCGGCGACCTGCCCACGACCGCGGACGGCAGCGACCACCGGTCCCACTGACCGCGCGGGCATGGCAACCGTCATGAACCGCTTCTTCGGCTGACGATCGCGTGCTGAGACACCCGAAGACGAAAAGAGGGCATATCCTCGATGGGATATGCCCTCTGACCTGGTGGGCGATACTGGGATCGAACCAGTGACCTCTTCCGTGTCAACTATCGGCAGCGACGTCCGATGAGGGTTGATGCGAGGTTAGACATCCGGATGAAGCTCGGAGAACGCTGGTTCGGTTGCTGGCGTTGCTGTACTTCGCTGCTGTACTGCAGCCGCATGCCGCGCTTGACCCCCAGGCAACGATCATGCTTTTGCAACCATCCGGCCGCCTTGAAACCGAGCAGGATCTTTCCGGTCCAGCCTGGTCCTCTTCGTGCTGGTCAGGCTCGGTCCTGCGTCCGAACCTGGTCGCCTCGGCGGGGACGTCCACCCCGTCCCGATCGCAACCTCGTTAGCAAGCGCGCCCCGGAATTTCGGTCCTGGTCGTCGGGTCACGAAGATCGCCCAAACTCACGATACTCTGTCGCCCGAGCACTGATAACATCCTGCGATGCCTCTGGCATCGGCGCCACCCGGAAGTCGATGCTGATTTGCGACAGTGCACAACTGGCTTCCTTCCTTTCTGATAGTTCAGAATGGGCAGGTAAGTCTCAAACACATCCACCGCTACCCCAATGATTCGGGTGGTCTCGTGAACCTTGAAGCAATAGCCCAGGCGATCGCCCCAATCGTCGCGTCAATCGGCACGCTACTCGGATTCGCGGGCAGGAAACGCCGCCTA
>DASULK010000128.1:0-4670 GCA_036278255.1 Micromonospora sp.
CGCCGGGAAACCCGTGGATCCGTGATCGCCGAGGTGGCAGACGATCTTGAGCTCCGACAACCGCCCCCGACCAGCGCGAGAGCACGATCAACGACTCACACCAGCCCCGTGACCAGCAACTTCAAGATGGTGGATCTTCAATGATCCACACGCCACCCTCACCGGCCCTATGCCCACTCCACGCCCAGTTCCCGCAGTACGTGTCCAGGAGCGGTCTTTCTGATCAGTGGGTCATGGGGTTGGTCTGGGCTGATCAGTTTGGTGCCTGGTGGTGGTAGCGATTCAGGCCGGGTTGCTACGGCTCGGTGATGGAGGGAACGGGGACTCGGGCTGTGTGCTGTGCTGGCGCTTTGTCAGGTGAAGTGAGTGTTGGTCAGCTGTGGTCAGTTTCATTGCGTGGTGATCAGGTTCGTTGAGTGTTGCTATGTGCTGGTTGTGGTGTTGGTGGGTGGTTGAGCCAGTAGAGGGCGGTGTCCATGTCGCGTGGGGTCCAGTTGCGGATGGGGGCTGGGGCGGCGGCCAGGAGCTGGTCGATCGCTTCTATGTAGCGGCTGTAGCGGCCGGGTGCGTGGCTGAGGGCGATGCCGAGGGCGCGCAGTCCGCTGTGGGCTCGCCGGTCGTAGATGGCCATGCGGTCCGGTGCGGCTGCCGTGAGGACGGCGGAGGCGAGGGCGTCGCCGGTACGGAAGCCTGGTAGGGGAGCGAGTGCTGCTCGACCGGCTTGTGCTGCTGCGCTGCGGCTGAGAGTGGTGTCCCGGGCGGCGGCCGTGGCTGTGGCGGTTGCACGGCGTACGTCGGCGTCCGCGAGCGCCATGAGTTCGGCGGCCCAGGGTGTATCGGCTCTGAGGCGCTTCCACATCAGCAGTGCTCCGATGTCGGCTTTGCCGATGTGCCCGCTGACGCATGCGCGTTGAGTCACGTGTTGCAGCGTCTCGTCGTAGTACGGACTGACGGTGTCGGTGTAGGCCTGGCGGGCGGAGGCGAGGCGCTGCCATCGCTCGGGTGCGAGGGCGAACGGATTGTCTGTCACGGCTTGCTGCTCCGTCTTGTCTGGAGGCGTGGGTGTCGGGTGGTCAGCTGCTGCCCGGGGTGTTGCCGCGGTGTACGCGAAGCGCTTGGAGGATGCCTTGCTGGTGTTCTTCACGGGGGTCAGCAGGGGCTGTTGCCGGGGTGTCGAGGAGCGGCCCGAGGCGGCTGTACAGCGCTTCGAGGCCGATAAGTGCGTCGAGGCTTTGCAGGGTGGCGTCGTCGATGACCGGGAGCGGGGCCCGGTCGGGCGGTAGGAGCGTGGCGAGGAGGTCAAGCGGGTTCCACCCCTGGTCGAAACGTTGGTTGATCCAGGTCCGACAGACCTCGGACTCGGTATGGCGCCACGCCCAGATGAGGGTGATCTCCAGCTCGGTGAGTCCGTGTACGGGCCGGCTCGCAGCGGGGGTGAGGTGCCGTGCGATCTCGTGGCTGATCAGTGAGCGGACCTCACCTATCCAGTCGAGGGTGGCTGTTGCCTGTGGGTGGTCCGGGCTGTCGGAGTCGTCACGGCTGGTGACGCGTTGGAGGGTGCGAGCAGCCAGGACGGCTCCGTCAGGGGTCTCGGCCATGATCTTGAGGATCGCGGGCCGGTCGGGCTCGGCAAGGTCGGTCAGGAGGTCTTTCGCGAGGATGTCCATGGCGCGGTCCGCAGTGAACAGGCCGAGGGCCCCTTGAGGAGCGGCGGTGAGGTGGCCGTAGTGCGGGGCTGCGGCTTTGAGGAGCGCGGCCGCCGGTAGGGGAGTGCCGGCGGCGCGTTTGTAACCGATGCGGCGGGTGATGCGCTGGGTGTCGTCGCGCAGGCGTAGGAGGAGTTCGTCCGCTTCGGCGCCTGGGATGTCGTCGGCCAGTTGCTGCAGGGCGGTGTCGAAGGTGTGCTCGGGAAGGTCGTCGTCGGGGATGCCGAAGACCATGTACCGGTCGAAGTAGTCGATGCTGCCGATGCCGCGCCGCCGCGCGATGGCCTGAAAGTTGATGCCATGGCCGAGAGCCTGCCGGACTGGTGCGAACAGCATGCCCATCAGGCCGATCACGCCGTCCAGGTGCTGCTCGGCGACGCCGGCGTCCTGCAGCCTGGTGCGCCAGCGGTCGATGCCCTGTTCGGGCCGCTCGTCGCGGCGCGAGGGCAGGTCCATGCTGGTGCCGGTGAGTTCGGCTCGGTGCTGCCACAGCAACTGGTAGGCGCGGGGCTCGCTGGTGCGCAGGAAGGTGACGATGAGGAAGTCGACGATGTCGACGTTGCCGGTGAGCTGGCCGAGGGTGGCGTCCACCTGTCCGAAGAACCGCTTGATGGCCCGCGGGGTACGCAGCCGGGCCTGCAGGTACCGGTAGTAGGCCTCGGAGAGCCTCTGCTGCTCGCTGGGTGTCAGGGTCAGGCTGTGCGAGGCGAGGACTGCGGTGAGGGAGCGGTCGACCAGGGTGTCGGCGTCGCGCTCGCGGAAGGCGGGAAGATCCAGCCGGACCTGGATGATCTTTTCCAGGAAGTCGCGTGCACGGGGCTCGCTGTTACCGACCAGCTCACTACGTTGCAGGACGTCCAGCAGTGTCCGTTCGTCGAAGCTGATCAGGTAGTACACATTGGGCAGATGCCCTACCAGGCGTACCAGCTTGAAGACGACGAGGAGCTCTTCGGGGGTGAGGCGGTCCAGGTCGTCCATGATGACGAGCACCGGGTGGCCCGCTTTGCGCAGGGCTTCCTCGGCTTTGTGTTTGGCAGCGGATGCGCTCGTGTCGCCGCTGATGCGGTTGCTGACCTCCTGGATCAGCCCCTCCGAGTCCAGGCCGAAGAGAGCGGTGACCTTCCCCAGAGGACTGATGGCCTTTCCGAATCCGCCGATCTTCTCCCGTGCATCGGACCACCGTCCGTCATTCGGGAGGGCTTCGCGGATCTCGCTGAACAGTGCCAGCGTCAACGACTCCAGATCGGAGTACAGCCATGGGTTGAGTTCCGCGACCAGCCAGCCGTCATCGTTGGCTGTCTCCCGTAGACGGCGTGTCACCTTGCCGAGGACGCTGGACTTTCCTGAGCCCCAGGGACCGATCAGCGCGAGGACTCCGGTCTCGGTCTGGACTCGTACCCGGTCCAGGAGGCTGATCACATGGTGGGCGTACTGTCCGTGCCCGAGCAGGTCAGGCCCTTCCTCGTGGTCGAGGAAGGGCTCATCGTTGAAGAAGCGCGTATCGGCCATCTGCTCATTGTCGGGACAAGAACCGGTTCGTGGTACGGGTGTTGGCGATTGCTTAGTGAGCGGGGCGATGCCGATGAGCCGGCTGTGGTGGGCACCCCTGCTGGGAGAGCTCCCCCTCGGTGCCGGCGGCGCGCTTCGAACTGCGCTAAGCGGATGACCTGAAGTTCTGCACGGAACCCGGGGTGGCGTCGTCCGGACGCCACGGCTTCGATGACACAGGGACCTCGCCGGGTGTTGTATCGACGTTGGCCAAAACGTGACAAAACCGGCGAGGTCAAGGTCAGTATGCGCCCGGCATCCGTGTTCGCCAACTGTCCCGGTCCGGCCCGCCAAGGGCTGTACCACCTGCTGCACCACCGCTGGCGGGAGGCCGCCCGTGCGGTGATGGTGCTGCTGTCCGCGGCCGGCCTGACCGCGGACGAGATCGGCCGGCTGCTCGACTACCATCCGGCCACGGTGCGCCGCTGGATCCACCGCTACCACACCGCCGGCCTGGCGGGTCTGGCCGACCGTCCCAGCCCGGGGCGGCCCCGCACCGGCGGGCCGAGGCTGAGCGAGCGCATCCGACGGCTGCTGCCCCGCCCCGGGCCGTGGACCGTCCGCCGGATCCGGCGTGCCCTGGGCCGCCCGAAGATCAGCCCGCGCACCGTCTACCGGCGCACGCGCGAGCAGGCGGCCTGGCGGCGGCCCCGCCTGACGGCCAGGGGCGACCCGAACCGGCGGCGCGTCCTGGCCGCCCTGCGCCGTCAACTGCGGGCCCTGCCCGGCGGGTCGGTGGTCCTGACCGAGGACGAGACCCACCTGCACCTGCTCCCGCACGTGCGGGCGAGTTGGATCCTGCGCGGAACGCGGCAGCAGGTAGCCACCCCGGGAAAGAACCGGCAGACCACCGTCTTCGGCGCCCTGGAAGTGGCCACCGGCGCCTGGCACTACGCCCTCGACCGCCGCACCGCCGCCGCCTTCACCGCCTTCCTCCACATGCTGCTGACCGCCTATCCGGCCGCCCCGGTCGTCGCGGTGCTCTGTGACAACGACTCCATCCACCACGCCAAGGCGGTGACCGCCTGCCTGGCCGACCACCCCCGCCTGCGCCTGCTGTTCGGCGCCCGCTACAGCCCGCACGACAACCCGGTCGAACGCATCTGGGCCGCTCTGAAGGCCCACACCGCCAACACCGCCGTCACCTGGCCGGGCCGCCTGCGCCAGGTCCACGCCTTCTTCCGACAACGCTCACCCACCCAGATGCTGGCCACCGCCGCACCCTGGTCCTCGCCCTGGCTGCCGAAGAGTTACGCGCAGAACTTCAGGTCATCCGCTTAGAGCCCCTAACAAAATAGGGTGTTTGCATTATTCTGGGTGTACTGGTGCGAGTTCGTGCCGATCGGGAGGTGTGTGATGTCCCGACCCAAGCCCTGGGAGATCGACGACGACCTGTGGGCCCTGATCGAGCCGCTG
>DASULK010000129.1:0-19304 GCA_036278255.1 Micromonospora sp.
GCTGTGCTGGTGCGGACGGCAGGGGCAACTCAACGCCCGGGTGGTCAACGGTGACGTCGTCCGCGAGGGCGAGCAGGTGATGATCGGCGACACCGCTGACGACGCCGAGGTCCGCTATCAGGTGCTGTGCCGGCGACACCACCGCACCGGTGATCTTGGCTCACGCCCCTGACTGTCTGCCGCCCGCCGGGTTGGGCGACGGCCGGGGCAGACATCAGATCGGGTCGCCGCAGACGCGCCAGTCACCACGGTCGGTGCCCAGCCGCAGCGTCTGCCGGGCCACCACCCCGGATTCCCAGGTCAGTTTCGCGGTCACCGTGGCCTTGTGGCCGTCGCTGTCGGGGGCGATCGTCACCTCCGAAATTTCATACCGGTCGACTTTCGGCTGGACGCGGGCCCACCGGCGGAACGTCTCCCGGTCCATCTGTTCCCGGGTGCGGGCGCAGAGTCGCCCGTAGGCGCCATCCAGGTCGTCGTCGGCCAGATCCCGCAGGAACGCGTCGGCACCGGCCCGCGCCGGCCCCTCCTCCTGCTTGATCGACTGGAAGGTCCACGCCCCCAGCCCCGACGCCGCGATGCCGCAGACGAGCAGGGTGAGACCGAGCAGGAGCAGCACCGCCCGCAGCCGTCGGTGCGGCCGGACGGCATAGGTCGGCGGCAGTTCGTACGCCATCACGTCAACGGTAGGCAGCGGCGGCGGTCACCGCAGCGAAGTTGCCGGAACGCGAGCATGCGCGTAGCCGGGGATAGTGCATCGTTCAGCCTCGGCCCCCGCCCACAGAGTTGGTCACGGACCTTCCCGGCACGTGGCGAGCCCGCCCCGGGCGTTAATTACGGCGGCGGGCCCGGGCGGCCCAGATGGCGTACGCCGGATCCCGGTCCAGGTTGTGCCGGTCGCGGTCATAGCGGCGGGTGGTACGCGGATCTGCGTGCCCCATCGCGTCCTGCACATCCTCCAGCGGCACCCCCTCAGCCCGGGCAGTGGTGGCGAACGCATGCCGCAACGAGTGCGGCGACAGCTTCGCCCACGCCGGAATACCGGCCCTGCGTGCCATTCGCCGGACCAGCCGGAACACCGTGTGCCGGTCCAACCGGGCACCGGAGGCGGTCACCAGCAACGGACCGGCGAGCTGATCGACCGGGACCTGCTCGACCGCCGCCCGTTCGCCAAGATACGCATCCAGCGCGTACGCCGCCCCTGGGGTCAAGGCCCGGCGGCGGGCCCGTCCGCCTTTACCGACGAACCGCACGCTGCGGTGCCCCCGCTCGTGGCCCAGGTCTTCGACGTCCAACGACACCAACTCCCCGACCCGCAGCCCCAGGTCGGCAAGGAGTACGAGGGTGGCCCGGTTACGGGCGGCGGTCGGAGTGGTGTCGGCCTCGGCCGCGGCGAGCAGAGCGTCAACCTCCTGCGGGGTCAGGCCGACCGTTGCGGAGTAGTCCCGGCTCACCTGGGGGCGGTCTGCCCCGGACACCGGGTTAGCTTCGACAGCCCGCAACTTGCTCAGGAAGTCGTACCAACTGGACAAAGCAGAAAGCTTGCGGGCAACGGTGGCAGGGGACAGCGGTCTGCCGCTGCGGGCATCCACGGTGGCTTCCAGGTCCCGGCCGTAGGCGTTGACGTCGAGGAACGTCGCGGTCAACGGGTCGAGGCCACGATCTGCGCACCAGGCGAGCCACCCGGCAATATCGCGGCGGTACGCCACACGGGTGTGCTCGGAGAGGCGCCGGTTGTACAGCCACGCCTCGGTGAATTCAACCGGTCCACCGGCGAGGATCGGCGTCGGGGCGGACCGGGGAATGACAACAGTAGTGGGGTGGGACATGCGGATAGGCTCTCAGGCTTCCCCGCCGCCAGCGACGTAGGGTCGCGGTGTGCGAGAGTCGGCTGGTATCGCTACCCGGGCAGCGGCATGGATGATCCGCCACCGAATCCTGCTGAAAAGAGCCATCCAGGCCTAGCCAGCCGAAAAACGCGGGGCCACCGTCCTTCAGAACGGTGGCCCGCGCTACCAGCAATCCACGCCAGTTGCGATTGGTAATGCCACGAGTCGGTCCAAGTGATGATCCGTACAGTGGCCAACGTGCTGCCACCACCGTTTGTCCCGGGGCTGGAACTGTGCCGTCTGTTCTACCTGGACGGCGTCCGTCCCCTGCTGGAGGCGGTATATCCCGGCCTGCGGCATGCGGCCGCGCGTCTGGGACCCGGCTCGGAGGTACTCGGCTTCGACACCGAACGCTCCGTCGACCACGACTGGGGACCACGGCTGCAGTTGTTTCTGACCGCCGACGACGTCGCCGAACACGGTGAGCGAATCTCGGCGCTGCTGGCGGCACGATTGCCCAAACACATCCGCGGATGGCCTACCCACTTCGAACCACCCGAGGCTCGCGTACGCGCCATGGCGGCCACCACCGGGCCGGTGGCTCACCGGGTACAGATCGTCGAGGTCGGCGCCTGGTGTGTCGAGCAGCTCGGCTTCGACGCCCACCGGGAAATCACCACTTTGGACTGGCTTGCCACGCCCGCCCAGCGGCTGGCCGAGGTCACCGGTGGGGCGATCTTTCACGACGGCATCGGCGACCTCACCGCCCTGCGGGACCGGTTGCACTGGTATCCCGACGACATGTGGCGCTACCTTCTGGCCAGCCAGTGGACCCGTATCGCGCAGGAGGAGTCCTTTGTTGGGCGTACGGCCGAAGTGGGCGACGAACCCGGCAGCCGCCTGGTGACGGCGCGGCTGGTACGGGACGTGATGCGGCTCTGCCTGCTGCTCGCCCGCCGCTACCCGCCGTACAGTAAGTGGCTCGGCACTGCCTTCGCGGCTCTGCCCGGCACCTCCGCCGTTGCTATGGCGCTGGATGAGGCGCTGTGCACTAAGGACCTTGTGGGGCGGCAGGAGGCGCTCTGCACCGCGTACGAAGCCGTCGGCGATTGGCAGAACAGTCTCGGGATCACCGAGCCCGTCGTTGCCACCCGCCGTTGGTTCCACGACCGGCCCTACCTGGTCATCGACGCCGCCCGGTTCGCCGCGGCCCTGCTGAACCGGATCGAGGATCCGGTGCTGGCCACGCTGCCACCGATCGGTTCCATCGACCAGTACGTCGACAGCACCGACGTCCTGCGCCGACCGGATCTGGCCCGGGCGATCATGGCTGCCGCCTACGCGGCCTCGTCGCGCCCCAAGGCAGCGCGGTGAAGCTGAGCGACGCCCCACGCCCGAATCGTTCCCAATTTTATTCAGGAGGCGCAGAATTCGTTGCCTTCCGGGTCCCGCATGATCCACCAGTGCCCGGCTGGCTCATTCACCTCGCGGCCCCGGGTTGCCCCCAGGGTTTCCAGCCGGGCCACCAACTCGTCGAGCTTACCGCGTTCACCATGGATGTCGATGTGCAGCCGGTTCTTGCCGGTCTTCTCCTCAGGCACGTTCTGAAAGAGCAGCCGGCGGCCAAGACCGATGCCGCTGGTGGCATCGAACGGATCCTCGGGATGGCGGATCGCGGCGTATCCGCGGAAGATCCGGCGGCCACAGTGTTCCGCGACCGCGTCCTCGCCGATGTGGCCCGCCGCCAGCAGCTGCCCGATGAGCGGGCTGGAGTCTTCCACCTCGTACCCGAGCGCGGCGGCCCAGAAATCCGCGAGCGCAGGCGCGTCCTTGGTGTCGATGACCAGCTTCCAACTCAACGCCATGGGATGTTTATAGCTGACATCCCCGTCAGCGCAGCGCAAGCCGATGCTGGGCTGCGATATTCAGATCAGCCGACCGGCCGCAGTCACAGGTCAGGAAGGGGCTATCGCCAAGATCAGCCGACGAAGTGCGCTGGTGACATCGGCTGGCGAGGTGAGCATGGCGAGATGGTGGTCCGCCTGTTCGACCACCGGCATACCCGCCTGCCGCGCCTTCACCGCATCCGCCCGGTAGCCGTCGCTCAGCAGCAGGTACCCGGCGGGGCCCCGCCAGTCGTCGGCCGAGTTCGGTTCGTGGAAGTACGCGAAGGGCAGCCGGGGCAGGTCACGAACAAAAGCGGCCTGCAGCCTCGGGTCAGGGAGCAGTTCGGTGATGGCTTCGGGCGGGAACCACTCGTGCCACGGCGGTAGCAGGCCGTCGCGGACAAGGCCGCGCAGATGCTCGACAAGCGGTTGCGGCGCATTTGCCAGCCAGGATTCGCCTGGGTAGGGCAGCAACGAGTCCACATAGATCAGGGCTGAGACACGGTGGGAGACGGCCTGCGCGATTCGGGGCAGCAGCGGTCCGGCGCCACTGTGCCCGACCAGCACGATGTCTTTTCCGGGATCAACGGCCACCAGGCTCGCCGCCACCAGCTCGGCGATGGCCGGCTGATACGGCGGTCCACCAGCAAAGACGCCGGCGAGGTCCGGCATCACCACTTGCCCGTTGGTTTCGGTCAGCTGTAAGGCAACGGCATTCCAGGTGAGCGGCCCGACAAGCGGGCTGTGGATGAGAACGGGAATGGGTGCGGCCACAGGGGAGATTGTCGCAGCAACTGACCGCAGGCTTGCCGCGGCGACCGGGTCCGCGACGCACCGCTGGTGCATCGCGGACCCGTATCTACTCAGGCGATCGTGGTGGTGCCGGTGCCGCGTAGCCGGGCCACGAGCCGCATCAGGTGGTAGATGCCGATTGCGGCGGCGGCGCCCAGTGCGATGCCGTTGAACGACAGATCTCCAGCGGTCAGCGTGTAGTTCGCCGCGCCGATGATCACGGCAGCGGCCGCCGTCATCAGGTTCGTCGGCTCCGTGAAGTCGACCCGGTTCTCAATCCAGATCCGGGCACCGAGCACCGCGATGAGGCCGTACAGCACCGTGGTGGCGCCGCCGAGCACCCCGGCCGGGACGGTGAGGATCAGCGCGCCGAACTTCGGGCTGAGGCCCAGCAGGATCGCCGCGACACCGGCAACCCAGTACGCGGCGGTGGAGTAGACCCGGGTGGCGGCCATGACTCCGATGTTCTCGGCGTACGTGGTGGTGCCCGATCCACCGCCGGAACCGGCCAGCATGGTGGCGACACCGTCGCCGAGGAACGCCCGTCCCATCTCCTGGTCAAGGTCCCGGCCGGTCATCGCGGCCACCGCCTTGATGTGCCCCGCGTTTTCGGCGATCAGCACCAGCACGACCGGGGCGACCAGCAGGACGGCTTTCTATCTGAAGGAGGGTGCGTGCAGGTCCGGCAGACCGACCCAGGCGGCATCTGCCAGCCGCTGGATGGCGTTCGGATCCAGTCCGCCGGAAAGCGCCGCTACCATCCAGCCGACTACGACGCCGAGCAGGACCGACAGTCGGCCCAGGAAGCCGCGGAACGCCACGGTGGCGAGCAGGATCGCGGCGAGGGTCACCACCGCGATGACCGGCTGAGCCTTCACCCCGCCGTCGCCGCCGCCGCCGTCCCAGGCAACCGGGGCGAGGTTCAGGCCGATCAACGCGACGATCGCGCCGGTCACGACGGGCGGCATGAGGGCGTCGATCCACCGCGCCCCGGCCCACTGGACGACCAGTCCGACGAGCGCCAGTGCGGCGCCGGCGATCACGATCCCACCGAGAGCTGAGCCGATGCCGCCGCCGGCCTTCGCGGCAAGGACGGGTGCGATGAAGGCGAACGACGAGCCGAGGTACGACGGTACGCGGTTGCGGGTGATCAGCAGGAAGAGCAGGGTGCCCAGGCCGGAGAAGAAGAGCGTGGTGGCCGGCGGGAACCCGGTGACGAGCGGGACGGTGAAGGTGGCGCCGAACATGGCGACGACATGCTGGACGCCGATGCCGAGGGTGCGGGGCCAGGAGAGGCGCTCGTGCGGGTGGACCACCTCGCCAGGCCGGATCGTTTTGCCGTCACCGTGCAGGTCCCAGCCCAGACGGGCAGAGGAGGATGTGGTGCGAATGCTGTTCATGGGCGGGTTACACGGCCCCTTTCGCGTCTTGCCGGTATGGGGACGTGAGCGACCCTGGACGTTTCTAGCAGAGGCGGCCTGCGCTGTCACTATCTCCAGCTGGCTGTGACGCAGGCCGTACCGGGTGGGGGTTCGGGTTTGGCAGCGGCGGCGCTGGGTAGCTCGCCGGTATCGGATACCGACACCGGATCTCGACTCGGGGGCAGCCAGGAGCGAGGAACCGTCGTGGCAGGCGGGCTAGCTCACCAGAATGATTGAGGTACGTCGTTGACCATCGGTTGTCAAGGTGCTCGGCCGCGCCTGGCAGATCTGACCGAATGAGCGTCGGCGGCATGCCTCGCGGGTGTCTCGCCACGATCGGATGTAGCCGTGCCGAACCTGGCGCGTAGCCTGCCCGGGGCATCGGCGTTTCGGTTCGTCCTCATCATGGGCGTCGTCGACCTGTTCGGTGACACCGCCTATTCCGGTGGCGCCAGCATGAACGGGCTGTTTCTCGCTTCGCTCGGCGCGGGCGCCGCCGTCATCAGCATCATCGGGGGGCTCAGCGAGTTCCTCAACTACCTGATTCGGGGCGTCTCCGGTTACGTCGCTGACAAGATCGGCAGACACTGGCGGATAGTCTTCGCTGGATACATGGTCAACCTGCTGGCCGTGCCGGCGGTCGCGTTTGCCGGCTATTGGCAGGTCGCCGCTGGCTTGATCCTATTGCAGGGCATCGGGCGCGGGACACGTAAACCCGTTGTCCAGGCCATGCTGTCGTACACGACGGGCCAGCACGGCCGAGGCTGGGTCTACGGCGTGAATACGGCGCTGGATCACGCCGGCCGCACCATTGGGCCTCTGGTCATCGCGCTCGTACTCCTCCTGACCGGAGCTTTTCGGGCGGGATATGGGCTGCTGTTGATCCCGGCCGTGCTCGCGCTAATCCTCCTGACCGCTGCTCGTATCGGTTACCCCGTCCCTGCCAACCTCGAGCGGCGGCATCCCACCGCCACCGCACCCGGCTTCACGCGTTCCTACTGGCTGTACCTGGTGGCCGGGGCATGCTTCGCGGCCGGGCTCATGAACTTCGAGCTGATCTCGTTCCACCTGTCGCGCAGCGGCGCCACGCGCGAGGTCGTGCCGCTGTTTCTTGCCCTGGCAACCGGGGTCAGCACCGTTGCCAGCCTCGCCCTGGGCAGGCTGTACGACCGCATCGGTCTCCCCGCGGTCCTCATCGCGGTACTGGTGGCCGCGATGTTCTCGCCATTCGTATTCCTCCTCCCCCTCCACTTCGCCCTCATCGGCATGGCGCTGTGGGGTATCGGACAGGTAACCCAGGACATGCTGCTCAGCGCAGTGGTGGCTGGCGCATTGCCCGAGAACCGGCGGAACCTGGCATTCGGGCTCTACTACGCCGGATACGGCCTCGGCTGGGTGATCGGCGCTGTGGCAACTGGACTGCTCTACGAGCACTCCCTGGTTGCGCTCGTCGTGTTCGCCGCTGGCGTACAGGTCGCCTCACTGCCGGTGTTCGCTCTTGCCCGGAGCCTGGCACGGCCGCTGGGCCCCCACCCGGTATAAAAAGGTTAATCTTGCTGGAGTCGTCATACTTCGCGTGGGGCTTCCAGCAGGCCGGGTCCGGCACCGGACTGCGCCGAACTCGGCCGGAGATAGGTCACGGCCTTTCGGGCCACAACTGCGCGCTCAGCTGACGGCGACGCCGAACCACCGTGGCAGCTGGTTGAGCAGATCCTGCTGCTCTTCACCGACCCACGCCACGTGGCCGTCCGGCCGCAGCAGCACGGCGGGCACGTCCAGTTCCTCGCTTCCGTCAACGACGTGGTCGACCCGGTCGGCCCACCCGGTGACCGAAAGCCGGCCGGTCTGGTCGAGCAGTAGTCCGCGGCCGCCGTGCATCAGCTCGTAGATGCGCCCCCGCTTCAGCCGCACGTCCCGCAGCCGCCGGCCGAGCAGTTCATGCCCCTCGCCGAAGTCGTAGCGGACCCCAATCGCAGTGATCTTCTCGATCAGGTACCGGTTCACCTCCTCGAAATCCATCAGTACCGACACCAGCCGGCGCACTGCCTGGGGACCCGGCTCGGTGGACATCAGCTGGACCTGCGCGCGGGTGTTGTCCAGCACGTCAGCGGCCACCGGGCGCCGTTCGGTGTGGTAGCTGTCCAGTAGCCCCTCCGGCGCCCAGCCGTTGACCTCGGCGGCCAGTTTCCAGCCGAGGTTGAATGCGTCCTGGATGCCCAGGTTGAGGCCCTGCCCGCCCATCGGCGGGTGGACGTGCGCTGCGTCGCCGGCCAGCAGCACCCGGCCGACCCGGTAGCGCTCGGCCAGCCGGGTGGCGTCGCCGAAACGGGACAGCCAGCGCGGTGAGTGCACCCCGAAGTCGGTGCCGGCGATCGCCCGCATCCGCTGCCTGAGCTCCTCGATGGTCGCCGTTCGGTCCCCCGTCACCCCCTCGGCGGGCACGACGGCGCGGTACACCCCGTCCCCGAACGGCCCGACGCCGAACCGCACCTCGGTCTTGCGGACCTCGGCCACCACGGCGGCCACCTCCTCCGGCGGCACGGCCACCTCCACCTCACCCAGCAGCCACTCCAGGCTGGCGGGCTCACCGGGGAAACCGACACCGAGCAGCTTGCGCACCGTGCTACGGCCGCCGTCGCAGCCGACCAGGTAGCGCGAGCGCAGCCGCGTGCCGTCGGCGAGCTCGGCGGTCACCCCGTCCTCGTCCTGGCTCAGCCCGACCAGTTCGCAACCGCGCCGGATCTCGGCGCCGAGCTCGGTGGCATGCTCGGCCAGCAGCCGGTCGGTGACGGGCTGCGGGATGCCGAGGACGTACCCGTGAGCGGTGTCCATCCGGTCAGGCCACGGCTTGCTGATGCTGGCGAAGAATCCACCGACCTCGTACCGCTTGCCCAGCGCGAGGAAGCGCTCCAGCAGGCCACGCTGGTCCATCATTTCGATGCTGCGCACGTGCAGGCCAAGCGCGCGGACAACCCTGGTCGGCTCCGCGTCCCTTTCCAGCACGACCACGTGCACGCCGTGCAGCCGCAACTCGCTGGCCAGCATCAAGCCGGTCGGTCCACCGCCGGCAACGATCACATCAATCATGAAAACCCCCATTGCTTTTTCGGCCAGCTGCTCCCCCGCAGTCCGGCGGCGTACACACCGCCTCTGTCGAACCGCCGGTGGGACTCGCGGTGCGGTTGCGGGCACTCGGCGCAGCTCCCGCGAGACCCACACGTCGACAAAGGCGCACGTACTTCGCGAATCCCTAATTTCCGCAGGTTTTGGCTTTGGCTGGAGATTCTGCAGCACGATCCGGGTCTTGCCGCAAGTCCCCCGGTGCGCTATATATTGAGAGTGGCAAGGAGTGGTTAACCTCCTTGCCTTTGCCTTTTCTCGTCCGCTGTGGACTGAAAAGCTCCTCCCGAAGCGGTGAGAGGACCAGGCCGAGCGCGCCGAGTTGGCCTGGTCGTAGTTTCCAGCGAAAAAACAACGACAGGCCGTTGATCTTGCCTTGACTTGGCTTTTAGCCTCGACATCCATTGGTTTTGATCGAGGTAAGGGCGGGGTGCCGGGTGGCGACTCGGGATGTGTTCTCGGCGGAGGAACAGGCACAGCTTCGGGGCTTTCCGGAGATCGACCGGGCGGAGTTGATCCGGCACTTCACCTTGACCGGGGCGGACGAGGCGTTCGTGCGGCGGTTCAGGACGAGCCGGAACGTGCTCGCTGTCGCTGTGCAGTTGTGCACGCCGTGGCTCGGGTTCGTGCCCGATGATGTGCCGTCGGCGCCGGCCGCGGCGGTGGGCCGGTTGTCGCAGCGGCTGGGTGTGCCGATGGGCGAGTTACACGGCTACGGGGATCGGGAGCAGACGCGTACGGATCATCTGCGTGAGGTACTCGCGTACACGGGGTGGCGCACGATGGACCCGGCGGGTTGGAAGGATCTCGACGAGTTCCTGTTCACCCGGGCGATGGAGCACGACAGACCGAAGGTGTTGTTCCGGCTGGCCTGCGAGTACCTGTTGTCGTCACGGGTGGTGCGCCCGGGCGTGGTGCATCTGCTGGAACACGTGGCCACGGCCCGGGCCAGGGCGCGGGAGGAGACCTGGACGAGGGTGGCGCATCTGCTGCCCGAGCGGCGCCGGGCCGAGCTGGACCTGCTGCTGGTCCCAGACGCCTACCTGGGCCGAACACCGCTGGCGTGGCTGGGTATCGGGCCGACCTCGGCGACGCCGGCGGCGGTGAAGGGCGAGCTGGAGAAGCTGACCTATCTGCGCCGGTTGGACGCGCACACTCTGGATCTGTCGATGCTGCCAGCGGAACGGCGCCGGTTCCTGGCCGGGGTGGGCCGGCGGTTGACCGGGCAGGCGTTGCAGCGGCGCGAGCCGGAACGGCGGTATCCGATCCTGCTCACCCTGATCGCGCAGTCGGCCGTTGACGTGCTCGACGAGACGTTGCTGTTGTTCGACCAGGCGATCACCGGGCGGGAGGCCGCCGCCAAGCAGCGGATGAAGGAGGCTCTGGAGGATCGAGCCAAGGGTGGGGAGAACCGGCAGGCGCTGCTGGACGAGATCCTGACCATCGTGCTGGATCCGGCCATCGGCGACGAGCAAGTCGGTGGGGTGCTGCGCTCAGCGATCGGCGGACCGGATGCGGGCGGCATGGGAGGCGCGCCAGCAGCGGCTGCCGCGCGATCACGGGCATCTGGCGATGATGGACGCGTCGATGTCGTATCTGCGGCAGTTCACACCGGCGGTGCTGGCCGCGGTGCGGTTCGCCGGCGGGCCGGGCACCGATGAGCTGCTGCGGGCGGTGAGCATGCTGGCCGAGTTGTACGCCACCGGCACCCGCAAGGTTCCGGCCGGCGCCCCGGTCGGGTTCGTGCCTGCCAAGTGGGCCGGCTACCTCGCGGACCCGGGCGATGTGACCGCGTACCGGCACTACTGGGAACTGGCCGTGCTGATCGGCCTGCGAGACGGGTTGCGGTGCGGCGACATCTACGTGCCGGGCTCGCGCCGGTACGCCGACCCCGGCTCGTTCCTGCTCACCCCCGAGGCGTGGGCACCGCAGAAGGTGGAGTTCTGTCACCTGGTCGGCAAGCCCGCCGAGGCCGCCGACGCGCTCGCGCAGGCCGACGACGAGTTGCACACCGCCATGGTGGATCTGGAGACACAGCTGGCCAAGGGCAACCCGGGCGAGGTCCGGCTCACCGACGATGGGGAGCTGATCATTCCGCCGCTGACCGCGGAGGACGTGCCCGCCGAGGCCGACGCGCTGCGTGCCGAGCTGGGTGGGATGCTGCCCCGGCTGCCGCTGGCGTCCGCGCTGGTGGAGATCGACGCCAGGACAGGGTTCACCGACCACCTCGTGCACGCCGGCGGGAAGGTGAACCGGCCGCCGGATCTGAAACGCAACCTGCTGTACGTGATCATCGCGGAGGCCACGAACATGGGCCTGTCCGCGATGGCGGAGTCGTGCGGGGTGCCGTACGACGTGCTCGCCTGGACCGCGGAGTGGTACTTCCGGCCGGAGACCCTGGAAGCGGCGAACGCGGCGATCGTGAACTACCACCACCGGCTGCCGCTGACCGCGGCGTTCGGTTCGGGCACCCTGTCGTCGTCGGACGGTCAGCGGTTCCCGGTCAAGGGCAAGAGCATCATCGCGCGGCACCTGTCGCGGTATTTCGCCCGCGGGCAGGGCGTGTCCACCTACACGCACGTCTCCGATCAGCATTCGACGTTCGACACGAAGGTGATCGTGGCGACCGCGCCGGAGAGTCACTATGTGCTCGACGGACTGCTGGGCAACGCCACCGATCTGCCGGTGTTCGAGCACGCCACGGACACGCACGGTGCGACGCTGGCAAACTTCGCCCTGTTCGACCTGGTCGGCAAGCAGCTGTCGCCACGCATCCGGGACCTCGGGAAGATCACCCTGTACCGGACCGGACCACGCGCCGACTTCCTGGACCGCTACCCGCGCGCCGGCGCGCTGCTGACCCGACGGCTGAACGTCGACCTGATCACGAGCATGTGGGACGACCTGCTGCGGGTGGCCGCCAGCGTGCAGGGCGGGCACGCCACCGCGGCGATGGTCGTCGGCAAGCTGTGCTCGTCCAAACGCCAGCAGAACGCACTCACCAGCGCGATCAAGGAGTACGGGGCGCTGCGGCGTACGGTCTACGCCGCCCGTTACCTGGCCGACGAAACCTACCGGCGGCGGATCGCCCGGCAGCTGAACAAGGGCGAGAACCTGCACGCCCTGCGCCGCAGCCTCGCGTACGCCGGCGAGGGGGCGCTGCGCCGGCGCCACCACGAACAGCAGACCGAGCAGATGTGGTGCCTGACCCTCGCAACCAACGCGATCGTCTGCTGGTCGACCGAGTACCATGGCCTGGCCGTCGGTGCCCTGCGGCAGCAGGGACGCATCATCGACGACGAGGTTCTGGCGCACATCTGGCCGACCCACCACGAGAACGTGCATTTCTACGGCACGCATTCGGTCGACATCGACGGTGAGCTCGCCCAGCTCGACACCGACGGATACCGGCCGCTGCGCCTGGTCACCGACGGCGGTGCCCGGTAGCTGTTCCGCGGCTCGGCGGGGTCGGCACTCGGGCCACCGCCAGCGGAAATGCCGAACGGCGGCCCGCTGAACCAGTCGGGCCGCCGTTCGCAGAATGGGAATTAGAGCGGGCGGATGTTCTCCGCCTGCGGGCCTTTCTGACCCTGGGTGATGTCGAACTCCACCCGCTGGTTCTCATCGAGGCTGCGGAAGCCGCTCGACGAGATCGCGGAGAAGTGGGCGAAGACGTCGGCGCCGCCGCCGTCTTGGGCGATGAAGCCGAAGCCCTTGTCACCGTTGAACCACTTCACGGTACCTGTAGCCATGTCTGCTCCTTCGCAGGCTGTTGGAGACCGCGGTGTGCGGACTCTTACGCCGCCGCGTTGATCGCCCGCGCCGAACCGGCACGACAAACGAAAAAGCGCCTGGATGGGTTTCAGATAACCCCATCAGGCGCTGGAAACGTCTAAGGAAATCAAAACTGCAACAAGGAGACCGTAGCACAGACGCTAGCAGTCCCGGTCTCCCTGTGTGCGTCCCTGTCCTGGCGGCGCAGCGGTGCGCGGCATTCGCAGGTTCTTCGGGGTGCGACAGACGGTCCTTCTCGTGGTGGAGAAGGACCGTGCGGCGTGGGTCAGGCGGCGCCGGTCTGCTGGCGGCACTGGTGGTTCTGGTTGTGCTGGAGGGCTTCTTCGAGCTGGTCTTCGAGGATGATGATCCGGCAGGCGGCTTCGAGGGCGGTGCCGTGGTCGACCATCTCCCGGGCTCGTGCGGCCAGGCGCAGCTGGTAGCGGGAGTAGCGGCGGTGTCCGCCGGTGGAGCGGAACGGGATGATCAGTTTCGCCTCGTCGAGGCGACGCAGGAAGTCCTGCGAGGCGCCCACGATCTCGGCGGCGCGGCCCATGGTGTAGGCGGGGTAGTCGTCGTCGTTGAGCATGTCGTCGGGTTGGGCCATGCATACCTCTTCATGAACGAGGGCCCCGGCGCAACATGCGCCGGGGCCCAGGGTTACGGGTTGAACACACCATCTACCGACAGGCTCGTCGGGTTCTCGTTTCCGCACCGTGCCGCTGTCGGCAGGCGGTGCGAGGATCGCATAAGCGTGACCGGAGACCACCTCACATTCGATGGGACAACGGTGTCCACCGCAGAACTGCAGCTACGTCCTGACGGCGGGCGATCCAACGGCGTCCAGCCCTCCCTTTCCTCTTCTTCTATTACCTGCGGTGCTATCCGCCGATGCCGGAGCCCCACGCAACTTCATGGCCCCGCACACGTGCGGCGGATCCTTCCTGCATCAGGAGGGGCCCCGAACCTTGCATCGGCCCTGCCTGCGGTGCCCTGACCTGGAGTTACGTCAAGGTCTTGTCGTGCACTTGCCGTGTTGCATGCGGTGATGCGGTTCCACCGCAGTTACCGAGCGAGCCGCGAGAAGTTCCGGGCCCTGCTTTGACGCTCGGCCTGTTTCGTCGGCGTCTTTAACCGATCTCTGTCGTCAACGGAGGCAACACTACCCAGCCCCACCAAGAATGTCTAGTCTCGGGAGACCAGATTTTCTCGGCGGCTGATCATGGGTTTCCCGACCGTGCCGCCGGCCCGCGTCGGATGTGCGCCCGGCGGGGAGGAGATCAGCCGGCGGCCGGGAGCTCGACGGTGACCGTGGCGGTCACACCGTCACCGCGCTGGTCAATCAGTAAGGCCCCGGTCAACTGGCGGGCCAGGTAGAGGCCCCGGCCGCCGGGCCGGTCGTTCGGCGGCGGGCCGGCGGGCAACCCGCTCGCGCCGCGGCCGTGGTCGCTGATCGAGCAGATCAGGGTGCGCTCCTGCAGGCTCAGCTCGAGCCGGCCGTGGCCACCGCCGTGGCGTACCGCGTTGGTGACCAGTTCGTGGACCGCCGCGACGAAGTCGAAAGCCGCGTCACCGGTCAACCCGGCCGCGGCCAGGCGGGCGGTCAGCGCGTGACGCAGGGGTGCCACGGTGGCCGCGGTGAACGGTTGCCACAGCAACAGCCGGACTGGTCGTGGCCCCGGCACCTTGTCCGGGTCATCCGGCGGCGACACACCGCCATCGCCGTCATGCTCTGCCGCCGGTGCCGGGCCGGGAACGCGGGCGGTCTCACCGAAGAACCGGTAGATGCCGAGCACGATCCGGCTCAGGTCCGTCAGGTCGCGAGGCTTGGTGATGTAGGCGTTGGCGTGCGCGGTGTAGCTGGCGGTGAAGTCACCGGGGTCCGCCGAGGTGGTGAGCACGACGACCGGGATGGCACACAGTCGAGGGTCGGTCTTGATCTCGGCGAGCACGGCCCGGCCGTCCAGATCAGGGCATGTTGAGGTCCAGCAGGATCAGGTCCGGCCGAGGCGCTTGGTCGTACGGCGGCTGCCGGTGCAGAAACGCCAGAGCGTCCGCACCATCGACGGTGGTGTGCAGCCGGGCCGGCAGCTGATGAATGCTCCACGCCTCGGCTATCAACGCCCGGTCGCCGGGATCGTCGTCGACCAGCAGCACCTCGCGCACCGGCGCCGGCAGCGCGGTACTCATGCCGCAGCGGCGCGCTCGAGGACCCGGTACACCGTCGGCCGCGAGACCTCGAACAACTCGGCCAGCTCGGCGATGGTGTGCTCGCCGGCGGCGTGCAACTTGACCAGATGCGCCTGCCGGGGCGCGGACAGCTTCGGTGCGCGGCCCTTGAGTCTGCCCTTCGCTTTGGCGATCGCCATGCCCTCGCGGGTGCGCATGCGCAGCAGGTCGACCTCGAACTCGGCGAAGGTGGCGAGGATGTTGAAGAACATCTTGCCCATCGGGTCGGCCGGGTCGTAGACCATCGTGCCGAGCTGCAGCCGGATGTTGCGGGTGGCGAGGGAATCGCCGATCTGCCGGGCGTCGGGCACGGACCGGGCCAGCCGGTCGAGTTTCGGCACGACGAGGGTGTCGCCGGGGCGGACTGCGGCGAGGGCCTGGTCGAGGCCGGGCCGGACGCGGGTGGTGCCGGAGTATGCCCGGTCGAGGTAGATGCGGTCTTCGGGTACGCCGAGGTCGAGCAGGATCTGCCGGTTGGCTTCGAGGTCCTGTTTGTCGGTGGAGCAGCGGGCGTAGCCGATCGAGGTTCCGGTCACGACACGGAGTGTAATGGATAGCCCCCGCTCACCGTACAGATCATCGGACACCCTATGTGAGACGAGGCGGGGCGGGCGGGAATGCTGGTCGGCCGCTGTCGGCGGTGTCGGCCGGCCGGGAGGGTTGGGTGTCCGTTGAGGGTTCGGCTAACGGACAACCCCCCACGACACCGCGCCGACGCGACCTGACCGATCAATCAGACTCCCGCCCACTGCACGCCCGACTTGCCCGGTCGACAGAACCGCCTTCGCCGTCGCCTCCAGGCCGGGTCTGACTGACACAAGATCAGCCGGTGATGGCACCCGGGCGGGGCCTGTCGTTGTTTTTTCGCTGGAAACTACGACCAGGCCGAGTTGGCCTCCGTCTGGTACGCCTGCATGATCTGCCCGCGCTTGCCGTGGCAGATGTCCCGGGCCAGCTGCCCCCCAACGCCGGTTGTAGCGCGATCAGTCAGGTCCCGGTGCATGTCGTGTAGGAAAAGGAACCCTTTAGCTCCGGCCGCGTCTGCTCTTCAACGAACCGTCCGTACGCCGCTGCCTGCTCATCGCCGGAGCCTGCCTACATAACAGTCATTATGATGCATCCCCACCGGGGCCTGAAAAGCTTCAGCCTAGGAGCTGTTTATCGGATTACCGTTAACGGCAATCCGATAAACAGCTTAGAGGGGGCACTGGACTCGCCACGAGACTTTCGCCGTACCCGCAGTCACTGCTGTAGTTGGGGTTGTTGAGAGGAATCCGCGTGGGTACCTTGCTCCGCGATCCGGCCGACGTCGAGGACCACGATCCGGTCCATGCGGGCGATGGTGGAGAGCCGGTGCGCGATCGCGATCACGGTACGGCCGGTCATCACCTCGCCGAGCCCGTCGTGGATGACAGCCTCCGCCTCGAAGTCGAGCGCGGACGCGGCCTCGACCAGGACCAGGATCGGCGGATTTCGATAGAACGTGCGGGCCAGCGCGATCCGTTCCGCTGGCCCCCGGACAGGCGCACGCCGCGCTCGCCGACATGTGCGTCCAGGGCCCACCCCGATCCCGTAGCTCCGGGCCGTGTTCGGGTTGCCGAGCGAGTCGAGGAACTTTCTGTTTACACCTGTCATACACTTGGGGTGTGCCCGAAGAGAGCTATGCCTTCACGGAGCGGGCCTACCTGAACCTGGCGAAAGCCGAGGTGAGGCCGCTGGCAGTGACGGACGTGCTGTACGGCCGGCCGGCAGTACGCCGGCACATCGGAGCCGTCCTGCAGATCGCCGGGCAGGACCGCGACGGAACCTGGCTCGCGGTCGCACTGATCGAAGGCAACGACGACGAATATGCCGTCGTATCAGCCCGCTACCTAGACGACGACGAAATCACCACCATCACCCAATTGCTGAGGAGGGATCCATGAGCAAGTTCGACGAGGCCACGGCAGCTCTGAACAGCCGCGACTGGAGCAGCACCCAGGTCGAGGACCGTCCCCGGTCGGCCTCGGTGGTGCACTCCGTACGGATGTCGCGTGACCTGACCGAACGCCTTTTCGCCGAGGCAGAACGCCGGGGCGTGACCCCCAGCGAGGTCATCCGCGACCTGGTCGAGGCCGGCCTGTCGGCCGCCGACCAGTCAGCCACCGTTCGTCTAGCCGACGTACACCGCGTCATCAACTCCCTGGCCCACAACCGCGTCGCCTGACCCTGCATCGTCAACTTGCCCCATATGAGGCTCTGCCCGCTCAAGGTGACAAGCGGGCGCCGGCGGAGGCAGCACCATCGTGATCACGGTGCCCGACTGCCGCGCCAGCGTCGGCCAGCCTGGTTATCGCCAGCATGATCGGCTACCACGAGGTCACCGCCACCCGGCCGCTGACTATCGCGGCTGGGCCGAAGAACGAGTCTGGCAGACCAGCCACCTCGCCGTACAACGCCAGGTTTCACTCCCTCGGACACGTAGCGCTAGCCTGGAACCTTCAACCCTGGGTATCCCGGTCCGATACCTGGCTGGCGTCGATCATCACCTAGGACCCGCTTGGCCCATCGATACCAATGATCCGGATGTCGTTGGTCGGTATGCGATGGAGGACGGCGGCGGCAATCTCGGCGGCGACATCAACCGCCATGGCACTTAAGCCCCAGGACCCGCTGCGCTTCGCTCGTTACTTGGGATGAGGCGACCGCGGACCAGCAGGCGAACAGCGAGCGGAAGTAGGCACCGTACTTCTCTGCGATTGCCGGGGACTGCTCGATGACGTCCAACTCGTTGACGATGTTCAAATCGACGAACTGCTGTAATTGTCCAGGGCTCAGGGTCCGCGCCCGGCCGGTGAAACGATCCCAGACTTCGCTGGTGCTTGGCAGGCGCTGCCAGCTCCGCCGGCGATCACACACCCCATAGAGGTAGACAAGGCACTCCGCAGGCTCACCGATGAGGTTCTGCAGCGTTGCCCGCTCGGTCCGGTCAAGCAGTACGACGTCAAACCCGTCGGTGCTGTACACGGCATGCGTCAGGCCGGCAAGTTGTACGTCGGCTTCTAGCCCGAGCCTGCCGAGTCGATCGTGAACCCTCGACAGGTGGGCATAGAGGCTGCCACCTGGGTGCTCGACCGCCTCGGCTCCGCGCTGCCGGAGCCAAGCCCAAACATCCTGCTCCACGCTCATGCCCTCGATCGTAGGCACCGGGTCCACGACGAATCGTGCACAAAACCTCACAGTCTATTCCGGACGCTGCTTCAACCTACCCCTCGAACGCCGGCAATCGGGCGCTGGCCCTCCTCCCTGATCGCCACTGCCCGACAGTCGCAGGACATCGAGATAAAGAAATCTAAACATGTGTTGGATGACGGGGTGTGGGGGGCTCCGTACCGTCAGTCCAAACCGCCTCTCGGGGTGGATCTCATGCACGTCCCGGCATGAGCGTTCGGATCGCGTGGGTGGTTGCGGCGAAGTCGCGGGTGGTCCGGTGTGCCGGGTCGTTGTTGTTGTGCAGCGAAGGGAGTACCTGTGCCCCTATCCCGTCCCCCTGGTGGTCGACGCAGTACTGCGTTGTTGGCGGCCACCGCACTTGTTGTGGCTCTGGCGCCGGTGGCGGCGCAGCCTGCTTCGGCGGCTCCGCAGGAGTCGGATGGACAGTCGCCTTCGGCTGTCCGTAACGACTTGTTCCTGACCGGTCCGAATGAGGGCCGGCCGGAGAGTATCGCCGTCAACTATCTACGTACGAATCCGTCCCGCTACGGGGTGAGCAGCGCGGACCTGAGCGACCTGGTCGTGGCCTCCTCCTACACCAGCAGCCACAACGGCGTCACCCATGTGAACCTGGCCCAGCGGTACAAGAACCTGGAAGTTTTCGGGGCCACCGCAACCATCAACATCGCCAAAGACGGCAGCGTCATCTTCGTCGGCCACAGCCTGGCGCCCGGATTGCAGCAGGCCCCGTCCGCCGCTGCGGCGCTCGATGCCGTGGACGCGGTCGAGTCCGCCGCGAAGAAGCTCCGTCTGAAGGCCCCGCGCAGCCCGCGGGTACTCAGCCGCAGCGCTGATGCCGCCCAACGCACCGTCGTCTCCGACAGCGGTATCTCCGAACAGCCCATCCCCGCCCGACTCGGCTGGCAGCACACCGACGACGGGCTACGGATGGCCTGGCAGCTCGTCATCGACGAGGTCGACGACTCGCACCTGTGGAACGTCACCATCGACGCCAAAACCGGAGAAATGCTGGAGGTGGACGACTGGACCAGCCACGACAACCT
>DASULK010000130.1:0-7274 GCA_036278255.1 Micromonospora sp.
GTGGGTTTCCTGCTCGGCATCGCCGTGCTCGGCCTCGCCGCCGGCAGCTTCCGGATCGTCGACGTCCTCGCCGCGCTGCCGCAGATGTCCACCACCACGGCGAGCGTCGCGGCGCTGCTGCTGCTCGCCGGGGTGGCCGGCAAGAGCGCCCTCTTCCCGCTGCACACCTGGCTGCCCGACGCCATGGCCGGCCCGACCCCGATCTCCGCGCTGATCCACGCCGCGACCATGGTGGCGGCCGGCATCTACGTCGTGACCCGGCTGGAGCCGGTCTTCGTGGTCGGCGGGCCGGCGCTGGCGGTACTCGGCGTGCTGGCCGTGATCACCATCCTGCTCGGCGCCCTGGCGGCGACCGCGCAGGACGACATCAAACGGGTGCTCGCCTGGTCGACCGTGTCGCAGATCGGCTACATGGCCGCTGCGCTCGCCGTCGGCGCTCCGCAGGTGGCCCTCTTCCACCTCCTCACCCACGCGGCGTTCAAGGCGCTGCTCTTCCTCGGCGCAGGCTCGATCATCCACACTGTCGGCACCACCTCGATGGCGGCCATGGGAGGACTACGGCGTCGAATGCCGCTGACCTTCTGGAGCATGACCGTCGGTCTGGGCGCACTGGTCGGATTGCCGCCGCTGGCCGGATTCTGGAGCAAGGAGGCGGTGCTGCACGCCGCCACCGCCGCAGGCTCCGCCCGGTCGGCATGGCTGATCTACGCCGTGGGTGTCGCCGGGATCGGGGTCACCGCCTGGTACGCCTTCCGGCTCTGGCTGCGCACCTTCTTCGGCGACCCCCGCTCCAGCGCGGCGGCGCAGGCCCACGAGCCGCCGGCCGCCATAACGGTGCCGGTGCTGGCACTGGCCGTACCGAGCGCCCTGCTCGGCCTGGCCGCGTTCACCGACTTCTTCGCCGGGCGCCTGCTATCACCGGCTACGGCAGACCGCCCCTCGAACCTGATGCAGCCCTGGCGGGAACTGATCCACATCGGTCCGCAGACGTTGATTCCCCTGGCCGCGCTCGCCCTCGGCGCCGGGCTTGCCTGGGCGTGGTGGCGGCGCGATCCGACGGCGGATCCGGCGGTCGCGCTGGGCCCGCTGCGCACGGCGTTCGCCCACGCCTTCTGGTTCGACGAACTCCAGCACACGCTGGTCGTCCGTCCGATGCGGGCACTGGCCCGGGGGGTGCGCACCGCGGACGAGACGGTGGTCGACGGGGCCGTACAAGGCGCCGGACGCGGAACGGTCGGGCTCGGTGCCCGTCTCGCCGCGCTGCACCGCGCCGCCCTGCCCCGCGCAGCCACCGCCTTCCTCACCGGCGCCCTGCTCCTCGGCGTGATCGCCGCGCTGATCGGAGGTACGAGGTGAGCGTCGGCCAGGTGCTGCTGATCGCGCTGCTGGCGGTGCCGGCAGTCGGGGCGGTGCTGGTCGCCGCCCTGCCGAAGCGCAGGGACCGGGTCGCGCGTGCGGTCGGGGTCGGCTTCACCGCCGTGGCGTTCCTGCTCAGCCTGCTGCTCTATGCCCCCGCCAACATCGGCTGGTTCGCCTACTCGGGTACGGGCCGGCCGGCGATCATGCCCTGGCACGAGGTGAACCTGCCCTGGGCGCCGGGCCTGGACCTGCACTTCCATCTCGGGGTTGACGGCATCTCCTACCCACTGGTGCTGCTCACTACCCTGCTCACCCTGCTCTGCTGCGCCTACACCCTCTGGCGGGTCCCCGACGGCGGCCCCGGGCGGCTCCTGGTGGCGTTGCTGCTGGTTATCGAGGTCGGCATCCTGGGCACCTTCCTCGCCCTCGACCTGGTGCTCTTCTTCGTCTTCTTCGAGGTCGTCCTGCTGCCCATGTACGCGGTCATCGCGGTCTGGGGTGGCGCGCAGCGGCGGCGCGCCGCACGGAAGTTCGTCCTCTACACCCTGCTCGGCTCGGTGCTGCTCCTGGTCGGGGTCTTCACCGTGGTCGCCGCGGCGGGCACCTCCGACCTCGTCGCCCTGGTCCGGGCTCCCGATGCGGCGGTCTTCGCCCTCGACGGCGGGATTCCCCGCAGCACCCAGGTGGCGGCGTTCATCCTGCTCGCGCTCGCCTTCGCGGTGAAGAGCCCACTGTGGCCGCTGCACACCTGGCTACCGGACGCCCACACCCAGGCCCCCACCGTCGGCAGTGTGATCCTCGCCGGGGTGCTGCTGAAAATGGGCACGTACGGCCTGATCCGGGTCGCGGTCGGGGTCGCGCCGGAGGGGGCACGCTTCGCCGCCCCGGTGCTCGGACTCCTCGCCGTCGCCGCGATCATCGTCGGTTCGCTGGTCTGCCTGGCCCAGACCGAACTGAAACGGCTCATCGCCTACTCCAGCGTCAGCCACATGGGGTTCGTACTGCTCGGCATCGCCACCCTCACCGCCACCGGTATTCAGGCGGCGCTGATCGGCAACATCGCGCACGGCATCATCACCGGCCTGCTCTTCTTCCTGGCCGGTGCCATCAAGGACCGGACCCGGACCGGGCTGCTCGCCCAGTTGGGCGGATTGCGGGAGAGCATGCCCCGCCTCGCCGGGCTGCTCGGATTCGCGGCCATTGCGTCGCTGGGGCTGCCCGGACTCGCCGGCTTCTGGGGTGAGGCGTTCGCCGTCGTGGCCGCCTTCCAGGTGGGCAGTCCGTTCTGGATAGCGCTCGGGGTGCTGGCCGCGATCGGCGGCGCGCTCACCGCGGCGTACTTCCTGCGTCTGCTGCGGCGGGTCACCCACGGCTCTCCGTCACCGGCTGTCGCCCGGGCAGTCCCGGGGCTCGCCGGTGCCGAAGTGGCCACCTGGAGTCCGCTGGTGCTGCTCACTCTCGTGATCGGGCTGGTACCGGTACTGGTGCTCGGCGTGACCGACGACCCGGTCCGCTCCCTGCTGGAGGCGGTGCCGTGACCCAGTCTGTCGACCACGTCGCGCTGCTGCCGGCCTACCTGGCCGCCGGCACTGCCGTACTCGTGCTGCTGACCGACCTCCTCCTGGCCCGACGAAGCGCGGTGCTGCTCGTCACCGCCACCGGCGCGGTCGCCACCACCGTCGGTGCGGCAGCCGCCGCCCGGTCCGGTCCCCGGCAGACGTTCTGCGTCCAGGACGCCTGCTCCTACCTCGCCAATGGGCGGGCCGCCCTCGTCGCCGCCCTCTTCGCGCTGCTCACCCTCGGCGTGCTCGCGCTCTCCGGACCGCTGCTGCGTACGACGCAGATACCGACGGGCGAATTCTGCTTCTTGCTCGCCTGCTCGATGACCGGCGGGGTCGTGCTCGGCGCAGCCGGGGATCTGATCACGCTGATCGTCGCGCTGGAGGCGTTGACCCTGCCGCTCTTCGCCCTGGTGGGGCTGCGGCGTAGTGTCGCCAGCGCCGAGGCGGCTCTCACCTTCTTCGTGGTGAGCGTGGTGGCGACCGCGGTGACCCTGCTCGGCGCGGCCCTGCTCTACGCGGTGACCGGGGCGGTCCACCTCCGGTCGCTGGAGGCGGTATTCGCTGACGGGGCCGGCCTGCTGAAGGTGCCGCTCACCGCCGTCGCAGTGGCGCTGGTCGTGCTCGGCCTGGCCTTCAAGGTGGCGGCGGTGCCCTTCCATGTCTGGGCGCCGACTACCTATGACGGTGCGCCGATGCCGGTGGCCGCCTACCTGTCGACCGCCTCGAAGTTGGGCGGGGTGGTCGCGCTGCTCGCGGTCACCGAGTTCTCGCTACCGGCGTCGGTCACCGGACCGGTTCTGGCTGTGCTGGCCGTGCTCACGATGACGGTCGGCAACCTGGTCGCGTTGCGTCAGCGGCGGATGGTCCGTCTCCTGGCCTGGTCGTCGGTGGCTCAGGCCGGCTACATCATCGCTCCGCTCGGCGCGTTTATGTGGGGCGCGAGCCGCGAGTTGCCGGCGGTACGGACCGTGGTGGCGGCGGTGCTGGCCTACACCGTCTTCTATGTGGTGATGGAGTTCGCGGCCTTCGCCGCGGTGGTCGCGCTGCGGCCACCCAATGCGGATGGCGGATCGATCGCCGCCTACCGGGGCGCCGCCCGGCGCCATCCCTGGATCGGGGCGGCATTCGTCCTGGCGCTGGTCGGGCTGGCGGGGCTGCCCCCCGGTCTGGCCGGCCTCTTCGCCAAGGTTGTCGTGGTCCGCGCCCTGCTCGCTGGGGGAGCGGGCTGGCTCGCCGTCGTGGTTGCGCTGAACGCCGTGATTGGACTCGCCTACTACCTCCGCATCGTCGCCAAGCTCTACGCCCCGATGCCCGCCCCGGACCGGGCCGCCGAACCGGTAGCGGCGATGACCAGCCCGGCCCACCGCCAGGCCCGGGTGGGGTGGACGGTCGCCGCGGCGCTGGCGGCCGCGACCGTGGTCGCCATCGTCATCGGGTTCGCCCCGCAGCTCATCCTGGATCTCGTGGCCGTCTAGCCGGCTCCGTCGGCTCTCACCCTGGGGCATCCGCTCCCTTCGGTTCCGGCCGCATCCTGGTGAACTCGGTCACGCATCTGGCGGGTAGCTCACTGAGAGTTGGGGATTATTGGGGGGTAGCCGGCTGTTAAACCGGTTAACGGGTGTGTGCCTGCCCGTACCCGAAGGAGTGATCGTGCACCACAACGGCCTGAAAACGGCGGCTCTGCTCGGCCTGCTCACCGCCATGATCCTCGGCGTCGGCTACTGGTTCGGCGGCAGCAACGGTCTGGTCATCGCGGTCTTCGTTTCGCTGGGCATGAACGCCGTCACCTACTTCTGGTCAGACAAGATCGCGTTGCGGGCGATGAAGGCCCGGCCGATCAGCGAGACGGAGTTCCCTGCGCTGTACCAGATGGTGCGGGAGTTGGCCACCGAGGCCCGCCAGCCGATGCCCCGGCTCTACATCAGCCCCACCGCACAACCCAACGCCTTCGCGACCGGCCGCAACCCGGCCAATGCCGCGGTCTGCGTGACTCAGGGCATCACCCAGATCCTCGACTACCGCGAGCTGCGCGGGGTCATCGGGCATGAGCTGTCGCATGTCTACAACCGGGACATCCTGATCTCCAGCGTGGCCGCGGGTCTCGCCGGCATCATCACCATGCTCGCCAACCTGGCCTGGTTCCTCCCGATCGGTGACCGAGACAGGGAGTCCAACCCGCTGGCCCTGCTGGCGATGCTGATCCTCGGGCCGCTGGCCGCCTCGGTCATCCAGTTGGCGATCAGCCGCAGCCGCGAGTACCAGGCGGACGCTTCCGGCGCTGAGCTCACCCGCGACCCGTTGGCGCTGGCGAGCGCGCTGCGGAAGATTCATGCCGGTACCCAACGGCTGCCGCTACCGGCGGAGGGGCAACTCACCAGCACGGCCCACCTGATGATCGACAACCCGTTCCGCGGGGGCGGGATGTCGGCGCTCTTCTCGACCCACCCGCCGATGGAGGAGCGGGTGCGGCGGTTGGAGCAGCTGGCTGGCAGCGCCGGCCCGATCCAGTACCGCTAGCCCCGTCTCCTGCTCAGCCTCCGTCCCGTGCCCCGTCCTGCCTGCCCTTTCCCCGTCGATCAAGGGCAAACTGCTGTGATCTGATCTTCAAACACGGCCAAAGGTCCTTGATCGGCGAGCAACTCCTTGATCGCTGGTGGCTGTGAGTCGCCTTACCAGTGCCCGAAAAGCGCTATTGCGGACCGCTGGTCACCGTTAGGGTCGGCGCGGGCCGTCGCCCGCACACTCAATACGAAGGGAGGCGCCGTCGTGGCTGCGTTGCGTCAGTACCTCGCGGTATGGCGGCTTCCCGGCGCCCCCGTGCTGCTGATCGCCGGCGTCATCGCCCGGCTCGGAATCGGCATGACCCCACTGGCGCTGCTGCTCGTGGTCCAAAGCGTCACGAACCGGTACGCCCTCGCCGCGATCGCCGGTGGCATCTACGCCCTTGCCGGCGCCGTCCTCAGCCCCATCGCCGGGCGTATCGCCGACCGGATCGGCCCCAGCCCCGTACTCCTGGCCACCGCTGTCGCTCATCCGCTCGCGCTGACCGGCCTGCTGCTCGCCACGCGCGCCGGCCCGGACTCGATCGGCATCATCTATCTCGCCTCGGCGGTCGCCGGTGCCACCTATCCGCCGCTGACCGCCGCGATCCGCGGCGCCTGGAACTCCCTCACCGAACCCCGCACCGGCCGCTACGCCCTCCGCAGCACCGCCCTGGCCGCGGAGACCTCGCTCTTCGAGGTCGTCTTCGTCCTCGGCCCACTACTCGTCGCCGGCTTCGTCTTCTTCGCGGACGCCGCTGTCGCGCTGCTCGGTGCGGCAGTTGTCACCCTGGTCGGGACCACGGTGGTGGCGCTCGGCCGGGTAATGCGTAGTTGGCAGCCACACCCCACCGATACGCATGCCAGGGGACTCGGTCCGCTGAAGGTGGCCGGGTTCCCCGCCCTGCTGCTCTGTGTGGCCGGCCTCGGGGTCGCGTTCGGTTCGGCGGGCGTGGTGGTGCCCGCGTACGCCACCGCACACTCCGACGGCAACGCCGAAGGGCTCGCCGGCGTGCTGCTGGGTGTCTGGGGCGTGGGCAGCGCGATCGCCGGCATCTGGTTCGGCACCCGGCCCCCGGCGAAGAACCTGGCCCGCCAGTTCGCCTGGCTACTGGCCGCGGTGGCTGCCGGCTTCGTGATCTTCGCTGTGATGCCCACCCCGCTGGCGCTCGGTGTGGCCCTGGTCGCCGGTGGTGCGGCGATCGCGCCCGCCCTGACGGTGGAGAACACCATGGTCGGCCGGATCTCGCCCGGCAGCATGCTGAATGAGGCGTATACCTGGGTGGTCACGACCACGGTGGCCGCCAGCGCCGCGGGTGGCGCGATTTCCGGTGTCATCGTCGACCGGCCCGGCGGCGTGCCGTGGGCGTTTCTCTTCGCCGGGGCCTCCGTCGCCGTGGCGGCCGCTCTTGCCGGATGGCCCTCCGGCCCCATCGCCCGGGCCGAGGCCAGGGCCGCGGCCCGTCTGCAGCAGGCGCTCGCCGCCGAAATCTCCCCGGATCGCCCGTCGCCGCTGATGACGTCCTAGCGGTAGTTGGTGAACTGCAGCGCGACGCCGAAATCCTCCGACTTGAGCATCGCGATGACTTCCTGCAGGTGATCCTTCTTCTTGCCGGTGACGCGCAGCTGGTCCCCCTGGATCTGGGCCTGTACGCCCTTCGGGCCGTCCTCGCGGATCTTCTTGCTGATCGCCTTGGCCTTCTCCGAGTCGATGCCCTGAATGACCTTACAGTCGATTTTGTAGGTCTTGCCCGAAGCGCGCGGGTCGCCGCAGTCCAGTGACTTCAGCGAGATGTTGCGGCGGATCACCTTC
>DASULK010000131.1:0-9291 GCA_036278255.1 Micromonospora sp.
CACCGCGCGGCCACCGTGCAGGATGAGGCGCACCTCGCCGCAGACGTGCCGCTGGGTGTCCTCGATGAACGCGTCGAGCGCATTCTTCAGCGGCGAGAACCACAACCCGTCGTAGACCAGTTCGCCCCAGCGCTGGTCCACACCCTTCTTGAACCGGGCCACGTCCCGTTCGACGGTGACGTTCTCCAGCTCCTGGTGGGCGGTGATCAGAGCGATCGCGCCGGGGGCCTCGTACACCTCGCGGCTCTTGATGCCAACCAGGCGGTCCTCGACCATGTCGAGCCGCCCGACCCCCTGTGCGCCGGCACGCCGGTTGAGTTCGACGATCGCCTGGTACGGGGTAACCGTCTCCCCGTCGATCGCCACCGGGACACCTGCCTCGAAAGTGATCACCACCTCGTCCGGGTCGCGCTCCTGCGCCGGGTCGGCGGTGTAGTCGTAGAGGTCCTCGATGGGGCCGTTCCAGATGTCCTCCAGGAAGCCGGTCTCCACCGCCCGGCCGAAGAGGTTCTGATCGATGGAGTACGGCGACTTGGCCGACACGTCGATCGGCAGCCCCTTCTCCTCGGCGAAGGCGATGGCCTTGTCGCGGGTCCAGGCGAAGTCACGGGCCGGTGCGACGATAGTTAGATCGGGGGCGAGCGCGCCGAGGCCGACCTCGAAGCGCACCTGGTCGTTGCCCTTGCCGGTGCAGCCGTGCGACACGATCGTGCCGCCGTGCCTGCGCGCAGCCGCGACCAGATGCTTGACGATCAACGGCCGGGACAGCGCCGACACCAGCGGGTAGCGGTCCATGTAGAGGGCGTTGGCCCGGATGGCCGGCATGCAGTAGTCGGCGGCGAACTCGTCGCGGGCGTCGATCACCTCGGCTTCGGCAGCCCCGCAGTCCAGGGCGCGCTGCCGGATGACGTTCATGTCCTCGCCGCCCTGTCCGACGTCGACCGCGACCGCGATCACCTCGGCGCCGGTCTGTTCAGCGAGATAGGGAATGGCGACGGAGGTGTCCAGCCCCCCGGAAAATGCAAGTACGACCCGCTCGGTCATGGTGTGGTGCTCCCTTCAGCGTCTTCTTCTCCGCGGGCCCAGGCGGAGAGCTTCTCCGCCAGCGCCGCTCCGCCGGTGGCTTCGCGGGCCACGACGAGGATGGTGTCGTCGCCGGCGATGGTGCCGACGACCTCGGGTAAGCCGGAACGGTCCAGGGCGCTGGCCAGGAACTGTGCCGCCCCCGGCGGGGTACGCAGCACCGCCATGTTGCCGCTGGCGTCGGCGCTGTTGAGCAGTTCACGCAGCAGCCGGATGAGGCGCAGCGACGCCTGCTCGGCGTCGCGCAGGGGCCGGTTTCCGTCCTCGGGGATGACGTAGACGGCGCGCCCGTCGCCCCCGCGTACCTTGACCGCGCCCAGTTCCTCCAGGTCGCGGGAGAGGGTGGCCTGGGTGACCGGCGCCCCCTCGGAGGAGAGCAGTTCCGCCAGTTCGGACTGCGATCGGACCGCCCGGTCGCGGATCAGTTCCACGATGCGGCCGTGGCGGGCGGTACGGGTCAGGGGGCTGGTCATGCTGCCCCCTCCAGCAGCCAGGTCAGCAGTGCCTTCTGGGTGTGCAGCCGATTCTCGGCCTGGTCGAGCACCACGCTGCGAGGGCCGTCGAGCACCTCATCGGTGATCTCCTCGCCGCGGTTAGCGGGCAGGCAGTGCAGCACCACGGCCTGGGGCGCAGCGGCGAGCAGTTCGGTGCAGACCTGGTACGGCAGGAACGGGGTGAGTCGGTCGAGGCCGTCCCCTTCCTGCCCCATCGATGTCCAGGTGTCGGTGGCGACCACGTCGGCCCCGTCGACGGCCTGGCGTGGATCGCGGAGCACCTGCACCGAACCGCCGGTGTCGGCGGCGATCCGGTTGGCCCGTGCCATGACGGCCGGATCGGGGTCGTGTCCGGGCGGGCCGGCGACCCGGACGTGCAGACCTGCGGTCGCCCCGGCAAGCAGGTACGAGTGGGCCATGTTGTTGGCCGCGTCCCCAAGGTACGCCAGGGTTCTGCCGGCGGTGCCGCCGCAATGCTCCCGGATGGTGAGGAGGTCGGCCAGCAACTGGCAGGGGTGGTAGCCGTCGGTGAGCGCGTTGACGACCGGCACGCTGGCCCCGCTGGCGAGTTCGGCGAGCCGGTCGTCGCTGTGGGTGCGCAGCACGATCGCGGCGACGTAGCGGGACAGGACCCGCCCGGCGTCGGCGAGGGACTCACCGCGGCCGAAGTGTGTGGCCTGGGCGTCCACGATGATCGGGTTACCCCCGAGTTCGGCGATGCCGGCGTCGAAGGAGAGCCGGGTGCGCAGGCTCGGTTTGTCGAACAGGACCGCGACCGACCGGGGACCGGACAGCGGCCGGTGGGCGAACCGGTCAGTCTTCATCGCTGCCGCGAGGTCGAGGACTGCGGACTGCTGGTCGGGGGTGAGGTCGTCGTCGCAGAGGAAGTGTTGGGTCATGAGGGGTGAGGGTCCAAAACATCAGAGACGGAAGGGAGGAAGGTGGGGTTGGCGACCTGGGCAGTGACGGCGGTGCCGGCCGGGATGGCGGCGGGGCCGGCAGCGTCCAGGGCGGCCGGTAGCGCGGTGAGGAAGGCGTCGGCCTGGGCGGCGCTAAAAATCAGCGGCGGGGCGAGCCGGAGAACGTTCGGCTGCGCGGTGTTGGCCAGGAACCCGGCGTCGCGCAGCACGCCCGCGACCGCCCCGGCAGCCGGGGCCCGCAGGGCGACCCCGAGCAGCAGACCGGCGCCACGCACCTCGCTGACCAGCGGGTGCGCCAGCGCCTCGATCCCATGACGGATCCGCTCACCGATCCGCTTGACGTGGTCGAGCAGCCCCTCGCTCGCGATGGTTCTGATCACGGCCAGGGCGGCGGCGGCGCTGATCGGGTTGCCGCCGAAGGTGCTGCCGTGGGTGCCGGGAAGGAGCAGGTCGGCGGCCGGGCCGAAGGCCAGGCAGGCGCCGATCGGCAGCCCACCGCCGAGGCCCTTGGCAAGGGTGATGACGTCCGGCTCGATCCCGTCGGCCTGGTGGGCGAACCAGTGTCCGGTACGTCCGACCCCGGTCTGCACCTCGTCGAGGACGAGCAGGGCTCCGTGCCGGGCGGTGATCTCCCGGGCGGCGGCCAGGTAGCCCGGTGGCGGGACCACGACGCCGTTCTCCCCCTGGATGGGTTCCAGGATCACCATGGCGGTGGCGTCGGTGACGGCTGATTCCAGCGCCGCCACGTCGCCGTACGGGATGTGGGTCACCTCGCCGGGCAGCGGCTGGAACGGGTCGGCCTTGTCCGGCTGGCCGGTCAGGGCCAGCGCCCCCATGGTGCGGCCGTGGAAGCCGCCGATGGTGGCGACCACCTGGGTGCGGCCGGTCAGCCGGGAGAGTTTGAAGGCGGCCTCGTTCGCCTCGGCACCGGAGTTGGCGAAGAAGACCCGACCGGGACGCCCGACCAGGGCGAGCAGCAGTTCGGCCAGCGCCACCGGGGGCTCGGCCACGTAGAGGTTGGAGACGTGGCCGAGGGTGCCGAGTTGGGCGGTGACGGCGGCGACCACCGCCGGGTGGGCGTGTCCGAGCGCGTTCACGGCGATGCCGCTGATCAGGTCGACGTACTCCTTGCCGGTCTCGTCGACCACGACGGCGCCGTGGCCGCGGACCAGGGCCAGCGGCGGCGTGCCGTAGTTATCCATCATGGATTGCGACCACCGGTCGATCAACGCCGTCATGACGTGACCGCCTCGTTGGGTACCACCATGGTGCCGAATCCTTCCGAGGTGAACACTTCGAGCAGGGTGGAGTGGGCGACCCGGCCATCGACCACGTGTGCCGCGGGGACCCCGCCCGAAACCGCGCGCAGGCAAGCTTCCATCTTGGGGACCATGCCGGATTCCAGCTTGGGCAGCAGTTCGCCGAGGCGCTCGGTGGTGATCTGCGAAACCAGGCTGGTCGGGTCGGGCCAGTCGAGGTAGAGGCCGGCGACGTCGGTGAGCACGACCAGCTTGCGCGCCCGCAACGCCATCGCGAGCGCGGCGGCCGCGGTGTCGGCGTTGAGGTTGTGCAACACCCCGTCGACGTCGGGGGCGACGCTGGAGATCACCGGGATCCGCCCGGCCGCGATGAGGTCGGCCACCGCAGTGATGTCGACCGCGTCGACATCACCGACCTGGCCGACGTCGACCGGCTCGCCGTCGACCCAGGCGGGCCGACGGACCGCGGTGAAGAGCCGGGCGTCTTCGCCGGAGAGTCCCACCGCGAACGGGCCGTGCTCATTGATCAGGCCGACGAGTTCGCGTCCGACCTGGCCGACGAGGACCATCCGAACGACATCCATCGCCTCGGGGGTGGTGACGCGCAGACCGCCTCTGAATTCGCTGGCGATGCCGAGTTTTGTCAGCATCGCGGAGATCTGCGGCCCGCCGCCGTGCACCACGACCGGTTTGATTCCGACGTAGCGCAGGAAGACCATGTCCGCGGCGAAGGCCCGCCGCAGTTTCGGGTCGGCCATGGCGTGCCCGCCGTACTTGACCACCACGGTTGCGCCGTGGAATCGGGCCAGCCAGGGCAGCGCCTCGATCAGGGTGGCCGCCTTGGTCTGAGCGAGCGCCAGGTCCCGGGTCAACGAGTGTTCGTCGACGACGTTGGCGTGGGCAGTGTTCACGGTCATGTCGAATACGCCGAGTTCTCGTGCACGTACGCGTGCGACAGGTCATTGGTCCAGATGGTGGCGGCGGCCGCGCCGGCGTGCAGGTGGATCCGGACGGTGACCTCCCGCCCGGACAGATCGACCTTCGACCGGTCCTCGGCGGCGGCGCCGGAGCGGCAGACCCACACCCCGTTGACCGCCACGTCGACCTCGTCCGGGTCGAAGGCGGCGGTCGTGGTGCCGACCGCGGCGAGGATCCGCCCCCAGTTGGGGTCGTTCCCGAAGAGCGCGGTCTTCACCAGGTTGTTGCGGGCCACCGTCCGCCCGACCTCGACCGCCTCAGTTTCGCTGGCCGCACCGACCACCTCGATGGCGACCTGCTTGGTGGCGCCCTCCGCATCGGCGATGAGTTGTTGGGCCAGGTCGTGGGCGGCGGCGGTGACGGCCGAGGTCAGCTCGGCCCGGGTCGGGGTGATCCCGCTGGCGCCGCTGGCCAGCAGGATCACGGTGTCGTTGGTGGACATGCAGCCGTCGGAGTCGACCCGGTCGAAGGTCACCCGGCAGGCGTCCCGCAACGCCTGGTCGAGTGTGGCGGCATCAGCCACCGCATCGGTGGTGATGACGCAGAGCATGGTCGCGAGTGCCGGGGCGAGCATACCGGCGCCCTTGGCCATCCCCCCCACTGTCCAGCCCGCGCCGGCGGTGACGGTCGCCTTCGACCGGGTGTCCGTCGTCATGATCGCCTGGGCGGCAGCCGCCCCACCGTCGTCGGAGAGTTGCTGGACCACGGCCCGGACGCCGGGTAGCAGCTTCTCCATCGGCAGCCGGACGCCGATCAGCCCGGTGGAGCAGACGGCTACCCCGCCCGCGTCGAGGCTCGGCCCGGGGCCGGCGCTCAACGCCTCGGCGACCTGCTTGGCGGTAGCGCGGGTGTCCTGGTAGCCCAGCGGGCCGGTGCAGGCGTTGGCGCCACCGGAGTTGAGGACCACGGCGCGCACCGCGCCGTCCCGCATCACCTGCTCGGTCCAGAGGACCGGTGCGGCCTTGACCCGGTTGGCAGTGAAGACCGCGGCTGCTGCCGGCGCCGGCCCGTCGTTGACCACCAACGCCACGTCGAGGGCACCGCTGCTCTTTAGTCCGGCGGCGATGCCAGCGGCCCGGAAGCCTTGGGGAGCTGTGACACTCATGGGGCGACTCCTTGGGCGGGGAGTCCGGCCGCCTCGGGGAGGCCGAGCATGAGATTGGCGCACTGGACGGCCTGGCCGGCGGCGCCCTTGCCGAGGTTGTCGAGGGCGCTGACCGCGATCACCCGCCCGGAGTCGAGGTCGGTACTCACCTGCAGGTGACAGGAGTTGGAGCCGAGGGTCGCCGCAGTGTGTGGCCAGACGCCTTCGGGCAGGACGTGCACGAAGGGCGAGTCGGCGTACGCCCCAGCCAGGACCGCCCGTGGGTCGGCGCCGTCGACCGGGCGTGCCGTGACGGTGGCGAGGATGCCCCGGGGCATGGGCGCGAGCACCGGGGTGAACGACAGGCTCGTGGCCCCGGTCGCCTGTTTGATCTCCGGCACGTGCTGGTGGGCGCCGACCTTGTACGGGGAGAGGTCCCCCATCACCTCGCTGCCGAGCAGATGAGGCTTGGGCGCCGCGCCGGCGCCGGAGGTGCCGGAGGCGGCGACCACGACCACGTCCTCCGGCGAGACGGCGCCGGCCGCGATCAGCGGAGCGAGCGCCAGGGTGGTGGCCACCGCGTAGCAGCCGGTGGCGGCAACCCGGCTGGCGCCGGCGATCGCCTTCCGCTGTCCGGGCAGTTCCGGCAGCCCGTAGGTCCAGGTGCCGGCGTGTTCCCCTCCGTAGTAGCGGGACCATGCCCCGGCGTCGGCCAGCCGGTGGTCGGCACCGAGGTCGACGACCTTGACCGTGGGGGGAAGCGCGGCGGCCAGCGCCGCCGACTCGCCGTGGGGCAAGGCCAGGAAGACCAGATCCGCATCGGCAAGGACCGCCGGCTCGGTCGGCGCGAATACCAGGTCCAGCCCGACCAGGTGCGGATGTACGGCCGTGGCCTGCGCTCCTGCCTGGCTGTGCGCCGTAGCGGCGACAAGATCGAACTCAGGATGGCCGGCGATCAGGCGCAGAAGTTCCCCGCCCGCGTAGCCACTCGCCCCGGCCACCACAACTCGAATACCCATACACACCCCCGCATGATTATGCAGGAAGGCTAGCAAGGGTCCAGGGTGACCACAAGCTTATTCAGAAGATTGCATGAAAATAAGGCGGTCGACGAGGCGGCGCGAGCGGTCGCCAAGGACTCACTCGCCGAACTCGTAGATCCACTGCCCGCTGTCGGGACCGCCATCCGGCTTCCGCCCCACCCGCCGGTATTCGATGGTTGCCCCGCGTTCGTGCGGGCCGTGCACCGTAATGGTCTGCACTTCAGGCGGGTTCTCGGTATCCGCGACGTCCAGCGTCCTGACCTGGCCGTCCATCGGACCACCACGCATCAGCACTTGCACCGTTGCCATACGCCACGCTAACGCGCCAGCACGCCGGCGCGGTCCGGAATGCTCTCCCTGCCCGCGCCGGTTTCCGCACACGCGCAGAGCGGCAGAGATAAAGATGCCCCGGAGGGCCACTACTCCCACCGGGGCGACACACCGCCAGACGAACGGAGATGTGATGCAAAGGGTAGCTGTCGCTGCCGTCGTACGCGGCCTGCGGCTACCGGCTCGGAAATGACCAGCACCCGCAGCGGCGGCCCCGGCAGCAGATTGGCAGGTGCGGAAGTTTCCGGCCGGCCGCATGCCGTGCAGTGACCGCCTTCTCAACCGCTCGGAAAGGTACCCCCATGACTACTGGGTGGCGGGCAGGCCGAAACGCAGCAGCGCACCGACCGAGATCCGCAGCCCGTACGACGGTTCTCTCGCTGGTGTGGTGCACCATGCCAGCGAGCAGGACATCGAGGCGGCGGTGACGGCCGCCGAGGCCGCGCGGCGCCCCGCCGCCCAGTTGCCGGCCCACGCCCGGGCGCAGGCGCTCACCCACGTGGCCAGCCGGCTGGGTGAGCGGGCCGAAGAGGTGGCGCGCCTGATCACCGCCGAGTCGGGCAAGCCAATCAAATGGTCGCGGGCCGAGGTGACCCGGGCCGTCAGCACCTTCCGGTGGGCCGCGGAGGAGGCCCGCCGCTTCTCCGGCAGCCTGCAGCGGCTGGACACCGACCCGGATCCGGTCAGCCAGCTGGCGACCCGGAGACCGATGTCGGCCCGCTGATCGACCAGGCGGCGGCAGAACGGGTCGAATCCAGCACCGCTGCAGCGGTACGGGCTGCAGGCCGGCGTCTTCACCCATGACGTCCGCCTGGCGTTCCACACCGCAGCGGCGCTGGACGTCGGCGGTGTGATCATCGGCGACGTGCCGACCTACCGGGCCGACCAGATGCCGTACGGCGGGGTCAAGGACTCCGGGGTCGGCCGGGAAGGGGTGCAGGCTGCAATGGTCGACCTGACCGAGGAGCGTGTGCTGATGCTCAGCGGGGTACAGCCCTAACCAGATCCGACGATGCGGTCGCGCGGCAGGTACAGCCCGACGGCGTAGCGCCGGGGGCCGTGCCAGAGGTTCTGGCACGGCCCGTTCGTCTGCACATCCGAGGAAACGCGGTCTATCCGCCGCGCAGCACCGCCCCCACGCGGGTCGCAGCCTCCGCGACGGCGGTGTCCCGCGCCGCCACCGCCTCCTCGGCGGTGAGGGTCCGGTCCGGGGCGCGGAAGACCAGCTTGTAGGCGAGCGACTTCCGCCCCTCGCCCAACTGGGACGAGGTGTAGACGTCGAAGAGCCGGACCGACTCCAACAACTCGCCAGCACCGGCAGCGAGCGCCGCCTGCACCTCCGCGGCGGCGACCCCGGCGTCCACCAGCAGCGCGACATCGATCAGCGCTGGCGGGAACGCCGAGATCCGCGGCGCCGGGGCCATCCCGGGCAGCGGTAGGGCGTCGAGCGTCAGCTCCATCGCGCAGGTACGCGCCGGCAGCTCCAGGGCGGCCACGACGGCCGGGTGCAGTTCGCCGGCATGGCCGACCACCACACCGTCGACCAGCACCTCGGCGCAGCGGCCCGGATGCCACGGGGCCCGCTGGGCGGCCCGCACGCTCACCCATTCGGCAGCCACTCCCGCCACGTCGATCACCAGGCGGGCCGCCTCGACAGCATCGGCCCAGCCGGCCGTGCGGCCGGGTCCCCACCAGCCGGGTGGTTCGACGTTGCCGGCCAGCACCGCCGCGACGTGCCAGGGCTGGTCGGGCACGAACTCCTCCGCCGAGGCCAGCTCGGCATCGCGGGGCCGGGCTGCCACCCCGAGGGAGGGCGGGGCGCCGGCCGGGTTGCGGGGATGGAACACCAGCCCCAACTCGAAGAGGGCGAGGTCGCGTTCACCGCGACCCACGTTCCGGCGCAGCGTGGCGAGCAGTGGCGGCAGCAGCGTGGTGCGCAGCGCCGGTTCCTCCTCCGATAACGGGTTGACCAGCCGCACCACCGCCCGACGGGGGTCGTCGGCGGGCAGCCCGAGCGCGTCGAGGGTGGCCGTCCCCACGAACGGGTAGCACAAGGTCTCGACGTATCCGGCTTCGGCAAGGCTGCGTGACACGTTGCGG
>DASULK010000132.1:0-24007 GCA_036278255.1 Micromonospora sp.
GCAAACGATCCAGCTGAGCATCCAAACCAGCCGACGTCCTACCCGACACCAACAAAGGCAACGGATAATCGACCAGCACAGCATCAACAGCCGACTGGGAAGGGGCCTCCTCCAAAATCACGTGAGCATTCGTGCCACTAATACCAAACGACGACACACCCGCCCGCCGCAACCGACCATCCTGCACCGGCCACGCCCGCGCCTCAGCCAACAACGAAACATCACCAGCAGACCAGTCGACCTGCTTGCTAGGTGCATCGATGTGCAGCGACTTCGGCATCGTCTCGTGCCGCATCGCCTGCACCATCTTGATAACACCCGCCACACCCGCAGCCGCCTGCGTATGCCCCATATTCGACTTAATCGAACCCAGCCACAACGGCCGACCCTCGGGCCGGTCCTGCCCATACGTCGCCAACAACGCCTGCGCCTCAATCGGATCGCCGAGCGTGGTACCGGTGCCGTGGCCCTCGACCGCGTCGACATCCGCTGGCGTCAGCCCCGCCTCGGCCAGCGCGTGGCGGATCACCCGCTCCTGCGATGGACCATTCGGCGCGGTCAGCCCGTTGGACGCACCATCCTGATTCACCGCCGAACCACGCAACAGCGCCAGCACCCGGTGGCCGTTGCGCTGCGCGTCGGAAAGCCGCTCCAACAGCAGCATGCCGACACCCTCGCCCCACGCCACGCCGTCGGCCGCGTCGGCGAACGACTTGCAGCGCCCGTCGGCGGCCAGTCCGCGCTGCCGGCTCATGTCGATGAACGTGTCGGGGGTGGACATCACGGTGACGCCGCCGGCCAGCGCGAGCGAGCAGTCGCCGCGGCGTAGCGCCTGGGCGGCCCAGTGCATCGCGACCAGCGACGACGAACACGCGGTGTCCACCGTCACCGCCGGGCCCTCCAAGCCGAGGACGTAGGCGACCCGGCCGGACACCACGGAGGCGAGGCTGCCGTTGCCGTGGTAGCCGGCCAGGTCCTCCGGCAGCGGGCCGAGCCGCAGGCCCCAGTCGTGGTACATCACGCCGGCGAACACTCCGGTGCTGGTGCCCTTCAACGACGTCGGATCGATGCCCGCCCGCTCGATCGTCTCCCAGGCCACCTCCAGCAGCAGCCGCTGCTGCGGATCCATGGCATGCGCCTCGCGGGGGCTGATGCCGAAGAAGTCCGGGTCAAACTGGGCCGCGTCGTGCAGGAAGCCGCCCTCCCGCGAGTAGGTGCGGCCCGGCTTGCCGATCTCCGGGTCGTAGAGGTCCGCGGACCAGCCGCGGTCGGTGGGAAACTCGGAGATGACATCGGCGTTGGCGACGACCATCCGCCAGAGGTCTTCGGGGCTCGTGATGTCGCCGGGGTACCGGCACGCCATGCCCACGATCGCGATCGGCTCGTCGGTCACCACCGGTGCGGGCGCGGCGGCCCGGGGCGCCGGTTCGACGTCGCCAAAGACCTTGCCCACGAGGTGGCGGGCTAGCGCAGCCGGCGTCGGGTAGTCAAACGTCAGTGTGGCGCTCAGCCGCAACCCGGTCACGGTGCCGAGCCGGTTACGCAGCTCGACCGCGGCGAGCGAGTCGAAGCCGATCTCGTTGAACGCCCGGTCGACGGCGACCTGGTCCGCGCCATCGTGGCCGAGAACCTGAGCGGCCTGCGCCCGGACGAGCTCGAGCAGGGCCGCCGCCCGCTCCGCCGCGCCGAGGCCGGCGAGGCGCTGCGCCAGCGGCAGCGCACCGATCGCCGGGGCGCTGGCGGCCGCCCGACGGACGGGCCGGCCCGCCAGGTCGCGTAGTAGCGCCGGCAGGCCCTCCGGCCGAGCCCGCAGCGCCGCGACGTCAACCCGCAGCGGCACCACGGTCGCGTCCTCACCACGCACGGCCGCGTCCAGCAGGCGCAGGTTCTCCTCGGCGGTCAGCGGGTCGAGGCCGAGCCGCCGGACCCGCTGCAGCGCGGTGTCGTCGAGCCGCTCGCCCATGCCGCTGCCCAACCACAGCCCCCACGCGAGGGAGGTGACGACCTGGCCGGCGGTGACGCGGCGGGCGGCGAGCGCGTCGAGGAATAGATTGGCGGCGGCGTAGTTGCCCTGGCCGGCGCCGTCGAGGATGGTCGCGGCCGAGGAGTAGAGGACGAACGCCGTCAGATCCAGGCCCTCGGTCAGCTCGTGGAGGTTCCACGCCGCATCCACCTTGGACCGCATGACCGCATCGAGCCGCTCGGGCGTCTGCGAGGCGATCAGGCCGTCGTCGATGACGCCGGCGACGTGGACGATGCCGCGTAGCTGACGCTCGGCCGGGATCGCGGTGAGCAGTGCGGCCACCGCGTCGCGGTCGGCGGCGTCGCAGGCGGCCACGGTGGCGTGCGCGCCGAGGGCGGCCAGCTCGGCCACCAGGTCGGCGGCGCCGGGGGCGTCCGGGCCGCGGCGGCTGGTGAGCAACAAGTGGCGTACGCCGTGCTCGCGAACCAGGTGCTGAGCGAGTTGAGCGCCGAGGCCGCCGGTGCCGCCGGTAATAAGGACTGTGCCGTCCGGGTCCCACGGGGCCGGCCGCTCCTCCTGCGTGTTGGCCAAGGCCGCGAGGCGCGGCACGGAGGCCGTGCCGGCGCGCAGGGCGACCTCCGGTTCGCCAGCGGCGATCCCGGCGCTGACGGCCTGCGCGATGGCGGCGGTGGACTCGGCCGTGCCGTCGTGGTCGAGCAGGACGAGCCGGTCCGGGTGCTCGGCCTGAGCCGACCGGACCAGGCCCCACACCGGCGCCTGCGCGAGGTCGACCTCGTCGTCGCTGGCGGCGGCCACCGCGCCGCGAGTCGCGACCACGAGCCGCGCGGCGGCGTATCGGTCGTCGGCGAGCCATTGCTGCAGATGGCGCAGCACGCCCCCGGCGACCGCGCGGACCGCCTCGGGAACATCGGCGCCCGCGGGGGACGACGGAACCGAGTACAGGAAGACGTCGGATGCGGCTGCTGCGGGAGTCGATGCATCCATGCACAGCTGAGCATCGGGCGCGGCTGCCGCCATACCCGGCAGGTCAAGAAGCTGCACCGGAGCAGACTGAAGCGGCAGCGGCACCCAACGAACCACGAACAACGACTCGCTTCGGCCCGATCGGCTCACGTGAAGCTGATCGGCCGTGACGGTGCGCACCAGCAGCGAGCCGACCGAGGCGACCGGCGCGCCCGTGGTGTCGGCGATAGCGACGATGAGCTCGTCGCGCGACGCCGCGGTGATCCGCACCCGCACCGCCCGCGCGCCCGCCGCGTGCAGCACCACCCCACTCCAGGAGAAGGGAATACGGGCCTCGCGCGTGGGCGCCTCCGATGCCCCGAGGTCCGCGGCGTGCAGCGCGGCGTCGAGCAGCGCCGGATGCAGGCCGTAGTCGGCCGCGTCAGCCGCGACCTGCTCGGGCAGGGCAACCTCGGCGAAGACCTCGCCACCGAGCCGCCAGGCCGCGCGTACGCCGTGGAACGCCGGGCCGTACTGGTAGCCCTCGTCGGCCTGGTCCCGGTAGAAGGTGGTGACGTCGACGGGCTGCGCCCCGGCCGGCGGCCACTGCCCAGCCAGGGCCGTGAACGCGTCGGCGCCGTCCGCCGCCACCTCAGGGGCCAGCAGGCCGGTGGCGTGTCGCACCCAGGCATCGTCTGCGGGGGCGTCCTCGGCGCGCGAGTACAGCCTCACTGTGCGCTGGCCTGACCCGTCCGCGGCGTCGACGACGACCTGCAGCGCGACGCCACCGGATTGGGGCAGCGGGAGCGGCGTCTCGAGCACCAGCTCGGCCAGCAGCGGGCAGCCGACCTGGTCGCCTGCGCGCGTGGCGAGTTCGACGAAGGCCGTGCCGGGCAACAGCGCGACGCCGGAGATGACGTGGTCGGCGAGCCACGGGTGGGACTGCAGCGAGACCCGGCCGGTGAGCACGACCTCGTCGGAGCCGGCGAGGCCGACAATCGCGCCGAGCAGCGGGTGCGCGGCGGCGAGCTGGCCGAGGCTGGACGGTTCGCCGCCGGGCGCGGGGGCGGTGAGCCAGAACCGGCGGCTCTGGAACGCGTAGGTGGGCAGGGCAATCCGCCGCGCGCCGGGGAACAGCGCTGCCCGATGGAGGGCTGCGCCATGCGCATACGCGGTCGCGAACGCGCACAGCGCCTCGCGCACTTCGGGGCGGCCGCCCCGAAGTAGTGGGGTGAACGTCGCGCCGCTGACCCCGTCGGGTAGGCAGTCCTGACCCATGCCGCAGAGCACCCCGTCCGGGCCCAGCTCCAGGAAGGTGCGGACGCCCTGCTCGGCCATCCAGCCGACCATGTCGGCGAAGCGGACGGTGCTGCGGACGTGGCGCACCCAATACTCCGGCGAGCACAGCTCCTCGGCGGACGCCTGCCGGCCGGTGAGGCCGGAGACGATCGCGATGCGCGGTGGCCGGTACGTCAGGATCCCCGCCACCCGCCGGAACTCGGCGAGCATCGGCTCCATCAGCGCCGAGTGAAACGCGTGGCTCACCCGCAGCCGCCGGGTCCGCCGGCCCTGCGCCGCAAACCGCTCCGCCACCTCGAGTACCGCCACCTCGGGCCCGGCGATGACCACCGAATTCGGCCCGTTCACCGCGGCAACGTCGACACCCTGGATTTCGTCCTCGCGGGCCTCGACGGCCACCATCGCCCCGCCGGCGGGCAGCGCCTGCATCAGCCGGCCACGCGCCCCGGTCAAGGTGGCCGCGTCCTCCAGCGACAGCACCCCGGCGACGTGCGCGGCCGCGATCTCGCCGATCGAGTGCCCAGCCAGGAAATCCGGCCGCAGGCCCCACGACTCGACGAGCCGGAACAGGGCCACCTCGACGGCGAACAGCGCGGCCTGGGCGTACTGCGTCTGGTGTATCAGGTCGTTCTCGTCGCCGGCCGCAAACAGCACGTCCCACAGCGACACGTCGAGCTGCAGATCGAGGTAGCCGATAGCCTCCTCGAGGGCATCGGCGAAGACCGGGAACGCGGTGTAGAGCTCGCGTCCCATCGCCAGGCGCTGGCTGCCCTGCCCGGTGAACAGGAACGCTAGTCGGCCGGCACTCGCCGTGCCCTCGCGCACGCCTGGGTTGTCTTGGCCGTCGGCGACGGCCCGCAGCCCGCGCAGCAGCTCGTCCTGGTCTCCGGCGAGCACGACGGCGCGGTGTTCCAACGCGGCGCGGGTGGTCGCGAGCGAGTAGCCGAGGTCGACCAGGTTCACGTCCGTCTCGCGGTCCACGAAGGCCAGCAGACGGGCGGCCTGGGCGCGCAGTGCCGGCTCCGTCCGGCCGGACACCACCAGGGGGACGGGGTGCGCGGGCGTCGGCGCCGCGGGCTGGTCCTCGGTGGCCGGCGGCTCCTCCAGCACCACGTGGGCATTGGTGCCGCTGATGCCGAACGCGGAGACGCCCGCGCGGCGCGGCCGCTCGCCGGCCACCCACGGCACCTCCTCGAGCAGTGGCCGCACCGTACCGGCCGACCAGTCGACGTTCGGCGTCAGCTCGTCGATGTGCAGCGTCCGGGGCAGCACCCCGTGCCGCATCGCCATCACCATCTTGACCACGCCGGCCACACCGGCCGCAGCCTGCGTGTGGCCAAGGTTCGTCTTCACCGAACCGAGCCACAGCGGGGTCTCCGGCGAGCGGCCCTTGCCGTACGTGGCGATGAGCGCGTTCGCCTCGATCGGGTCACCGAGCGCGGTACCGGTGCCGTGCGCCTCGACAGAGTCGACGTCGGCAGGGCTGAGTCCGGCGTCGCTTAGCGCCTGGCGAATGACCCGGCGCTGCGCGCGCCCGCTCGGCGCAGTCAGACCGTTGCTGGCCCCGTCCTGGTTGATGGCGGTACCGCGGATGAGCGCCAGCACCGGGTGGCCGTTGCGCCGGGCGTCGGAGAGCCGCTCGACCACAAGCAGCCCGACCCCCTCGGCGAAGCTGGTGCCGTCGGCACCAGCAGCGAACGCTTTCACCAGCCCGTCGGGCGCGAGCCCACGCTGGCGGCTGAACTCGGTGAACAGCCCGGGAGTGCTGAGCACGGTGATGCCGCCGGCCAACGCCATCGAGCACTCGCCGCGGCGCAGCGACTGCACGGCGAGGTGTAGCGAGACCAAAGAGCCGGAGCAGGCGGTGTCAATGGTCAGCGCCGGGCCCTCTAACCCCAGTGCGTACGCGACGCGGCCGGAAGCGATGCTCAGCGCGCTGCCGGTCAGCAGGTAGCCGGCCAACTGCTCGGGCGCCTCGGCGACCCGCACGCCGTACTCGTGGCCGCCCGCGGCCACAAACACGCCGGTCTGGCTGCCATACAGCGACGTCGGGTCGATCCCGCTACGCTCCAGCGCTTCCCAGACGGTCTCAAGCAGCAGCCGCTGCTGCGGGTCCATTGCGAGCGCCTCGCGCGGGCCGATGCCGAAGAACTCGGCGTCGAACTCGGTGAGGTCGTGCACAAATCCGCCGACGCGGGTGTAGCTGCGGCCGGGAGTGTCGGGGTCGGCGGCGAAAATCTGCTCGAGGTCCCAGCCGCGGTCGGTCGGGAAATCGCCGACCGCGGTGCCCCCCTGCGACACCAGCTCCCACAGCTGCTCGGCGGAGCGGATTCCGCCCGGCAGCCGGCCGCCGAACCCGACGATGGCCACCGGATCGTCGTCCGTCGCCATCGGCGGCAACGGCTCGTCGGCCTCGGTGGCCAGCCCAAGCATCTCGGCGCGCAGGAAATCGGCCAGCAGCGCCGGGCTCGGGTGATCGAAGGCGACCGTGACCGGCAGCGCCAGCCCGGTCGCCGCGCTGAGCCGAGCGTGCAGCTCGACCAGGCCGAGCGAGTCCAGTCCCAGTTCGCGCAGCGGACGCTGAATGTCGACGGTCGGGCCGATGTCCGGCCGTACCTTCCGCGCTATCTCCAGCGCCTGCGTGCACACCAGGTCGCGCAGCAGCCTGCTCTGCTCTGACACCGGCACTTCGGTGAGGCGGTGGGCGAAAGCGGGACTTCCGGACCGGTCCAATGTGTCACTCCCAGGTCGGCGTCGCTCCCGTGGACGGAAGCCACCTAATGCTGAGTGCGGACGCTAGGTTGCAGACGCACCCCGCGGCACCCCTACCGACCCCGCGACCGCGGCGTGCGGCTGCGGCGGCGAAGCGATAGGGGCCGGCGGGATGAGGTTGAGGGGGCGCTCGGTGTGGCCCCGTTGCCGTGCACACGCTTCAATGACCCGGACCCGACCGCGTGCGGGTCGTCCGTCCGGCTGGCTAGGTGGGCATGACTGTTACCGAAAACGGGTTGGACGCGAAGGCCCCGCTCGAGTCCATCGATACATACCCTGACATCAGGGCCCGGGGCGAGGAGCTGCGCGCGCACCGCGCCGCCGCGGAGTCCGGCCCCTCAGCGCAGGCGTCGGCGACGCAACACGCCAAAGGCAAGCTCGACGTACGCGAGCGGCTGGACCTGTTGTTCGACCCCGGAACGTTCCGCGAGATCGAGCAGCTACGGCGGCACCGCGCCACCGGCTTCGGCCTGGAAGACCGGCGCCCCTATACCGACGGGGTGGTGACCGGCTGGGGCGCGGTACACGGTCGCACCGTCTTCGTCTACGCCCATGACTTCCGCATCTTCGGCGGCTCGCTCGGCGAGGCGCACGCAGAAAAAATCCACAAGGTGATGGACCTGGCCGAGGCGGCGGGCGCACCGCTGGTCTGCCTCAACGATGGGGCGGGCGCGCGGATTCAGGAGGGCGTCACAGCGCTGGCCGGATACGGCGGCATCTTCCGGCGCAACGTGCGCGCCTCCGGCATCATCCCGCAAATCAGCGTGATGCTCGGGCCGTGCGCTGGCGGGGCGACCTACTCCCCCGCGCTCACCGACTTCGTGTTCATGGTGCGCGAGATCTCGCAGATGTACATCACCGGCCCTGACGTCGTACACGCGGTCACCGGCGAGCGGATCACGCACAACGAACTCGGTGGCGCGGACGTGCACGGCAGCGTCTCCGGAGCCAGCGCTTTCGTCTACGACAACGAGGCCGACTGCTTTGAGGACGTACGGCACCTCATCTCGCTACTGCCGTCGAACAATCGAGAGATGCCGCCCGCGATCACGGCCAGCGACCCGCCGGACCGCACCAATGAGGCACTGCTCGACCTAGTGCCCGCCGCCCCCAACCACTCGTATGACATGCACAAGGTGATCGAGGAAATCGTCGACGACGGTGACCTGTTCGAGGTGCACGCCACCTGGGCGACGAACATCATCTGCGGACTGGCCCGGATGGATGGCCATGTGGTCGGGATCGTCGCCAACCAGCCCGCGTCGATGGCTGGCGTGCTGGACATCAACGCCTCGGAAAAGGCAGCCCGGTTCGTGCAGACCTGCGACGCGTTCAGCATCCCGCTGATCACCCTGGTCGACGTGCCCGGCTTCCTGCCCGGCAGCGAGCAGGAGCGCGCCGGCATCATCCGGCACGGGGCAAAGCTGCTCTACGCATACTGCAACGCCACCGTCCCGCGCATCCAGCTGATCCTGCGAAAGGCGTACGGCGGAGCGTACATCGTCATGGACTCCCGATCGATCGGCGCTGACCTGTCATACGCGTGGCCGACTAACGAGATCGCCGTGATGGGCGCGGAGGGAGCCGCGAACGTGTTGTTCCGACGGGAGATCACCGCGGCCGAAGACCCCGAGGCCATTCGGGCACAGCGGATCAAGGAGTACCAGCAGGAACTGATGCACCCCTACTATGCGGCCGAGCGAGGCCTGGTGGATGGCATCATCGACCCGACCGAGACCCGCTCAACGCTGATCGACTCGCTAGCGATGCTACGCGCCAAGCATGCCCGGCTGCCCACCCGCAAGCACGGAAACCCACCGGTGTGAGCGCGGACGACACCGGCCTCGTGCGTGTCGTGCGGGGCCGTCCCACCGACGAGGAGCTCGCCGCGGTGATCGTGGCGCTGCTCTCCTGGAGCCCCAAGCGGGTGTCCCCGACCACCGAGCCCACAGCGCGACGGCTCGCCGGTTGGACGCCGGTCAGCGACTACAGCTCGCCGGGCAGCTGGGCCCGCTCGGGGCATTAGCCACAGCGATCAGAAAGCGAGACGAACGGCCATGAGTGCAGTCTCCGGCGCGACGAGCGCCTGGGTGCGGCGGTTCCACCCGGACGACCACGCCGAGACCCGGCTGGTCTGCTTCCCGCACGCCGGCGGCTCGGCGACCTACTACTTCCCGGTCTCCCGAGCCCTGTCCGGACGGGCCGGGGTGCTGGCGATCCAGTACCCCGGCCGGCAGGACCGACGCGCCGAGCGCTGCATCGACGACATCCGCGAACTCGCCGACCTCGTGGTCGAGGAGCTGCGGCCGTTCGCCGACCGGCCGCTGGCGCTGTTCGGCCACAGTCTCGGCGCCACCCTCGCCTTTGAGGTGGCACTGCGGCTGGAGGCCGACGGGATCCTCCCGCTGGTGCTGTTCGCCTCCGGGCGCCGATCGCCGTCGCGGCACCGCGACGAGCGGGTCCACCTCGGCACCGACCAGCAGCTGATCGGCACGCTGGAGCGGATGAGCGGCACCGACGCCCAGGTGCTGCGCGACGAGGAGCTGGTGCGCACGCTGCTGCCGGCGATCCGCGGCGATTACAAGGCCGCCGAGACCTACCGCTACCGCCCCGGCCCACCGCTGGCGTGCCCGATCGTCGCACTTCGCGGGGATCTCGACCCCGAAGTGACCCTCGATGAGGCCAACGCGTGGGCCGAGCACACCACGGGCTCGTTCACCCTGCACGAATACCGCGGCGGACATTTCTTCCTCAACGACCACGCCGCAGCGGTGATCGAGCTCATCAACCATTACCTCACGCCCGGCAGGTCAGTTTGAGCGGCTCCCTGCTGGCCATCAGCGATCTGCACGTCGCCTACGCCGAGAACCGCCAGGTGGTGCAGGACATGCGGCCCCGATCGGACGATGACTGGCTGATCGTCGCCGGCGATGTCGGCGAGCGCTTCGCCGACATCGCCTGGGCACTGCGGTTACTCAGCGAGCGGTTCCGGCGGGTGATCTGGGCGCCGGGCAACCACGAGCTGTGGACACCGCGCGACGACGACGTGCAACTGCGCGGCGAGGCGCGGTATCGGCGGCTGGTCGAGCTGTGCCGGGAGCTCAGCGTGGACACCCCGGAGGACGAGTACCCGGTGTGGACAGGCGCCGGCGGCCCGGTGACGGTCGCGCCGCTGTTCCTCCTGTACGACTACTCCTTTCGGGTCGACGGGGTGACGACGAAGGAAGAGTCGCTGGCCCGTGCCTACGCCAACGGTGTGGTGTGCAGCGACGAGATACTGCTGCACCCCGACCCGTATCCCAGCCGCGAGGCGTGGTGCTGGTCCCGAATCGCCGAGACCGAACGCCGGCTGGCCGAGTGCGACCCCGAGATCCCGACCGTGCTCGTCAACCACTTCCCGCTGGTGCGAGAGCCGACGCGGGTGCTGCGGTACCCGGACTTCGCCCAGTGGTGCGGCACCGAGCGCACCGCTGACTGGCACGTACGCTACCGCGCCGCGGTGGCGGTCTACGGCCACCTGCACATCCCGCGCACCACCTGGCACGACGGGGTGCGCTTCGAGGAGGTCTCAGTCGGCTACCCGCGCGAGTGGCGCCCCCGCGGCGGCCCCACACAACCCAAGGCGGTCCTGTGACCACACTGCTAGCCGGCCTCGTCCCGCCGGGCGCCGTCGTCGTAGAGTCCTTCGGCGACACCGACGACACGTTCCTTTTCGCCGAGGAGGAGGCGTACATCGCGCGTGGCGTAGACAAGCGGCGCCGCGAGTTCACCAGCGCCCGCGTCTGCGCCCGCGCGGCGCTGGCCGAGCTCGGTATCCCGCCCGCGCCGATCGTCCCCGGCCCACGCGGCGCCCCTGCCTGGCCGGCCGGCGTGGTCGGCAGCATGACCCACTGCGACGGCTACCGCGCGGCCGCGGTCGCGCTCGCCCGGGACGTACTGACGATCGGCATCGACGCCGAGCCGGCCGGCCCACTGCCGGACGGCATACTGGAGAGCATCGCGCTCAGCGCGGAGCGTGCCATGGTCTCCAGGCTGGAGGCGGCGTTTCCCGGGGTCCACTGGGACCGGCTGCTGTTCAGCGCCAAGGAGGCGGTGTACAAGGCGTGGTTTCCGCTCACCGGCGCGTGGCTCGACTTCCACGAGGCGCGGATCGACATCGACCCGGCCGCGCATACATTCACCGCCGCCCTTCTTGTCCCCGGCCCGGTGGCCGGCGGCACAAGGCTGTCCGGCTTCGCCGGCCGGTGGCTGCAACACGACGGACTCGTCGCCACGGCGATCGTGCAGACACCTCGGTGAGCGCGGCGGCCCGCACCCGCCCATCGCCGCCGACCTCCATGGCTCCTCCGTCGGTCGGTCCCGGCACCATCCACCCTCCCGGTGGCCAATTCGACGCGTCTTGGAGAAATGTCCGCGCCTCGCGCGTTGGTTGATCCCGCCGCTGAGCCGCTCGTACAGTCGAGGCGTGCGACCAGTTCGCCGGAAGGTAGATCCCACCGCTGCCTGGGAGATCGCGCGACCGTCGCGGGCAATCTCGCTGCCGGGGGTCGACATGGCCGGATTCCGCATTCGCGGCGACAGTCCAATCGAACTACGAGCCATCCCCCACCCAGCCGTCACCGTGGCCGTCGAGTTCGGTGACCGCCCGTTCGACATCCACGGCGCGGCCGGGCGAATGCGGTCGGAGAGCTTGGCAGCCGGGCTCGCCTTCAGCGCGTTCCATGTGCGCGCCGACGGCGTCGAGTGTGTACAGATATGCCTGTCTCCGCTTGCCGCGCACCCCGTGCTCGGGCTCCCGCTCGCGGAGTTGCGCGGAAGCGTCATCTCACTCGACGACCTATGGGGCCGCGACGTGCTACGCCTGCGGGAGCGGCTTCACCATGCGCGAACCTGGCCGGAGCGCTTCGCACTGATCGACACAGAACTGTTTACCCGGCTCGATGCAGGCAGGGTGGTCGATCCCGAGGTGGCCTGGGCCTGGCGCCATATCATCGCCAGCCACGGCCGAGCCCGCGTGCGCGACCTCGCAGCCCGGACCGGGTGGAGCCGCCAGCGCATGTGGTCACGCTTTGACTCGCCTCCTCTAACCCCCCACCCGCCACCGCCATGCAGGGACTATCCCTGAGCATCGACTCGCGACAGCGCTGCTGGCGATGGAAGGACACCTCACCCGGACCAGGCCAGCGTTGCCGCTCCGCGCCGACGGCAGAGGCGCGTATCAGAGGCACATGGCAGCGGCAGCGATGCCCGGAGCAGCGAGGATCACCGAGCGGCGGGGGTGGACCCGATGACGACCACCCGCGCCCACTCGGGCGGGTAGTCCGGCACATAGTCGGCATCATCCTCGTCCCACGACCGGGCCGCCCGCGGAAACAATCCCACCACGGTCCGGCACGGTGGCCGCGACGCCGGCCAGGGCGTCTGGCCGTCGGTCAAGGCCACGATGACGTCCGGTCGGGGCCGCACCCGCAACGCTCGGGCGAATCCGGTCCGCAGATCGGTCCCCCCGCCTCCCACCAGCCGGATGTCCTCGGCGCGGCACAGCGGCTGCACGACCCGGGCCGCCGCGTCGCACGACAGCACGCTGACCAGGTCCCGCCGACCGCCCACGGCCCGGGAGATCGTGGCGACCTCGAGAAGCGCGCTGCCCAGTTCAGCATCGCTGACCGACCCGGACGTGTCGATGACCACGCAGACCTGCGGGGGCCGGCGTCGCAGGCTCGGCAGGATGGCGCCGGGCACACTTGCAGACCGCCGCGACGGCCGGCCGTAGGTGTAGTCCTCACCCACGCCGGGGGCCGGGGTGACCGGTGATGCCTTCGGCCACCCGAAACCGGACCGCGTCCCGTTCCTGCTCGCTGAGCCCGTACGCCCCGTCCGGTCCCAGGTCCCACTCCCGCTCCAGCCCGTCGGCACCGCTGCCGCAGTCCAGCCAGACCAGCCCCTGCGTACGCGGCCCGAGCCGGAACTGGCGCAGGTAGTCCTCCATCAACTCCCCCTCGGGCAGCCCCAGGGACCCTGGCTCGACGGCGCCTTCCGGCCGGATCAACCCGTCGCCGAAAATGTCGTCGTTGATCTCACAGTCCGCGGCGATGTTCATCCGCAGCCGCTCCCCCGGCCCGGTCAGCCCACGCTCGCGCGCGACCCGGTCGCTGCGCCCGTGGTGATCGCGCAGCAGGTGCGAGACCTCATGCACCCACACCCCAGCAAGTTCCTCCACCGAGGTCCGGTGGACGAACACCGGCGAGACGTAGCAACGCCAGTGTCGGTCCACCGCCATCGTCGGTACCAGCCGCGACTCCACCACGTGCAGGGCGAACAGCGCCGTCGCCAGGTAAGGCCGGACCCGGGCGGCGTGCAGCCGGGCGGCGAAGAGCTTGTCCCGGTCCAACATCCCGGTACGCCCGGAGGTCATCGGCTGCTCCCCGCGGCAGCCGCGACTCGTGCCGCTGCCCGGTCGGCTCGCCGGGACAGGGACACCGCCCCGGCAAGGTGCTCGATCGACGCCGGAACGTCCCAGTCCTCCTGCCGCAGGGCGGCGAGGGTGGCCGCGGGGACGACCACCAGGTCCGGGGCTCCGGTCTCCAGTGCCCGGACCAGCAGCTCCCACGCCGCGTCCCAGCGCGACTTCTCCGGGCGCTTGCGAACCGCTTCCACCACACCGTCCAGCACGGATTGGCGGAGATCGCCCCGCTCGGGCAGGACGGCAGCCGCCGGGTCGGCCAGCAGCACCTCGGGGTCTGGGAGGTCCATCCGATCGAGACTGGCCAGTAGCTCCAGCCCCGGACCGTCTCCCACTGTGCCCCTGACCAGCATCGAGAGCACTTCGCGGGAGGTGCCCGCCGCAGCCGCGAAGGCGATCAGGCGCAGGGCCATCTCCCAGCTTCGGGGAGACGGCCAGGGGCCGCCCCGGCCGGCTTCATTGCTGGGCAGCCGGTGCACGAGCCCCGGACGGGCAGACAAAAGCCTGCACACTGCACGTCGGGCGAAGGTGACGGACTCTGGCAACCGCTCCGGGGCGAGCTGGGGCAGTGCTGCCTGGGGCCAGGTCCCGCTCAGGCCCCGTACCACAACCTCTTGGTCATGGGTCCACTGGAGATGAACAAAGCGGTTGGCTAGCGGTGGGCTCAGCTCCCACCCTCGGCCGCCGACGATCGCGGGTTGGCGGCGGCCACGATCCGGACGCCGGGTGGCAGTCGCAGGGCGCCGATCCGCCGCTCAAGCACAAGACGGAGCAAGGCGGCTTGAACGGCTGGCGGCGCGGTGGACAGTTCGTCCAGGAACAGCAGCCCTCGGCCGGCCCGTACCAGGCGCACAGCCCAGTCCGGCGGGGCCATCGGGACACCCTGTACCGCGGGGTCGTCACCAACGACCGGCAGGCCCGAAAAGTCGGACGGCTCGTGCACGCTGGCGATCACCGTCGTCAGCGGCAGGTCCAGGGCTTCGGCAAGTTGCGTCAGGGCTGCGGTCTTGCCGATACCCGGCTGACCCCACAGCAGCACGGGCAGATCAGCGGCCACGGCCAGCGTCAGGGCCTCCAACTGGGTGTCGGAGCGGGGTTCGGTGGTGGTGTCGCGCAGCAGTGCGAGCAACTCGGCGGCGACGTCAAGCTGTGGGGCGTGGGCTGGGTCGCCCGAGGTGCCGGTGGAAACGATGGTTGCGGGCATCTTCAATCACCTATGGATTCGTGGCAGGTCGGATAGGAGCCGTGGAGGGACGAGGTGCCCCGGTCAGCGGAAGGTCGCGTGACGCGGGTGCGAGCGGTGATCACGGGTACGGCGACGGTCCGGGGAGGTGGGGCCAGGTCCGAGCCCGACCAGTCCCGTCCTGAACAGTCCGTACGTGATCCGGCGCAGCGTGGCCGTTTCCAGCTCATCCCGCAGAGCGCCGCCGCGCAGCAGTGCGTCGGGTCCAAGCAGACCCTCGACGGCGGCCAGCGCGCCGGCGGTGTCGCCATGGTCCAAGCGTGCGCGGACGTCGGCGAGGCACTCCGGGTGGCGATGCGCTTCGTCGATCGCCTGTAGACAGGGAAGCGGGGTACCGGTCAGCGCGACCAGCAGCTCCTCCCGGCGAATCTCGGCTGGGTCGTGGTCGAGTGGGGCGAGCACCCCGTTGACGAGGCCAATCCGGTGCTGGGCGCCCCGGCACTCCACTAGGCGCGGCTGTCCTGCCGGGTCCGGCACCCTTGGCGTACCGGCCGCAGGATGGTCCGGTACCAGTGCCGACGCAACCAGCGGGTGTAGCCGATCAGCCTCGATCAGCCCGCTGCGGAGCAGCTCCAGGTCGGGTAGCACCCACGCCGCCGCGTCGGGCAACACCGGCAGCGGGGAGGAACAATCCTTTATCGACACCACCGCGATCCGCAACGTCGGCGGCACGAGCGCTTCCCCACCCGTGGCCACGTCTAGGACCAGTCGATGTCGGGCCCCGAGCCGTACGGCGACCATGCCGCTGGTCCGCCCCTCGGCACCGAGCAGAATCGCCGCCTCGGCCGCCCACCGGTCCACCGCACAGCCCGACGGCACCAGCCCGAGCGGGTCGGGGTCGCCCGCGCCGACGTCGGCGAGCAGCCGATCCGCCCCCGACCGGACCCGCAACTCATCGGTTCTGCGCGCGTCCCACAAGTGCCGATGCAGGTCGAGACGGAACCGACGGTCGGGATGGGGATGCGGATGAGGGCAGGGTAGGGCCCCGACACCGGATCCGTCCCACAACGCAAGGCTGATCCGCTGACCGGCGTCCGCCCACGCTGGTGGAGTTCGGACCACGAGGTGCACCGCATATGCCAGCGCAACAGATCAGGAGCCAGCTGACGAAGATCAGCCCGCACCCGGGCTGCGAGTTCCTGGCCATAGGTGCGAGCCACGGAGCGCAGGCTGAGGTCGACATCGATGCGCGCGGCGGCGCACGCACCGGCCCAGTCCCCGATGCGGCGACGAGCAGTCGCAGACTCAATCATGGACGGCGGCACGGCGAACTCACGCACGCGCAGCCAGCGGGAAAGACGAGAATCCGCATTCGCGGCCCGGGAGCGCATCAGCACTCACCTTGCACGAACGGGACCCCCAATCTGTTACGAGAAGGAGTCATCATCGCGGGGAGCATACAGCTCCTCACCCAAGGCGTGCCAGATGTTCCTGGCGAGGTGGTGCGGTTCAGGTCTCGGATAGCCGATCCCGGCACGCCGCGCCGACGGACCGATCCGCCAGCATCCGAATGCCCGGCCAGATCCAGAACCACCTCGTCCTCAATCCGCGCCCGGCTCTCGAAGAGTTCAAGCAGCCCGGCCCAGTTGGACACCCCCTCGCTCACCTGCTTCATCAGCTCGTGCGGGCAGGCACGCATCAGCCAGGCATCGAAGGCGTCGCATGCCGGTTCATCTACAGTGCCCAGCATGGCCCCCTCCAGGCGTCTCCGTTCCTTGGCAGCGGTGGCCGTGCTCGCGATCCCGCTGGCCGGGTGTTCGGTGATTGGCGACATTCGGCGGCCGGTCCCCACCCACGCGCCGGCACCGTCGTCGGCAGCACCCACACCGGCGGCACCCGCACCGACCCGGCACCCACCCGTGGCCCCCGCCGAGGTACGCCAGGCGAGCCTGCCGGTGCCGGAGGCCGGATACGAGGTGTCGCAGGTGGAGTTCGCTGACGCGGAGCACGGCTACGCCCTGCTATCCAGGTGCCCCGGGAACCTGACCACGGGAGCACCCGGCAAGTGCTCGGCCCTGCTGTTTTCCACCGCGGACGGCGGCCGGTCATGGCAGCGGCTGCACCACTCCTTCCGGGAGGCGGCGGAGAGGTACGGGCTGTTCGTCCGGGGCGATCGGCTGCGGCTCGCCATGGGGGACGTCTGGTACCTCTCCGACGACCGGGGGCGCAGTTTTGCCCGCCAGTCGGTGAAAGACGACCCACCTGCGGATTACTTCGGGCTTGTCGATTTCCAAACGGACGAGCCGGACGCGGTGGTCCGCTGGGTCGACGGCGAGGCGCATCAACTGGCATCACCTCCGGTGCCCGGCCTGAGCAACCTGATCGTGTACCGGACCGACATGCCCGTGGTGCACAGCAGTGGTTTGCGGGTGGCGAAACCGGGCGAGCGTACGGATTGGTTGGTGGCGGCCGGGGCGCGTGAGGGCAAGCCGTACGCGGCAGTGTCGATGGACGGTGGGCAGAGCTGGCGTCGGACGCCGGTGCCGGCGCCCGACGGCACGCTCATGCACGTGCTGCTGCTGAGGTCACCTGATGGTGAGCTCTGGATGATAGGCGTCCGCAGTACCCAGCAGCTTTTTCCCCACCTGTGGCGGTTGACGGGCGAGGTCTGGGTGGCGGAGCGGCCCGCTCGGCATCCCACGCGGTTCTTCGGCGTCGCCCCGCTCGGCGAGCAGATGCTGGCGATCTTCGGCCCGGACGGATCCGGCGTGGTCAGTGGCGGCGTTTACGAGGATCTGGGCTGGCCGGAAGGCATCCGGGCGCAGATCCTTGATGACGGCACGCTCTGGATGTGGGGCTCCGAGGGCGATGTCTGGCTCGGCGAAGGCCACACCTCTTCGCGCCGCTGGGTCAAGATCGAGGTCAAGGCCGCGATCACGCCGTCCCGGTGACTGTCGCTGGGTACTGGCGCGCTCAGGATTCATTGATGGGGCACCGTGAGGAGACCCGGCAGACCGGCGCCAGCAGGGAATTCGGCCTCGATGATCGTCGCGGTCCCGGCTACCGGCATCTGTTCGTGCATCGTGATCACATCGCCGGGCGTCAGGCGTCGCCACCGTTGCGGGCTCAGCGGAGCCAGGCGGACCACCGCTCTCCCGCCGGGCTGAAGATCCGGCTGTGACTCGACCCAGAGCCGCGCGACGTAGAGGTCCGGGTCGCCCGCCGCCGTCACATCGCCGATGTCCCACAGCGGACGGAGGCGCCCGTCGCCGGGAATGGGAGTCCGCCTGCCGCCGGCGACGCCCGGATCTACGAGCTGAAGGTCCAACCGAACCACCCCGTGAACGACTTCAGCCCGACGCCAGTGACACCACCGCTCGGTCCTGGAAAGCCACATCAGCCTGGCAGCCTCCGCGAGGAGATCCCAGTAGGCGGTCTCGGTGCGGTACGCGTCGCCGAGTTCCACGAGGATGTCCAGTGCGATCTCCCACTCATCATGGTCGAGGTACTCGTTCGCACCAGCCACTGTCGTGCCGGCCTCCCCCGTCGTGACCACGGGAACGTGATAGGCAGCTCGACGAAGAAGCTCGGAGACATCCACGGCATGGATCTTTTCGCACGATCCACGGGGTGCTCTACCCATGGCCCGGGGGCAGAATCAAGAGCGGCTTTCGGGGCCCACGGACAGGACCGCACCTCGACCGATACCCACCGGCCGCGCATCGCGCCGCCCCAACGGTTGGGTGGCATACGTCCACCACCGAATCGCGTCCACCGCCGGCCGGAACGATTCCACCGCTCCCGAGCACCCACCGCGACCCAGCCATCGCCATGGGCATACAAAACGCTCTGGCGCGGTGGAGAACCACCAGGCCAAAGCCACTACCGTTGATGCGCCGCCAGGGACTCGAGCCCCGAATCCGCGGAATAAGAGGACTCCCTCTCGACCACGGTCAACGGCCCTGGCCTCGGCTCGGTTGATCACGCTGGCGTGCTGACTGGTCCATGTTTACGGCCAGTTGGGGTCACGCGGGGGTCAGACCCCGAGCCCCTGCCTGCAAAGATCAAGACGACTGTCGGCCGGCGTCGCTCATCGCCGCCGACCTGCACCGCTTGTCGGCCGCTGCCGCTCTCCTCCGACGCTCGTCGGTCGGCTTGGCTGTACTGATGGCTGTCCTTGGCCGGGGCAACTACCGTCACGATCGTGGGTTCTGACCACCAGCCGGAGCTGGACGAGATTGAGGCTTGCCTCGCGGCGCTCGTTGATGGACGCATGAGTCGCGATGCCGCCGACCGCTGGGCTGTCACTCGACGGGTCGCTGCAGCGTTCACCGAACTCGCCCACACGATCTGAGCCGGGCCGCAGCCCAGGTTCACCGCGCCTGCCGATCAGACAACGCAACAGCGTTCCTAGTCGCGCCGGTCTCAGAATCGGTGATCTCGGGATTGAGCCTCCAGGCGATCAACCGTGGGGGGTACGGGTTCGCGCTCTGGCATCGCTGTGGACATATCTGATCCCATGTTCTATGGTTCGTCGGTCAACCGAAGAACCATAGGACACCGAGGAGCGGCGGGACCACGTGTTCGACGATCGAAGTCCGATCTATCAGCAGATCGCCGACAAGATCAAAGACGACATCCTGCGCGGTGCGCTCAACGCGGATGAGCAGGTCATGTCAACGAATCAGTACGCCGTCTTCTATCGCATCAATCCCGCTACCGCCGCGAAGGGCTTTCAGCAGCTTGTCGAGGAAGGCGTCCTTTACAAGCGGCGCGGTATCGGCATGTTTGTGAGCCCCGACGCCGGGGAGCGTCTGCGCGCGCAGCGGCGCGAGACCTTCTTCGCTCAGTTGGTGGAGCCGATGCTGGCCGAGGCGGACGTGGTCGGCATCCCCCGTCAGGACATCGTTCGTTACATCGAAAACAAGGTGGTGAGCCCCGGTGGAGCTGGGGATTGAGGTCCGGGATCTGACTCTGCGATACGGCAACGTCACCGCGCTGGACGGATTGACCTTCGGACTGACCGGCGGCAAGATCCACGGCCTGCTCGGCCGCAACGGTTCGGGAAAGAGCAGTCTGCTGTCGCTGCTGGCCGCGTTCCGCCGGCCGACAGCCGGCCGGGTGCTCGTCGATGGTGTCGAGCCGTTCGAGAACCAGGATGTCGTACGAATGACCTGCCTTATCCGCGAGGGTGGTGACCTCTACGCCTCGGAGCGGGTGTCGCACGTGTTGGAGTTCGCAGCCCGGCTGCGCCCAGGCTGGGACGCCGAGCTGGCCCGACGGTTGGTCGACCGTTTCAGGCTGCCGACGCGGTCGCGGGTGATGAGCCTGTCGCGCGGCCAACGTTCCGCACTCGCGGTCACATTGGGCATGGCCGCTCGGGCACCGCTGACCATGTTCGACGAGGTGCACCTCGGCATGGACGTGCCGTCGCGGTACGCCTTCTACGAGGAGCTGCTCGACGACTACCTGGCCCACCCACGCACGATCATCCTGTCCACGCATCTCATCGAGGAGGTGTCGTCGTTGTTTGAACAGGTGCTCATCATCGACCGGGGCCAGGTCGTCGTCCACGCATCGGCCGATGAGCTGCGCCAACGCGGTTCGGCGCTGACCGGGCCGGCTGACGTCGTGGACCGATTCGTGGCCACCAGGACGGTGCTTAGCGAGCAGCAGCTCGGTAGCACCAAGTCGGTCGCCATCTACGGCGAGCTAGACCCGGCGCAGCGGCAGATGGCCGCCGCCGCCGGGCTCGAACTGGGGCCGGTTGCCCTGCAGGACCTTTTCGTACACCTGACCAAGGACTCGGAGGTCCTGCGATGAGCAGCATTCGTGCGAACGATGCCGTCACCGTCTGGCGACGGCTCGTCCACGGCTACACCCTGATGATCGGTCTCTGCTGGGCCGTCACGGTGCTGATCGTGGCGATCGTCAGCGTCTCCACCGCGCTGGCTGGCGACGTCACCGAGAGCCTGTGGCTCAACACGGGCTCCACCCAGCCGCGATACTTCCTGGTGGCGATCGGGGTGATGCTCGTGACCCTGCACCTGCCCGTCTATGTCGCGCACGGCGTAACCCGCCGGCTGTTCATGCTCGCCGGGGCCGGGTTTGCGCTGGCCGTCTCAGCCGCCTTCGCCGCAGCCACCACGATCGGCTTCTCACTTGAGCGGGCAATCTTCAAGTGGCAGGGCATCCTCGACCAGCTGAGCCACCCGTACCCGGTGAACACCCTGGGCGACGGCCTGCGTGTCACCCTGAGCCTGGCCCTGCTGGGTCTGGTCTACCTGTCCGCGGGCGGGCTGATCGGATCGATCTACTACCGCTACGGCGCCTGGATTGGGACGCTCCTCATTCCGGCGGCGGCCCTGCCCGTCTTCATTGCCGAAGCCGGCACCGGGCATAGGTACCTGGGCGAATGGCTGGCCCAGGAGATCGGCCTGACCGGGCTGTCGTACCAGGTCGGAATCCTCGTGTCGCTCGGCTCGGCGGCAGTGGTGTTGGCCGCCATGTATAGCATCAACCGGGCGGTGCCGCTCCGGCCCAAAAAGCTCTGACCCAGCGTCATCGCGGTGGCGTCACGGCAGCGGAAGCAGTCGTGGCACCACCGCGATGACGGCTGTCGGTCACCATGGCCGGAGACACGCCCGCGCGTCATGCTGCGGACTTCATCGCCGACCTCGCGATCATCCTGGAACTGCAAGCGGTCGAGATAGTCCCCGCCCTGGAAGAACTTCTTGGCCGTGACGACCGTTCGGGCGTGGGCACCTCCGCGGATGACATCGTCTGGGCCGACGAGCAGATGCGGATGCCGCCGCAGGTTCATTCCGGCCTGGTGCTCGCACGGATGCGGAATCTCGGTGGAGCGGTCGAGTCCCGATCGGTGAGGCTCGGGTTGTGTCCGTTCCCGCCCGTCAGATCCGCGCCCGTTACTCGGCCGACGCCATCACCGTGTACCAGGCATATCCCCCGCAGGTTGCGCTGCCGGCGGTGACAGCCGGCCGTTTCGTGGCCCCGTTCAAGCGGGACCGGATGACGTGGATTAAGCCGTCTTTCCTGTGGATGATGTACCGCTGCGGCTGGGCCACCAAGCCAGGGCAGGAGCGCGTGCTGTCCATCGACATCACGCGGGAGGGATTTGAGTGGGCGCTGGCGCGAGCCTGCCTAAGTCACTACGACCGAGACCTGCACGGCGACAAGGCGACCTGGGCGCGGCAACTGAAGACCAGCCCAGTCCGAGTGCAGTGGGACCCGGAACGGTCACTGCATCTGAAGGCGTTGCCGTACCGGTCGCTGCAGGTTGGGTTGTCCGGCGAGGCTGTCGACCGGTACGTCGACGACTGGGTGGTTGCCGTCACGGACATCACCCCCACCGTTCACCGCGTCCGGGACCTTCTGCGCGGCGGCAACGAACAGGCAGCAGCAGCTCAACTGCCTGTCGAACATGTCTACCCGCTGCCGGATCAGATCGCCGTCGGCCTCAACGCCAGCCCGGACGTCACGATCAGCAAAGTGCCCGACGGCAGCACGGACAGTGACGGCCGCCCGACAGGCCGACACGCACGGCCGCGGCAGTGAGCGGATGGTCCCTCGGCAGGATTCATCGGCTCCGCGGCCGCGTAGGTGGCGTCACCCTTCGGGTGGGATGCTTTCTCCAGAATCCGTCGAGGATGGTGTGCCATGGACGACGACGAAGGGCTGGACCTGGCAGAAGAACTGGTCCTCTGTCCTCTGGAAGATTCGCCGCTACCCCTGTGGGAACTCGGCTGGGCCGAGGCGCCGTCACGGCAGCAGGTGGCTGCGGTCCTCGGGCCGGGCCTGGTCTCGTTGGTGGCCCGCGGCCTCATCGAGGTGCGCCGTTTCGACGGCTGGCCGGCGCAGTGGGAACGAGGCATTCCGGTAGCCGGCGACGATCTTCTGGGTGAGAGCGGACGCGTCGAAGTTTGGCCCGACGACTCGGCTCACGGCGTGCTGGCGGCTCACATCACCAAGGCCGGCATCAGATACCTCTAGTCATCACCAGGCACCCCGGCTACCGCTCCGATGGACGCTCTTCCGAACGGCTTGTTTGCCTAGGACGTGCCGGTGGCGGAGATCGCCAGGCGGCTGCGGGTGTCGCATAACGCGGTGTATGTGTGGCGGCGGCGGTGGCTGGCCGATGGTGAGGCGGGGCTCGCGTCGAAGGGGCCCTCGGGTACGGGCTGCCGGTTGTCGGATGAGCATCTGGAACGGCTGGCTGCGGCGCTTGAGGAGGGCCCGGCCGCCTATGGCTGGGTGGAGGATCAGCGGTGGACGCTGGCCCGGGTGTCCGAGTTGATCTCACGGTTGTTCCGGGTCCGGTACACGCTGCGTGGGGTGTCTTTGCTGTTGCACCGCATCGGGTTCAGTCCGCAGATGCCCAAGCATCGGCCGGTCGAACGGGACGAGGACAAGGTCGTCACGTGGGGGCGGGAGGTGTGGGCGCAGGCAAAAAGCTAGCGGCCGAGCCTGCGGCGTGGATCTGTTTCGAGGACGAGGCAGGTCATACGCTTCGGCCGCCCAAAGCCCGCGCCTGGGGCAGGCATGGCCAGACCCTGGTAAGGCAGCGCCTCGTGGCGCGCTTGAAGACGTACAGAAAGTTCTCACAACATCGCCGGCAGGCCGGCCGGCCTCGGGCTGCGATGCCTCGCTGATGGTGAGGACATCTAGGGACGCATAGGCTTTACGCGTGGATGGTCTCGGAGAGCGGGCCGCGCAGCTTGCCGAGCAGTACCTTGCTGCGGCGCTGCCGCGTCGGTGGACTCATGTTCAGGCTGTTGCCGCAAAGGCTGCGCGGGTTGCCCGGATTCTCGATCCCGCCGATGCCGAGGTAGCTGTTGCTGCCGCCTGGCTGCATGATCTCGGGTATGCGCCGGAGATCGTTCGGACTGGGCTGCATGCGCTCGATGGTGGGCGGTGGCTGCTGGCCAATGGGTGGCCTCGCCGGATCGCTGCGCTTGTTGCTCATCACTCCTGCGCTCAGTTTGAGGCGGATGAACGCGGGCTCGGTGACGTTCTGGCGGCTGAGTTTGTCCGGGAGCAGTCGTCGGTGGCTGACGTGCTGTGGTTTGCGGACATGACGACCGGGCCTGACGGCAAGGACCTGGACGTGCTCGACCGGCTAGCCGAGATCCGGCAGCGGTACGGACCGGGCCACATCGTCACCCGCTTCTGGGCTCGTGCTGAACCGTCGATCGTCGAGGCGGTACGGCGGGTGGAAGTCCACCTTGCTGCTCAGCCGATGTAGGGCTTGTGGCGGTTCTCGTACCCGTGGTCGATCCGTAGCCGCATTGACGGGTGGATCGGTAGCGCGTCCAGCTCGTCGCGCGGCACCCATCGAACGTCTGAG
>DASULK010000133.1:0-9568 GCA_036278255.1 Micromonospora sp.
CGGTATGTCGGTGGCGTTGGGTGGTTGTTGGTGCCGGGCTTGGTGCGGCCGGTGCTCGTTGTAGTGAGCCACGTACTCCCCGAGGGTGGCCAGGAGGTGTCGCCTGTCGTAGATCAGCAACCGGTCGAGACACTCACGGCGGACCGTGCGGACCCACCGCTCGGCGTGCGCGTTCGCCCGCGGCGCCCGGGCGGAGTTCGCAGGATCTCGATGCCTTCGGCGATAAAGACCTCGTCGAACGCGGCGATGTACTTGCTGTCACGATCCCGGATCAAGAACCTGAATTGTGCGACGGCTGTCGCCGAGGTCCATCAACAGGTTCCGGGCCTGCTGGGTGACCCACTCCCCTGTCGGATGCTTGGTGACACCGAGGACGTGTACGCGCCGGGTCTCGACTTCCATCAGGAACAGGACGTAGATGCAGGTCAGCCCGATCGTGTCCACGTGCAGGAAATCGCAGGCCAGTACGCCTTTGGCCTGGGCGGTCAGGAACGGCGCCATTGCGTTGTGGGATCGGCGGACGCGTTGGACCGGTGTCGGGTCCGCGGTCAGATCGTTTGGGCGAGTTCGGTGAACGCAGCGGCGACCCGCAGAGCGGGCGGGGCGTCGATACCGAGTTCGTAGTGTCCGCGTCGTAGGTTTTGCATGAAGGCGTGTCCGGCGATGATCACCTGTGCTGTCTTATCCGTTCGTAGCCCGCGCATCGGTCTCAACCGGTGTTTGAGTCGGCTGTGATCAGCCTCGATCGGATTGTTGGCGTACTGCTCGACGTGTGCCACGCCTGCAGAATCAGCTCGTCCAGCACGCCGGGATAGACCGCGGCGGCGTCGGTGACCACCTCGCTCGGCGTCACCTTCAACGTCGACAGTGCTCGCCGGAAGAGCCGCCGGGCCGCACCGGCGTCGCGACGGGCCGAAACAATCACGTCGATGCCCTGCCCATACTGATCGATCGCCCGGTACACGTACCGCCATACCCCGTTGACCTTGACATAGGTCTCGTCGACGAACCACCTGTCGCCTGGTGCGTGGCGACTGAATCGGGCGGCGTCGGCCAGCAGCGGGGCGAACCGCTGCACCCACCGATAGATAGTGACGTGATCGACCTCGATACCGCGTTCGACCAGCAGTTCCTCAACGTCCCGGTAGGACAGGTTGAACCGCAGATACCAGCGCACCGCGACGACGATCACCTCCGGCGGGAACCGGAACCCAGCGAACGCCGACTTCGGCGGCAGCCATGCACGAGGACGATCCGACGGCTTCACAGCCCAAGCCTGCCTCGATCACGCCAACGCTCAACGCAACAGAGCCCTCGAAGCCCTCCGCGTGCTGAAACGACGCCTATCCGACGTCATCTACCAGGCCCTACGCACCGACTGCGTACCCGAGGCTTGACAGAGGAGCTATGTGCAGTCCCTTCTGTGAGAGCCCGCAGGTGCGATCCCTCCGGGTTACCCGACCTATAGCGCGGCGGCGCCGGGCCAAGGCAGCGCGGCACCGCCGCAGACCTTCAGCGGATCGGGTAGCGCCAGCCAGCGGGGTCGGGGCTACGGCCGTGTTGCACGTCAAGCAGGGCCGCGCGCAGGCGCCGCGTGACCGGTCCCATGCCGCCGGTTCCGATGACAAAGTCCCCGTCCCGGTCACGCACGCGGCCGACCGGCGTCACCACCGCTGCCGTGCCACAGGCGAATACCTCGGTGATCCCACCGGATGCGCAACCGGCCCGCCACTCATCAACGCTGATGTGGCCTTCGGCGGCCGGGATGCCCTCCTTAGCGGCGATGGTCAGCAGGCTATCGCGGGTCATGCCGGGCAACAGCGTGCCGGTCAGCCGGGGCGTGACGATCCGCGCATCAGCGCCGCTGCCGTAGACGAAGAAAAGGTTCATCCCGCCCATCTCTTCCACGTAGCAGCGCTCTGTTGCGTCGAGCCAGACGACCTGCTGGCAGCCGGCCTCCTGGGCCTGCTGCTGAGCGAGCAGCGACGGGCCGTAGTTTGCGGCGCACTTGACACTGCCGGTGCCGCCCGGCATGGCGCGGGTGAATTCGCGGCTGACGAGCACAGATACCGGTTCGACGTGGTCGCCGAAGAATCCACCGGCCAGGAACGCCATCAGCAGGAAGGTGTACTCGTTGGAGGCACGCAACATCAGCTGCGTCTCGCTGGCGAACAGCAGCGGCCGCAGATAAAGCGTGTGCTGCGGGTTGTCCAGCAGCCAGTCCGCGTCCGCACGGACCACATCCTCGACGGCCCGTAGGAACATGGCCTCCGGCACCGGCGGCATGGCGAGGCGTGTCGCGGAGCGGGCAAACCGGGCGGCGTTGTCGCGCGGGCGGAACGCTGCGATGGAGCCGTCGGCTTGGACGAACGCCTTCAGGCCCTCGAAAACGACCTGCGCGTAGTGCAGGCCGATCATGCCTGGGTGCACGGAGAGGTTCGTGAGCGGACCGAGGGTTGCGTCGCCCCAGCCGTGGTCGCGGCTCCAGTGCGCGGTCACCATATGGTCGGTGAACGCGTCACCGTGGCCAGGGTTCGCCATTGCCATGCTTGGGCGGACCGGTGGTTTGCTGAGGATGGTCATCGGAGGCTCCTTTGTGAAGAAGATGACAGCCGGCCTTTGTGGATGTATCGAGATAAATAATCGACGGTCAGCCGAGGGGGGCGAAGTAGTAGGTATCGCGCCTTGTGAACCGGCCGTCGTCGCCGACCTCGAAGAAATCCGCAAAGCGCAGGCGCATGCCGGTGCCGTCGTGCAGTTCGCCGGTGAACTCACCGTGTACGGCCACTCGGTCGCCGGTGTCCAGCACTGCGGTGAGGGCATGGCTGCCTCCGCGGAACTTGCGGCCACTGCGGTAGAACGCGGCCATTTCGGCGTGTCCGATCATCACCGGGTAACCAGGCCGGCAGTACTCTGCGTCGGGCTGGAACAGTTTGACCAGGCCGTCGATGTCGCCTGTGTCGACGCATGCGTAGTAGCAGCGGATAAGAGCTTCACCGGGCGTCATTGAGTTCCTCCTTTACGAGTGCTTCAACACTGCGCAGGCGCTGGGCGAGCACCGGCGCGATGGTGGCGAGTGGGGTGGCACCGAGCATGTCGCCGTGCCGGCAGGCGACCTGATGCACGTCAAGGCGGCCGGCTGTGTGGCGGCGCCAGGCGCCGGGGTCGGGGAGCGGACCGGGATCGGCAGTGGCGGCGAAGAACAACACGTCACCGTCGTAGTGCGGGCTGTCGTAGGTATGCATGGCGTTGTGGTGGGCGGCGAAAACAGCGGGCAGCGCAGCGATCCCGGCTGGCCCGAGCATCGTGAAAGGACTGCCGTCCGCGGCGGCGATCCGGTTGAAGTCCGTGATAGACAAGGGACCAGGGGCGTCGATGCCGACGGAGGCGAGCAGGTCAGCAAGGCAGGCGGGATCATCGGCAGCACGCGGCACCACGGCTGGGTCCGCGACGGCCGGGTAGCCGTCAAGGATCGCCAGGAGTTCGACCTCCTCCCCCGCAGCCCGCAGCGCGCAAGCCAGGGCGTGTGCCACTACGCCACCGAACGACCAGCCGAGCAGCCGGTAGGGGCCGTGCGCTTGAACGGCCTGGATCTCGCGGCGGTACTGCGTGACCAACTCGGCAATGCCAGAGCCGGCCGCGGCCGGATCGGCAAAACCGGGCGCCTGCAGCCCATACAGCGGCTGATCGGCGTCGAGGTGACGCAATAGCCCGGCGTAGCCCCAGCTCACTCCGGATGCCGGGTGGATACAGAACAACGGGGTCCGGGTGCCGGTGGCGCGCAGTGGGAGCAGGACCTCCAGAGCCCCCTCATCAGTGCCGCAGTCGAGCTGCTCGGCGAGCAGCGCGGGCGTCGGCGCGGCGAAGAGCGCCCGGATAGAGAGTGCGACCCCGGCCTCCTGCCGGATCCGGCTGATCATCCGGGTGGCGAGTAACGAGTGCCCGCCCAGATCGAAAAAGCTATCGTCCGCGCCCACCTCGGGTAGGCCGAGGGTCTCAGCGAAGATCCCGGCCAGCAGCCGCTCCTGCGGCGTCGCCGGCGCCCGGCTGCCGCTATCTGCCCACGCGGGCGCGGGCAGTGCCCGACGGTCGAGCTTGCCGTTGAGGGTGAGCGGCAGCTCGTCGAGCACGACGAACGCGGCGGGCACGAGGTAATCGGGGAGCAGCCGGGCAGTGTGCCGACGTAGCTCGACGGCGTCGATGCCATCGGCTGCGGCGTAGGCGACGAGCCGCTTCACTCCGCCAACGCTGGTGACGACGTCAACTACGGCCTGCCGGCAGCGCGAGTGCTGGGCGATGGCGGCCTCGATCTCGCCGAGTTCGATACGGATGCCGCGGATCTTGACCTGCTGGTCGGCGCGGCCGACGAAGGCGAGCTGCCCGTCGGGCAACCAACGCACCACGTCACCGGTGCGGTACATACGCTCCCCGGGGCCGCCGAACGGCGCGGCGACGAACCGGGACGCGGTTAGGCCGGGGCGGTTGAGGTAGCCGGCGGCGACGCCAGCGCCGGCGAGGAACAGCTCGCCGGGCACCCCGACCGGGACTGGGCGGAGGGCATCGTCGAGGATGAGGGCGGCGCAGTTGGCTACCGGCCGCCCGATCGGCGGCAGGGCCGTACCGCCGACCGGCACCTCGCAGCCGCTGGCTACGACGGTGAATTCGGTCGGACCGTAGAGGTTCATGAGCCGGAATGGCAGCGCCCGCGCGGGAGTGCGGCGCAGCACGTCGCCGGCGGTGAACAGCCACCGTAGGCGGGTGAGGGCCAGCCGCGGGCCGTCTAGTAACAACTCCAGCCGTGGGGTGGGCAGGAAACACACGGTGAGCCGGGTGGCGACCATCCAGTCCAGCAGCGCGTCGGCGTCGTCGAGGATCTGCTGATCGGGCAGGTGCACAGAGGCGCCCGCACACAGGTACGGCCAGATTTCCCAGACTGTGGCGTCGAAGCCCTGCGCCGCGATCTGGCTCGTGCGGTCCGCCGGGGTGATGCGGTAGCGGCGGGCATGGTCAAGGCACATATCGGTGAGGCTGCGGTGCCGCACGACGACGCCCTTCGGGGTGCCGGTCGAGCCGGAGGTGTGGATAACGTACGCGACGCCGTCGGGGCGGGCACCGGGCACCGGCGCAGCCGGCGGCGGGGTGGGATCATCGACCAGCACGGCGGTGGCATCGCCGAGCCGGGGCATGCCCGAGGCGGTGACGATGACCGGCATCGCGGTGTCAGCGACCAGGAACGCCAGCCGGGAGGCCGGGTAGGCGGGGTCGAGCGGCACGTACGCGCCACCCGCCTGCAGGATGCCGAGCATCGCGGCGACCAGGTTAACGCCGCGGTGCAGATGCACCCCGACGAGCGTGCCGGGGCGGACACCGGCGGTGACGAGCCGGCGAGCCACGCCGGCGGCACGCTCGACGAGCCATCGGTAGGTGAGCTCCCCGTCGGGGGCGCTGACGGCGAGGGCGTCCGGGTCGGCGGCGGCACGCGCGGCGATTAGGTCGCACACCGTCTGGCCGGTGTCGAACGGGACCGTCTCGCCCTGCCAGTCGGCTAAGACCCGGCGGCGCTCGCCAGCGTCGAGCAGATCGATGTCACCCAGCCGCACGTCGGGGTCGGCGACGACGGCATCGAGCAGGCGCACCAGCCGCGCGGCGATGCTGACGACGGTGACCTCGTCGAACAGGTCCTTCGCATACTCGAACGACGCGGCGATGCCGGACTCGCCCGGACGCTCCGACAGCACGAGGGTGAGGTCGAACTTCGCTGCGCCGTGCCCGATCGGCTCGAAGTCGACCGTCATCCCGGGCAGCTCGAACGCGCTTTCGCCGAGGTTCTGCAGCACTAGCATGACCTGGAACAGCGGGTGCCGGGCCAGCGAACGGATCGGGCTGAGCGCCTCAACGAGCGCGTCGAACGGCAGATCCTGGTGCGACAGCGCGGCGAGATCGGTTTCCCGGACCCGGGCGAGCAACTCGCCGAACGTGGGGTTGCCGGAAGTGTCGGTGCGCAGGACGAGCGTGTTGACGAAGAACCCGACGAGGTCGTCGAGTTCGGCGTCGGTGCGGCCAGCCACGACGGAGCCGAGCGGGATGTCGGTGCCGGCGCCGAGGCGGGTGAGCAGCCCGGCTACGGCGGCCTGCAGCAGCATGTACAGGGTTACGTGGTGGCTGCGGGCCAGCGCGACGAGCCGCTGGTGCAGAGCGGCCGGGATCGTGATGGTGACCAGACCGCCAGCGTGGCTGGGCTGGGCCGGGCGGGGCCGGTCGGTGGGCAGGCTGAGCTGGTCGGGCAGATCGGCAAGACGCTTTCGCCAGTAGGCGAGTTGGTCGGTGGCGACGTTGTCCATGACCTCGTGGTGCCACAGCGTGTAGTCGGCGTACTGGACGGGCAGCGGCGTCCACTGCGGCGCCGCGCCGTCCTGGCGTGCGGCGTAGGCGGCGGCGAGGTCGGACAGCAGCGGCCCCATGGACCAGCCGTCGGCGCTGATGTGGTGCATGACGAGCACAAGCACCCGGTCCTCGGGGGCGAGGGTGAGCATATGTGCGCGCAGCGGCCGGTCGATGGCGAGGTCGAACACGTATCCAGCGGCGGCGGAGACCGCTTCGGCGAGCCGGTCCAGGGTGCACGGTTCCTCGATCCACACCGGCGTGGCATCAGTTGGGTCCAGGACGATTTGCACCAGCTCCCCGTCCGCCTCTGGGTACACAGTGCGCAGCGCTTCCTGGCGGATGACCACGTCGTACAATGCGGCGCGCAGGGCAGCGGTATCGCAAGGCCCGCGCAGTCGCAGCGCGGTGGCCATCGTGTAAGCAGCGCTGGGCTCGAGTTGGTGCAGGAACCACAGCCGCTGCTGAGCGTGCGATAGCGGCAGTAGCGCGGGGCGCTGTTGGATGGTCAGCCGCGGACGCATGGCAGCAGGCGCCGAACCGATTCGCGCCCCGGCCAGTTCGGCCAGCCCGGCCGGGGTGGGTGCGCGAAATACGTCACGGACGTCGAGTTCGACGTCGAGCGCTTCGCGGATCCGGTTGACCAGTCGCACGGCCAGCAGCGAGTGTCCTCCGAGGGCGAAGAAGTCGTCCTCGGCCGTCACCGCAGCGGCGCCGGTGAGCTCGGCGAACGCGCCGCACAGGAGTGCCTCCTGCGGGTTGCGCGGCGCCCGACCGGCGACTATCTCCGGCGCCGGCAGGGCAGCGGTATCGATCTTTCCGGCCGGGGTGAGCGGCAGGGCCTCCAGGCGCACATACACGTGCGGGACGAGGGATGCTGGCAGCCGTTCGCTGAGCATCTCGCGCAGGGCGGCGGGCGCGCTACCGGTGACGTAGGCGACGAGCCGCTCGTCGCGCAAGACCACGACGGCGCCGGTGACGCCTGGACAGTCACGCAGCGCGGCCTCGATCTCGCCGGGCTCGATCCGCACGCCGCGCAGCTTCACCTGCTGGTCAGTGCGGCCAAGGTACTCCAGCTCGCCGGCGCGGTCGAAGCGCACCAGGTCGCCGGTGCGGTACATTCGCGCCCCGGCCTGGTACGGGTCGGCGACGAACCGGGATGCGGTCAGACCGGGCCGGTGATGGTAGCCGCGGGCAAGCTGCGCGCCGGCGAGGTAAAGCTCGCCGGGCTGCCCAGCCGGGACCGGTCGCAGCCGTACGTCGAGTACGTACAAGCGCACATTCCAATGGGGCCGGCCGATCGGTACGATCGTCTCATAGCCGGCGTAGGTGGCCTGGGTGACATCAACAGCAGCCTCGGTGGGGCCGTAGGCGTTGTGCGCCGCCACTCCGAGCACCGCGCGGCATCGGGCCGCGAGCGCCGGGGTGAGCGCCTCGCCACCGGAGAACACGTGCCGCAGCCCCGTGCAGCCGGCCGCAGCGGGCTCGGACAGGAACGCTTCCAGCAGGGCGGGTACGAAATTAGCGACAGTGACCCGCTCGTCGGCGATCAACCGGGCGAGGTATGCCGGGTCGCGGTGCCCGCCGGGCGCCGCGACAACGACGGTGGCGCCGGCGGTTAGCGGCCAGAACACCTCCAGTACGGACACGTCAAAGTTGGCAGGCGTCCGATGCACCATGCGGTCGTTCATAGTCAGCCGGTAGTACGCCTGTCGCCATGTCAGCTGGTTTACGATCGCCCTGTGCGTGACCAGGACGCCCTTGGGCCGGCCTGTCGAGCCGGAGGTATACATCAGGTAGGCGCCATCGTCGGGCGTAGCGTTCTGTACCAGGGCGGTGGCGGTGGGCGGTGCGTCGAGTAGCAGCACCGGCGGGCCGGCGAAGGCGGCGGCGAGTTCGTTAATGGTGAGCACGCACGCTGGGGCAGCGTCGGCGAGCATGAACGACAGCCGTGCTGGCGGGTAGTCGGGGTCGAGGGGCAGGTAGGCCGCCCCGGCGTAGAGCACGCCGAGGACCGCGGTGACGGATGCGCGGCCGCGGGGCACCGCGACGGCTACGACGGAACACGGACCGACGCCGACCGCAGCGAGCCGAGCCGCCCATGCTCGGGCGTCGGCGTCGAGCTGGGCGTAGCTGACCGCGTTGCCGTCCACGATCAGGGCGGTGCGCTCCGGGTGCCGGGCCGCGGCGGCTTGCACCAGGCCGGCGAGGGTTACTTCCGGCACCGCTACGGTGTCGCCGTGGCGGGTCGCGAGCAGGTCGTGCTTCTCGGTGTTAGTGAGGACCTCCGCAGCGAGCACGGGCAGGTCCGGGTCGGCCAGGCAGGCGGCAGCGAGCCGCTCGAACCGCGCGGTGAGCGCTTCCACAGTGCTGCGGTCGAACATGTCGGTTGCGTACTGCCAGTACACGTCCATGCCCGCCGGCTCGCGGCCGTCCCGACGATCGATGAAATCGATGCTGAGGTCGAACTTAGCGGTGCCGGTATCGACGGCGCGCAGCTCAATCGCGCCGTCCGCGTCGTGCGTCCCGTGGCCGTCGGTGTTATGCAGGGCGACCATGACCTGGAACAGCGGGTGCCGGCCGAGGACGCGGGGCGGGTTGAGCGCCTCAACAACCTTCTCGAACGGCACATCCTGGCGGGCGAACGCGTCGATGGTAGTCGACCGGGTACGCCGCAAAAGCTCCCGCAGCGTCGGGTCGCCGGACAGGTCGGCACGCAGAACGAGCGTGTTGACGAAGTAGCCCACGAGGTCGTCGAGGGCTGGGTCTCCGCGCCCGGCGACCGGGGTGCCCAGCGGTACGTCGTCGCCGGCACCGAGGCGGGCCAGCAGCGCTGCGGTGAGCGCCTGGACGGCCATGAACGGTGTCACGTGCTCGCTGCGGGTGACCTCCAGCAGGAGGCGGTGCAGTTCGGCGGGGAGCTGGCGCACGACGGTGTCGCCGCGGCTGCTGCGCTCGGTTGGGCGGGGCCGGTCGGCGGGCAGGGCGATCTCGCAGGGCAGCCGCGTCAGCGTAGCGCGCCAGTAGTCGAGGTCCGCGTCGTCGACCTGCTGCCAGAGGGTGTAGTCGGCGTATTGCACGGGCAGGGGGCGCCAGTTTGGGGCGTGGCCGGTGCGGCGGGCTGTGTAGGCGGTGGTGAGATCGGTGACGAGTGGGCGGAGCGACCAGCCGTCGGCGGCGATGTGGT
>DASULK010000134.1:0-19604 GCA_036278255.1 Micromonospora sp.
GAGAAGCAGTAAGCTCCCTGTCTTGACAGCGTCCGCGCCCTGTCAGATACGGTATACGAATGGCGCGCCATCACCTTTGGGGGCTTGTTGAACGGTCACCTACCGGGTCTTCAAGAACGACCCGAGAGCCTGTCGGAGCAGGTGTACAACGCCATACGCGGTGCGATCGTCGGAAAGGTTCTTCCTCCCGGCAGCACGGTGACTGAGGCTCAGCTAGCCAAGGACCTTGGCGTGAGCAAGACCCCCGTTCGGGAAGCCCTGCTGCGTCTGCGGGAAGTCGGGCTCGTGCAGGCCCTGGCGACCCGAGGAATGAAGGTCATCGAGCCCACCCGAGAAGCGGTGGTCCGGGCCTACGAGGTCCGCTCAGTCCTTGAGTCCGCCACCGCACGGTTCGCCGCTCAGCGGGCGACGAGCCCGCAGCGCGACGAGATAGAAATCGCAGCCAGCAGTTCTCTGGAGGCGGCCCGCCGATATGACGCCACGAGCTTCAGGGAGTTGGACCACTCATTCCACGCCCTCGTCTGGGAAGCGGCCACAAACCACGAGCTGCAACGCCTGGCCGAGAACGCCTACGCGCTCACCGCTGCGTTGCGCGCCATGGACGCTCCGAGCGGTGGGGACTCCATCATGTGTGCCGAGCAGCATGTCGTCATCGCGAACGCGATCAGGCAGCGGGACGACATCACCGCTGCCGAGGTTGCCTCACGCCACGTGTACGACGTTCTGAGCTGCGTCATGCCGCCGACCGACGGCGTGGCAGGAGTTGCCGTGTCACCGCCACGTCCGCGGGCAACCTCCCGGCCGGGAGAAGCGACCACGGACTAATACCAGGACGGAAGAAGAGATGGAGGGAAGAGGACCGTGATCCAGGCTTCGGTTGAAGGCGGTGCGAGCAGGACGCCATGATCGACAGCACGCCGAAAGGGCTCAACGTGGACGACCGTAACCTTGTCGCTTCGGAAGAGATGGCGCACGCCATTGCGGCCGAGTTCACCAACACCATTGCGGAACTGCGGCGCGAGTTGCAGATGACCGATGACCCGTCGGACTGGATGAACCTGCTTCAGCGGGGTGGCCAATGACAGGCCTGCCGGCCGTCGCGGCACTACGGAAAGCCCGAGCCTGGCAACCGTGGATCAACTGCTTTGTGACCATCGACGACACTGCCGGTGACCGGGCAGAACAACTGGCCGCGGTGGACCAGAGTGATGCCGATTCCGCTGCACCGGTGCAACTGAGAGGTATCCCGGTCGCATACAAGGATGCCTTCGTCGTCTCCGGACGCATCCCGGGTGCCGGATCGCGGGTGAAACTCGCCCAACCCACGGCACGGGCCGACGTCGAACGCATCCTGAGCCGGAGCGGCACGGTGACGATCGGCACGCTGCACCTCGACGAGTTCTCCTATGCCGCCACCGGCCGCAGCGAGGTCCTGGGGGACTGCCGCAACCCATGGAACCTTGAACACGCGACGGGCGGCTCCTCCAGCGGCGCGGCCGCCGCGGTGGCCGCACGGATCGTGCCGCTGGCAATCGGCACGGACACCGGCGGCTCGGTGCGGCTACCGGCCGCCTGGTGCGGCGTCCTGGGCTTCAAGCCGACGTTCGGCACGGTCTCGACCGCGGGCATCGTGCCCCTGTCACCTTCTCAGGACACTGTCGGCCTGCTGTCCACAGACGTTGAACTGCTGCGCCAGGCCTACCACGCCCTATTGGGCAACACCCTGAGCCGGGTGCGGCCCCGCAGGGCCGACACCCCGCACCCCCCGGCAGGCCTGAGGATAGGTCGTCCCACCGATGTCCATCTGCAGGTCGCGGACGAGGACGCACTGGCGGGCCTACACATCGCGGAGAAGGCCCTTGGTGACCTCGGCGCAGCTCTCGTCGAGACCGAACTGGCTTATATGCCGGCCTGCGATACCGCAGCCGCCGTCGTCACCGCGAGCGAAGCCGCGGCGCTGCACGGGCGCCTGCTGCACGATCACGCCGGGGCCTATCAGCTCGGCACCCGAACCCGGCTGAGAGTCGGCCAACTCCTCAGTGCCGGGACCTACGTTGACGCTCTTCGCTACCGATCGGTTGCGATCCGTCGCGCCATGGCTGAAACCTTCACTGATGTCGATGTCGTCCTGACCCCCGTCGCGCCGAGTGCCGCACCGAAGCTCACCGATCTCCCCCCACCGTCGAGCCCCGGCCTGAGCAGAAACACCAAAGATCTCCTTTTCTACACGCGTACCTTCAACTACCTCGGCTTTCCGTCGATCTCGGTACCGGTGGGGTTCACCGAACAGGGTCTTCCGCTAGCGGTGCAGCTCACCGCTGCACCGCACGCCGACGATGTCCTGCTGAATGTCGCTCAGGCACTGCAAGACCTCTTCAACTGGTCATCCCGTCAGCCACAGCTCCCCAGCCCCGCAAACAACCGCGGGCGCCGTCCCTTCGTGTGACCATGGGTGCACCGGCCGTACGTGCCGCGGTTCGGGTTCACTCCAGGGCCGGAAGGAGAGTCATGTGCGCCACGCCCGCGCGTTCTGGCTGCGCTCGCCGGGTGCGGGCGAGATCCGATCGACCATGCTGCCCGAACCCAGCTCGGACGAGGTCCTCGTCCGTACCCTGCACTCGGCCATCAGCCGCGGCACCGAGACCCTGGTCTTCCAGGGGCGCGTGCCCGCCAGCCAGTACACCGCGATGCGGGCACCATTTCAGGAGGGCGACTTCCCAGGACCGGTGAAGTACGGCTACCTCAATGTGGGCGTCGTCGAGAACGGCCCGTCGAGGCTGCTCGGCCGCACCGTCTTCTGCCTGCACCCGCACCAGACCGCCTATGTCGTCCCAGCCGACGCCGTGGTGACCGTCCCCGACGACGTTCCACCGGCGCGGGCCGTGCTGGCCGGCACCATGGAGACCGCGGTGAACACCGTCTGGGACGCCGCCCCCCTCATCGGCGATCGGATCACGGTGATGGGCGCCGGCATGGTCGGCTGCTGCGTCGCCGGCCTCCTCGCCCGGTTCCCCGGCGCCCGGGTCCAGTTGATCGACGCCGAACCCGATCGGGGCCGCGTCGCGGAGGCGCTCGGCGTGGATTTTGCGCTGCCGTCGGAGGCCACCGGGGGGCGCGATCTCGTTGTACATGCGAGCGCAACCTCCGCCGGGCTGCAGCGGTCGCTGGAACTCCTGCGCCCGGAGGGGACCGTCATCGAACTGAGCTGGTACGCGGATCGCGAGGTCAACCTCGCTCTGGGCGACTCCTTCCACTCCGGCCGCCTCAGCATCCGCAGCAGCCAGGTGGGCACCATCTCGCCGGCACGCAGGGCGAACCGCACCCCCGCCGACCGCCTGGCGCTCGCCCTCGACCTGCTCCGCGAACCCGCCTTCGACGCACTGATCACCGGCGAATCCCGTTTCGAACAGCTACCCGAGGTGCTCGCCCAACTGGCAGCAGGCGCACGTCCCACCCTCTGCCACCTCGTCACCTACCACGAGAAGTAAACCGATGTTCAGCCTGACCGTCCGCGAACACATGATGATCGCCCACAGTTTCCGCGGCGAGATCTTCGGCCCCGCCCAGCGGCTCCACGGGGCGACCTTCGTCGTTGACGCGGCGTTTCGGCGCGCCGAACTCGACCCCGACAACCTTGTGGTCGACATCGGCCGGGCCACCGGGGTACTGAAAGCCATCGTCGACCAACTCAACTACCGCAACCTCGACGACGAGCCCGACTTCGCCGGGATGAACACGACAACCGAAGCGCTCGCCCGGGTGATCGCCGACCGTCTCGCTGAACGCGTACACACCGGCGCCCTCGGAGAGAACGCCCGCGGGCTGAGCGGGATCACCGTCACACTCCACGAGTCGCACGTCGCGTGGGCGAGCTACGAGCGCTCGCTTTGAGCGACGTCCACGTCGTCCTGCCCAACGACATCGACGACCCGACGGCGCCCAGTGGCGGCAACGTCTACGACCGGCGGATCTGCCGGGGCCTCGCCACCCAGGGCTGGTCGGTACGCGAGCACGCTATCCACGGCGCCTGGCCACGACCGGGCAGGTCGGAGCAGATCAAGCTCGCCCACGTCCTCGCGAGCCTGCCGGACAACGCCGTCGTACTGCTGGACGGCCTGGTCGCCGCGCCGGCGCCGGAGGTGCTGACGGCGCAGGCCCGACGGCTCCGCCTCGTTGTCCTGGTGCACATGCTGCTCGGCGACGAGACCGTGCAGATGCGCCACCGGGAAGGCGTAGCCCTCAACGCCGCATCCGCAATCATCACGACCAGCTTCTGGACGCGGCGGCGGCTCGGTGAGCTGTACGCGTTGCCGGCCGAGCGGGTGCACGTCGCTGTGCCAGGGGTGGATACCGCGCCCCTGTCGCCCGGGTCGGACGCCGGCACAGAGCTGCTCTGCGTCGCTACGGTCACACCACAGAAGGGACACGACCTGCTGATAGCGGCGTTGGCCCGGGTCGCGGACCGGCCATGGAACTGCGTCTGCGTCGGCGCGTTGGACCGGGACCCAGGATTCGTCGACCGTCTCCGGCAGCGAACGCTGGCGTACGGGCTCGCCGGCCGTCTCCACTTCCCCGGCCCGCGTACCGGTCCCGACCTCGACGCCCGCTACGCCTGCGCGGACGTGCTGGTGCTGGCGTCGCGTGGCGAGACGTACGGCATGGTGGTCACCGAGGCGCTGGCGCGCGGGATCCCCGTCCTGGCGACGGCGGCGGACGGGTTGCCCGAAACCCTGGGCCGGGCACCGGACGGCAGCCGGCCGGGCCTGCTGGTGGAGCCGGACGACCCGTCAGCGTTGGCCGGGGCGCTCGACCGCTGGCTCAACGACGCCGACCTGCGGCAGCAGCTCAGACGATCGGCCCGCGATCGCCGGATCACACTCACCGGCTGGGCGGTCACGTCGGAACTCGTCTCCGACATCCTGCAGCACGCCTTGGTGCCGGCTGTCCGATCTTGCGGACAATCCCGGATCGGCCGGGTAGCCCGCACCCCGACCGATAGGCTGGCTACGGAGATCACAGTCGAGAGCCTCCGCACCGGCTGTGGCTGAACCCCCTCGGAAACGTCTGCCGCGACGATGTGAAGGGGGCGAGGCGGGGTGGGAGTCCGCGTACGGCGAAAGGGCGCCGTCGGTGGTTGAGCGACCGTACACCCTGCTCAGCTGCTGCATGTCGATCGACGGGTATCTCAGCGGTACGACCGAGAAACGGCTGCTGCTCTCCAACGACGCCGATTTCGACCGGGTCGACGCCGTACGCGCCGAATGCGATGCGATCCTCATCGGGGCGGCCACGGTCAGGGCGGACAATCCGCGGCTCCTGGTGCGTTCGCAGGCCCGCCGCGCCGAACGGGTGGCCCGCGGCCTGGCTCCATCACCGTTGAAGGTGACCGTAACCAGCCGGGCGGAGCTGAACGCGGACGCGGACTTTTTCACCACGGGTGACACCGAGAAACTCGTCTACTGCGCGAGCGCAGCCGTGGATGATGCCCGGAAGCAGCTCGACGGGGCGGCAACGGTCATCGACGGCGGCCAACCGGTAGATCTGCACCGAGTCACCAAGGACCTGTACGCGCGCGGGGTGGGGCGGCTGATGATCGAGGGCGGGGGAACCCTGCACACCCAGTTTCTGACGGCCGACCTCGCCGACGAGCTGCAACTGGTGGTGGCGCCGCTCTTCGTCGGCGATTCGCGGGCCCGGCGGTTCGTTGACGACGGCCGGTTCCCCTGGAACCCCGACCGGCGGGCGACGCTCGCCCGGGTGCAGCAGATCGGCGACGTCGTCCTGCTGCGGTACGCCCTGTCCGCACGTTTCGACGCCGCCTGATGGAGGAGACGCATGAAGAACACGCTGCCCCTGGCAACCATCCGGACGCAGGTGGCGGTGCCGCTGCGGTTCCCCGACGGGTACGCCACAATCGCCCGCGTCTTCTCCTTCAACGGGTTGCTGGACGGCCAGGAGCATCTTGCGTTCGGCCTCGGCGACTGGACGGGGCCGATCGACGGTTGCCCGGCCGGCAGGGGTGTGCCGCTGGTCCGCCCGCACAGCGAGTGCCTGACCGGCGACGTCTTCGGCAGCCAACGCTGCGACTGCGGGCCGCAGCTGCGCGAGGCGGTCGAACGTATCGCGGACGCGGGGGGCTTCCTGCTGTACCTGCGGCAGGAGGGACGCGGCATCGGCCTTTACAGAAAGCTCGACGCTTACGCACTGCAGGACGCCGGACTGGACACCTACGAGGCGAACCTCGCCCTCGGGCACCGGGAGGACGAGCGCGACTACAGCGCCGCGGCCCAGATGCTGAGCGCCCTGGGCGTAGGAAGTGTCGCCCTGCTGAGCAACAACCCGGACAAAGCCGAGCAGCTCGCCCGGCTCGGGGTGGCGTTGACGGAGCAGGTGCCGACCGGGGTGCACCTCTCCCCCGCCAACGCCGGCTACCTGGCCGCGAAGGCGAGCCGGGCCGCCCACCTCCTCGACCTCGATTCGTCCATCGATCTGCGCGATCTCAAAGCCGAGGTCTTCTGAGGTCACAGCCGTCGAAGGCGGGCGTAGACGTCGCCGGAGCGACCCAGCGGACGGAAACTCTCGAGCAGCCGTACCAGGTCCGCGGCGTTGAGCCAGCGCGGGCTGGCGAATTGCATCGTCTCGATCGGCGAATAGTTGTAGTGATAGCCGTCGGCGGCCGCGCCGAGCCGCTCCACGAGGTCCAGCGCGGTGAGGGCGGCGTCGTGGGCGGGCGGCAGATATTCGAACGACAGCGCGCGCAGGGGTTGGGTGAGCCCCGCCAGCACCTCGGTCTCGAAGCCTTCCACATCGATCTTGCAGAAGGCCGGGACGCCGTGGGCCGCGATGAGATCGTCGAGGGTCACCACCTCCACCTCGACCGAGCGGTCCCACCGGATGCGGGCGAACCGACGGTCCGCCGTAACCGACTCGATCCAGTTCTGCGACATCGACGACACCGTCGGCGTCGCGCTGGAGAGGGCCAGCCGCGCCCGACCGGCCCGGGCCCCGACCGCCGTGGGCACGATCGTCATGCCGTCGTCACGACCGAAGAAGAGACGCAGGAAGCGCAGGCAGTCGGGCTGCGGCTCGACCGCGATCACCTGTGCCCCCAGCCGCCGCCAGGCACGCACCCGGCTGCCGACATGGGCGCCGATGTCGAAGCCGAGGTCCCCCGGGCCGAGAAACTCCCGGTAGAGCCGCAGCATCCGCCGGTGCTGGCCCGGTACGCCGTGGTACATGGCCAGCGACCGCGCCACCCCCCACGTGCGGCCAAACATGCCCTGACGTTACCGGGTAATTGCGCCTTTTGTCCGAGCGTCGCCGCACCGGGTCAGTCGATGAAGTCGACCTTGGCAAAGTTCACCCGGTGGTGCGCGGCCAACCGCTCGGCCCGCTCGCCGATTGCGCCGCGAGACACCTTCGCCTGCAGATACAGGTCGTAGAGGCCGAGCAGTTGGGTGGTGCGCGCCCGGTCGACGTCGAGCCGGTCTAGGTCGGCGGTGAACAACAGACGCAGCTCCGAGCCAAATTCGTCGGATGGTCGTGTCATGATGCCGCGCACCTCGAGACAAGGAGCATGCGGCATGGCCACGGTGATGGTTCGGGATGAGACAGCGACCGGGAGAGCCGTCGATTGTTGGCCGTTGACGGGCCTGCCGGACCGCATCTCGGCCCGGGAGTTGGTCCGGTTGCGCGTGCGCGAGGAAGTCGCGCGGTTCAACGCCAACCAGGCCGAGCATTTCCGCGGTCTGGTTCAGCCGACCGATACGGAGGCGACGCTGAACGGCTATCGGGTCACCCGGGGCAGGCGGCTGGACTGGGAGCAGCAGGCGGACGCGGCCTGCGCTGCCTTCGCCCGCAACGGCTTCGTGCTGCTGGTCGGTGACCGCCAGGTCGAGGACTTGGACGAGGAGATCGACCTACAGGGCGATCCGGATGTGGCCTTCGTACGACTCGTCCCGCTGGTGGGTGGCTGACGTGGGCGACTGGGCGGAGTTGCTCCCCGGCTTGACGGAAGCGGACCGTCAGCAGGTCGAAGCCGGACTCGCTGAGGCTGATGCCCGGGTCAGGGCTCTTCTCCGGACGACGACCTCGTACTACTACTGGGGATCCTCGGCGACCAGCGCGCCCGAGTGGGCCGCCGTCGAGTTGTGGTCGGTCGAGGACCGTCGCCGCGCCGCCCTGGCCATGCACCTGGAGGCGGCGACCAGTTCGACGCCCACAGGGCTGAACTACGTGTTGCGAAGTCTTGCCCACGGGGGCCTTCCCTGGACGCGGGCGGACCTCGTGTGGTGCTTGGAGGCTGCCGGACGCGGAGACACCTACGAGGACGCCGCTCACGTAGAGCTGCCGGCCGTGATAGCCGCGCGCTTGGCTCCCGCAGAGCTTGCCGACCTGGTGCCGGCCCTTTCCGCCCTCCTCAACGAACTCGCCGGCAACCATTTCCTGGCAGCGGAACCTCGGCGACGGGCCATCACGCTCATCGGGCAGGCACTCGATCGCGCCACCGGTCGCCGCGTGCCGTCCTGGTTGTTGCATGGCGGTGACGAGTTCGGGCCGTTGGTCCGTGCTGAGCTGAGTGACGTCCTCGCGGCACCGGGTGTGCCGGAGTTGCTGGCGCACTGCGCCTCGCTGGACAAGCCCACGGCGCCGCCGAAATGGCTGCGGCGACTCGATGAACACCTCGCGACAGCAGAGGGTAGCGCCGAGGTCGTTCGCGCGGTCCTCGAAGCGTTCGCCGCACACGGGCGGTCCGTGCATGACGACTCGGACCGCCTCATCCGCGGACTCGCGTGGGCGCTATCGCGGCAGTCTGACGACGGGGCGACGGACCTGTTGGCACGAGTCGCTGCCACTGCGGCGGCAGCACCTCGGAACGCCTCCGGTTTCCCCCACGCCCAGCGCACGGCGATCGCGGCCGTGCAACTGCTGCCGGACCGTGGCGGCGACGCATCGGTGCAGATACTGGCAAGGCTGGCCATGACGGTGAAGAACAAGGCGGTGCAGCGCCGAGTTCAGACAGCGCTGGCCCGCCTCGGCGTGCTGCGCGGGTGGTCACTCAGCGAGGTGATGGAGCTCGCGGTCGACGACCACGGGCTCAGCCCAGACGGGCGGCTGCGCGCACAGGTGGGGCCGTACGAGGCGACGGTCGAGGTCGTGGGCGAGAAGGCGCGCCTGACCTTTGCCCGTGGGGGTGCCCCACTCAAAGGCATCCCGGCCGCAGTCAAACAGGCGCACGGCGACCAACTGAAACAGCTACGTGATCTGGTCAAACGTGTCAGCACAACCTTGGTGGCCGAGCGCCAGCGGGTGGAGGGACTGTTGTCCGAGGAGCGCACGTGGGCGTACTCGGACTGGGTGTCCCGGTTCCTGAACCACCCGGTCACCGGAACCTACGGACGGCGGCTGCTGTGGGAGACCAGCACCGACGGGCACCGGTGGTCGGCGGGCCTGCCCCGGAAGGACGCCGACGGATGGACGACGGTCAGCCGCGACGGCCGAACCCTTCGCGGCGACCGGATCAGGCTGTGGCATCCCATCCGAGCCAGCAGAGACGAGGTGCTTGCGTGGCGTGAGCACGTGCTCGCCGCGGGTCTGACGCAACCGTTCAAACAGGCTTTCCGGGAGGTCTACCTGCTGACGCCTGCCGAGGAGCAGACGCACGCCTACTCAAACCGGTTCGCCGCGCACATCCTGCGCTACCGCCAAGCGAGCGCGCTCATGCGCGTGCGGGGCTGGCAGGCCAGCTACCTCGGCACCTGGGACGGCGGGTACGACAGCGAAGCCACCAAGCTGTTCGGCGGCGGTGCGTGGCGGGCGTCCTTCCACCACCAGCTGGTCGACACCGAGGATCGACTCAGCTACGACGTCCGGTACTGCTCCACCGACCAGGTACGCTTCGCCCGGCGCGACGGCGCGACCTGGCAGTCCGCGCCGGTCGTTGACGTTCCACCGCTGGTCTTCACCGAGGCCATGCGTGACGTGGATCTGTTCGTCGGCGTCACCTCGATCGCCACCGACCCGCAGTGGGCCGACCGCGGTGAGGACCGGTTCCAGGCCTACTGGCAGAGCGCCGTCATGGGTGAGCTGACCCCGTCGGCGGAGGTACGCCGAGACGCACTGGCTCGGCTGCTACCAAGAATGAAGATCGCGGATCGAGTGGACCTGTCGGATCGGTTCCTGCGGGTCCGCGGGAACCTCCGTAGCTACCGGATACACCTCGGATCCGGCAACATCATGATGGAGCCCAACGACGCCTACCTCTGTATAGTCCCAGCACGCGAACGCACCGGCCGGCTCCACCTGCCATTCGACGACGACCCCATGATGTCGACGATCCTGTCCAAGGCAATCATGCTCGCTGCCGACGACAAGATCACCGACACCACCGTGCTCCGGCAGCTCGCCAGATGACCGGAACCACTGGCAATTCAAGGCCAGCGACCGTTGAAGGAGAGCACCCACCGGCCGGAGCGCCGGATTCTAAGCTGCCAGGCATGGCCAAGTACTTCGATGTGCATCCCGACAACCCGCAACCTCGCATGATCAGCCAGGTGGTCGACCTCATCCGCCGGGACGGGCTAATCGCCTACCCGACGGACTCATGCTTCGCGCTCGGATGCCAACTCGGCAACAAGTCCGGCATCGATCGGATCAGAGAAATCCGCCAACTCGGCAGCGGGCACCACTTCACCCTGGTATGCAAGGACTTCGCACAGCTCGGTCAGTTCGTCCAGATCAACAACGCCTTGTTCCGCTCCATCAAGGCGGTGACTCCGGGCAGCTACACGTTCATTCTGCCGGCGACCAAGGAGGTGCCGCGCCGGCTGCTGCACCCGAGAAAGAAAACCGTCGGCGTCCGCATCCCCCACCACGCCGTTGCGCAGGCGTTGCTGGCCGAACTGGGCGAGCCGCTGCTGTCGAGCACCCTGCTCCTACCCGACGAGACCGAACCCATGACGCAGGGCTGGGCGATCAAGGAAAGGCTCGACCATGTGATCGACGCCGTGATCGACTCTGGCGAGTGCGGCACGGTGCCGACCACGGTGATCGATTTATCGCAGGCCGAGCCTGAGATCGTTCGCCGAGGCGCCGGGGACCCGTCCCGCTTCGAATAGGATGTGCCGGGCCCAAACCAGGTGACAGCGGAGGGTCCGATTACTCAGGCTGCTCCGAAGCCATGAACGGTATCGGCAGCGCAACCACGGTTGCGATGCCTGTGCCCTCGACAGAGTGTGGCGGCGGCAGCCGGTCGTTGACCGGCATCCGTGTGTGGAGACGCCCCTGCCCCGCCGAACCATTACGACGCGTCACCTCGCAGGTGACCATATGGATCGGTGGTGGTGGTGCGATGAAACGTCCCACGCCCCAGCGCACCCAGATCGGGATTCTGCCGGCGGTCGCCTCCGCCACCAGTTTTTCGATGGTGCGGCGCCGGTGAGTGTGGTCGATCTCAATGGCAATGGGCTGGCCAGCAGGCCTCGCACACGCGACATCGAGTACGGAATGCTGCCGCGAAAGCGGCGGTGGCAACGGCAGCACGCTGGGAGCCCGCCGATAGACCCGCCAGCCCTCACCACTTGCCCACTCAACCGTCGACTCGATGATCCGGGCGGTCACCTCATCGGCCGTCAGGTCCACGAAGGTAAGCCGTTCGAGCCAGTGCGCGAGTGACGCGGCCACCCGCTCGCCGTCGTCCGCGACGTTCATGGCCGCAGGGTAGCGCCTCTTCCTCCACGTCAAGACACCGATCCGGGGCGGGACACGGCGTGTGCATCCCCGCACAGCGCAAGAATGGTGGGCGCGGGGCATGCAACTGAGGCGGCATGGAAGGCTGGGCAGCATGTTACTGCCCCCGCGTTCCTGCCTGACCGCATGACCGGCCGCGCTGCACTGCGGGCCGAGGACGGCGTACGTATCGACGCCCACCACGACTCGGGTCCGCCTGACCTGGCGATCGTGGTCGCGCACGGGTTCACCGGCTCCTGGCGTCGGCCAGCGATGCGCCGCACGGTCACGGTGCTGGGCAGGCACGCCGGTGTCGTGACCTTCGATTTTCGGGGGCACGGCGGCTCGGGTGGGGCGTCCACGGTGGGCGACCAGGAGATCCTCGACCTGGCGGCGGCAGTGGACTGGGCGCACAAACTGGGATACCGAGCCGTGGCGACCCTCGGTTTCTCGATGGGCGCGGCGGTAGCCGTACGCCACGCTGCCCAGCACGGCACCGTCGCCGCGGTCGCCGCGGTGAGCGGGCCAAGCCGCTGGTATTACCGGGGCACTCCCCCGATGCGTCGGGTGCACTGGGTGATCGAACGCCCGGTCGGTCGGCTCGTCTGCCGCCTCGCCCTGCGGACCCGCATCGCCACGGGCGGCTGGGACCCGCCGCCCGCACCACCGCACGCCGTCGCCGACCGGATCTCGCCCGCCCCGCTGCTGGTCGTCCATGGCGACGCCGACACCTACTTCCCGCTGGAGCATGCCCACGCGCTGTACGCCGCCGCCGGCGAGCCGAAGGAGCTGTGGGTCGAGCCGGGTTTAGGACACGCCGGAAGCGCCGCGCCGCCAGCGCTGCTGGAGCGCATCGGCACCTGGCTCACACGCGCCGTGGTGCCAGCGGGCGGAACCGGGAATCAGCGGGAGTTGCGACCGTAGCTCTTCGCGGCGATGGACACCCCGACCGCGGCGAAGCCCACCTGGATCATCAGCTCGATCCAGTCCACGCCACGCGTGTTGGCCACGCCGAGAATCCCGGCGACGAAGGTACCGAGGACCGCGGCGATCATTCCGATGCCCGCGGTGAGCCAGATCGGGATCTTCTGCTTGCCGGGCACGACGAGCCGACCCAGGGCACCGATGATCAGGCCAATGATGATGGCTGTGAACCAGCCGGTGATTTCCAAAAAAAACTCCTTCAGGCGTTGTTCGTGGTTCCCCATCCTGCCCTATCCGCGCAACCGACCAAATCGGTCGCCGGGCCGCGCTCAACCGAGCACGCCTTCGAGAGGCCAAGAACGACAGTGTCAGAAACCTGACGGTGATATATCGCTAGGCTGGGCCCCAACGATGCGAAACAGATGACGAGGCACCGTCACGACTGAGAGACTCGTGCCGACTCGTAGGAGATTTCATGATGGACGACACGGAGCTGCGGCACCTCCGGCGGTGCGTGGAACTGGCCGCCGAGGCGTTGGAGCAGGGCGACGAGCCGTTCGGTTCGGTGCTGGTCGCGGCCGACGGAACGGTTCTCGCCGAGGATCGCAACCGGGTGGCCGGCGGCGACCGGACCCGCCACCCGGAGTTCGAACTGGCGCGGTGGGCGGCAGTGAACATGTCCCCTGAGGAACGAGCACAAGCGACGGTTTTCACCTCTGGCGAGCACTGCCCGATGTGTGCGGCGGCACATGGCTGGGTTGGCCTCGGCCGGATCGTGTACGTGAGTTCATCCGAGCAGTTGGCGGCCTGGCTGGCCGAACTGGGCGTGCCCCCGCCACCCGTCCGTACCCTGCCCATCCAGGAAGTTGCGCCCCACATCCTTGTCGAGGGGCCGGTGCCCGAACTCGCCGAGCAGGTCCACGACCTGCATCGCCGCTTCTACGGCAAACGCTGAGCCCAGGCGTTCGCAGGGTCAGCGCAGGTTATCCAGCCGGCGGTGATACTCGTCGGCGTCCAGTTCACCACGGGCGTACCGTTCGGCGAGGATCTGCCGTGCCGTGCCCGTGCCGTCACCGTCGCCACGCGATCTGGCGTGGCGGGCGGCCAGCGACACCGCGACCGCCAACGCCAGCAGCCAGAACAGCATCATCACACCCCACATAGGCCACACCCAGCCGTAGTAGCGATGCATCGGCATCCCCTCCACTCGTGGCATCGGCCCGCCGATCCGGTCCAGCTGCAGACACTGCCGCCCCAGCTGCTTCCCTGCATTCCCGCTGCCGGCGGCGATGAACACCGCCACCGGCAATCCGCGTGTGACTGCTGAGCGACGCAACAGCACGAACGCCAGCTGCCGGGTCAACCGGTGAGCTGGGTGGGACGGCCCGGCGGGCCGCCCGGCTTCGCCCGGTAGGCAGGGGTTCCGATCGAGATGGTCAGCATGCACGCCGCCGGGGTGTCGAACACGGCCGAGATCTCCTGGTCGAAGAACGTCAGCCCGGTGCCGCCGCGCCCGAGAGTGAACGCCGCCAACTGCAGGCGCCCCGCGGCCACGCCCGCCTCCAGTTGGGCGAGGCGGTAGCCACGGTCGCCGTACCTGCCCAGCACCTGATCGAGGTCGACGCAGGCAAAGTCGGTGTACGCCGAGTCGCCGCCGAGCGGCTGGTCCAGGCACAGGCGCCGGCTCAACTGCCGTACCTCGCTCTCCGGCACGGCCCGGTGCAGCTGCGCCACGCCATCAACCCAGTGGTACAGCCCGGCGGTCATGTTCTGCACGGCGTGGACCGCGATCCGGTGGGAAAGCAGGGTTGCCCCGTGCGGTATCGCATCGGCGGGCAGGTGTCGGGTGGCTAACGCCATCGGCCAGTGCAGCAGTTCCGTCGGTGCGATGTCCCGGCGCATCCGGCGGGTTGAGCCGCGCCGCAGCACCACGGACTCGATCGGCTCGGTGTTGGCTGCGGCTGGCGGGGCGACGCTGCCCTGAGCCTGGGGCAGTCCCGCGGCAGCCGCCGCCCGCCAGGCCGCCACCTGCTCGGCCGTGGAGAGGTTTCCGGCCTGCTGGAGGCGCGTACTCAAGGGAAACTCGACCGGTGCGGACGGCAGCTCAGTCGTGGCTGGCTCCGGCTCTCGGCACCCGCCGTCCCTGCTTGAGGCGACGGCCCCGCCGACGGTGACAACCGCTACGGGGAACTCCGCCACGCCGTCGATGCCGAGCAGGCGGCACAGGGCGGAGTCGATGAAACCGAGCAGGACCTTCGCCTGCAGCGCGTAGCCTTCGGCGACCGTGAGGAGGTTGGCGAGCAGCGTCCCCGCGTCCCAATACACGTGGCGCCACCCCCGCTCGCCGTACTTCCAGGCGGTGCGCCACGGGACGCCGGTGATGATGAGAACGAGCGGGCTCTGCGCTACCTGCGGGTCGGCGACAACCTCGGCCACCAACGCCCGGCAGTCCCCCGGGGACAGCTCCTCCAAGCCGAAGACGTCCGGGGCGAAGTGGTATAGCCCGGCGTCCAACCCGCTCCGGTCACCAGCCGCCACGTACACCTCCAGCGGGTGGAGGTTGCCGGCGGACGCGGCGGCCCGGAACCAGACGGTCTCGCCCGCCCCCGCGGCCACCCGGGTGACGCCGGCGGAGAAGAACAGCAGCCGGGAGAGGAGTTCACGGTCCACCGTGCCGTCGGGTGGAACCCGTCCGGACAGCGCCGCAGCCGCCGGCGCTCCCCGCGCCGGTAGATCCTGGATAAGGGGATGGATCCGCGCCTGCGGGTATCGCTTGAACGACTCGGGCCGGTTGCCCGGATCCATCGGAACGAACCCGGAAAGGCCCGCCCGCAGGCCGTTCCCGGGACGTTGGCTGGTCTCGCGGTGGTAGAGCCGCGCCACGTCGCTGACGCTCACCGAGCGCCCATACCCGCCTACGGTCTATCTACGCCTCACCTCTGCTTCAGTGCATACGTGTCCATCCGATCGTGACGTAATGACCACCGGGGGAAGTCAGTACCGGGCAACGAACACCGCGGCCGGCAGCGGCGCGCGCTCAAGGGGTGGAGGTGGGTTAGGGGGCGGCCCCGGGGCTGGCTAGGGGTGGATCGTGCTAGCCGCTACGCCTACGGCTGGTTTGACTGAAAACGTGCCTCGCCCCCGTAACCGAAAAGTGGATCGCATGGAACTCACTTTATTCGGCGATCGACGGGTACGATTGGATGAATTTGAATCGGCGGCGACCAGCCCCACAGTGGTGTCACTCGACCGGGAAGCCCGCCAGCGTGTCACCCGGTCCCGAGAAATGCTGGAAAAGTTTGTCACGGACAAGCGCGTCATCTATGACGTGAACACCAGCATGGGTGGTCGTCGTCGATCAGCCCCTGCCGCCAGGCCACCTCCTCGACACAGCCGACCTTGAGCCCCTGCCGTTCCTCAATCACCCGTACGAACTCAGCAGCGGCGGCCATCGAGGCGAAGGTCCCCGTATCGAGCCACGCAGTCCCTCTGTCGAGTACCCTGACGGACAGTTCGCCGGCCCGCAGGTACGCCTCGTTGACCACGGTAATCTCCAACTCACCATGGGCGCTCGGGGTCAGCCCACGGGCGATTTCGACCACTGGACTGTCGTAGAAGTAGAGCCCCGGAACCGCGTATTGCGACTTGGGTTTATCCGGTTTCTCCTCAATGGAGAGCGCCTGGCCGCTCTGATCAAACTCCACCACTCCGTACGCCTCAGGATTAGCGACCGGATAAGCGAAAATTCGTCCGCCGAGCAAATCGGTACAGTGGCCCAACTGTCGGCCCAGGCCGACGCCGTAGAAAATGTTGTCGCCAAGAATCAGCGCTACCGACTCCGAGCCGATGAAATCGACGCCGATCACGAACGCCTGCGCGATGCCCTCCGGACGGGGCTGGATTGCGTACTTGATCCGGAGCCCGAGCCGAGACCCGTCACCAAGCAGGCGAGTAAGCTGCGCCCGGTCCTCTGCGTGGTGATCAACAAAATTTCGACGACGTCAGCGGCAACCAGTGTAGACAAAGGATAATGGATCATCGGTTATCGAAGATCGGCATCAGATGCTTTGAGATCGCCTGGGTGACTGGCCACAGTCGCGAGCCGGTACCACCGGCGAGAATGATGCCACGCACAGAGGGCACGCTACCGCGTAACGCCGCCCGCAGGAGCCCCTATCTTTCGCGCCAGATCCACACGCATCGCGCACCTCAAGCTCTACGCAGTTGACTTGTCTCGACACAACGACCGGACGCCACATCCGCTGGTCTGTTCAGCGAAACAAATTCAGCGACGCCAATGAACTACTGTCAACCACGACACCTCAGGGGTGCGACACGGGATACCCGGTGCGGCCGTGGCCACCCGGGCATTCCACACCCATTCGTATTTCGCTAGCTGTCTACCCAGCCGTGGCGATCTGCCAGCGCCAGCATGTGGCGGCGGATCTCGGCCAGTTGCGCCAAAGTGAGGTCCGGCATCGAGTTGATTAGCGCCTCGGTGACCTCAGTGAGAAAGGCCCGCTCCGAGAGCACGTCACACAGCCCGTCATCGTCGTCGCTCTTGCCGGGCTGAGAGTGGGTGGTAGTCGCCGTCGTGCCATTCTCGACACGTACCGGTCCCGTGCCCTGTGCTGGCAGGGCGGCCCCATTGCGGAGCACCCGAACCGTAAGCGCCTTTACCCCGCGATCGCTCTCCACCGCTTCATACTCCACCGGGACTCCGGGCGTCAGCAATCCTTTGTCGCTGCCCAACGTGTTTGCGTGGACGAACACATCCTCCCCGCCGTCATCCGGGGCGATGAACCCGAAGCCCCGCATCTCGTCAAACCGCACCACTCTGCCCGTACGCACGCCGCTGCACCTCTCCAGACCGCATGTCGCTTGTCCCACATCCTGCGTGCACCAAATCTACCGGGGCTCGACCGGTTCCGGCACCCGTACCTAGACCCCTATCATCACCATGGCAACAGAAGCTCTGACCCTTCGGGCTCGGGAAACCGCGTTGGCTCGACAGAGCAAGTACCCCGAGGAGTTTCGGCGCCAGCTGCGGCGTTGGTGCTGGATTCCGGGATCGGCAGGGCCGTCCAGCACCGCCAGCCGGCAACCACGTCATCCACCACTGGGAACCGAAGGCGGCGTTCGCCGTCATGGCCAACGCCTACCGACAGGCGACCTGAGAAATATCCAGCCAACAGCGCACCCGGATGAGCCGAGGCGAGACAACGGGCACCTTCCTACGGTCCCACACCTGGAGTGCGCACCATCCTGATTGGCCCCCGCTACACCTGTCGCCGCAACCGGCCAGGCTGGTGGGCGCTGTCAGGTTTGACTGGGATGGGATGGACACCTAGTCCGAAGAGGACGAATAGGTTCTCATGCACCACCGAAACCCGTATGTCCGAGTGGACGCGCTGCGCTCCACCGGCACGGGTGGTGCTCGCCGGAGAATCGGCAGCAGATCCGTTGAGGGCCCGGGTACTCACCGGCACCCGGGCCCTCAACCCTACTGACTCACGGCGTTGCGGCTACCGCTGCGCCGCCCAGAGCACTGCGCGCCCCAACTGCGGCTGCAGGCCCTTCGGATGCATACGGAACGTCGGGGCCGTGCCGAAGAGCACCACGCCGTTGCCCGCAGGGGTTGTGCCGCGGACGATGCTGGCCTGGTTGGCTGCCGCCGCCGGGCCGTTGGTGCCGGCAGTGTTCGTTGCCCACCAACCGGCGAGCAGTGGGTCGGCGGCGTAGGACTGTTCGACCGTGACGCCAGCGCCCAGGTTGGTGAACCAGACGGGCCGGTAGATGAACGAGTGGGGAATGGCGCCCCCCGTGACCGGGCCTCCACTGTTGGCGATATTGACCACGCCGCTGGCCAGACCGGGTCCTGCGGTGGCCGTGACCGTCAGCAGCGAGGCGGCGGTGCTGAAGTTCGCTCCGGCCGTGCCCAGACCGACGACGCCGCCACCACGGGCGAGGAAAGCGTCCAGGGCAGCGCGGTTGTCAGCCGACAGGTTCGCCACGTTGAGATTGCCGCCGACGAGCAGAACATCGATGTCGTCGGTCAAGGTGGTGGCCAGTGTTCCGGCGGTGAGGGCGCGTACTTCGAAGCCGATGGCGAGCAGCGTGTCGCGTTCCTCAGCCGCACCCACATAGCCGACGACGACCTTGTTCAGCAGCGTCCCACTCCAGGGGGCCGGTGCGGGTTCGAAAGTGACATTGTGGGTGCGGGTCTCCCCCCGAGCCAGTTTGCGGTTGCTCGGCGTACCAGGGATGACAACCGATCCGTCGGCCAGGCGGTAAACCTCGACGTCCTGGGCAAGCAACGAGTTGACCGCGAGCAGATCAGCGGCGTCCTGGAGGTCGAGACGCAGATCGAAGTTGCCGCCGGGCAGGTCGCCCTTGGCCTCGCCGTCGTACGTCCGCTCCAGGCGCACATCGGGCAACTCGTCCCACAGCGGGTCGACGGTAGCTCCCCAGGTCAGCCCTTGGCTCCAGGCTGCCGGGCCCGCGTAGAGGTCGTTCACGCGGTCTGTGAGGTCGATGCCGGGTTCGAGTAGGGAGTTGACCAGACCGCGCTTTGGCTGGTGCATGTCGATCACGTACGAGCCGGCTAGGTAGGTCTTACCGCCAGCGGTGAAGTTCTTCTTCGCCCGCCACACCCGGCCACCGCTGCTGATCAACAGGTCGACGAGGCGGGCGGCAGCGGTCTCGGAGTGCTGGCCCGGGCCGGTCGGGATGACGTAGGCGCGCGGGAAGGTCGTGCTGTAGTTATCTTCCGGACCCCAGCCCGGCACGTAGCCGTCTGGGATGTCGCGCAGCGGCTCGCCGGCCCAGCCACGGCGGTAGACCTCGGCCTGGTCGTACAGCACCTCAGCCCGGTGGTCCTGGATGTACTGCAACGAGGTCTTGATCGTCACCTCGTGCACGTCGATGTTGATGCCGACGCGGCGTGCGCGTTC
>DASULK010000135.1:0-2128 GCA_036278255.1 Micromonospora sp.
GGGCCGGATCAGCCGAGCGTTGCCCCCACCCAGATAGAGCCGGTCCCAGAGAAAAACCGGCCGCAGCCCGTCAACCACCCCGCGGATCCGCCGGGACCAGAAGGCGTCACCGAGTCGCCGCCGCTCCTGCTCCCCCACGTACGTGTCGTACGTCTGCCCCCAACGCACCGGCGCGTGCGACAACTCAATATGCGGGGCGAGGACGCCGCCGTCGAAGAGGGCGCACCCCAGGCCGGTGCCCAAGGTCAGTACGAGTTCGAGGCCGGTCCCGGCGACCACGCCGGCGCCATGCACCTCCGCGTCGTTGAGCACCAGGACCGGCATTTTGAACGCCTCCGCGGCGGCGGTCTGCATGTCGAACCCCGACCACTCTTTGACCAGCCCCGGGTCCACCTTCGTCCGTGGCCCACCGCAGGTCACGTAGTGCGGGGTCGCCACCACCACCCCGTGCCGGATCATGCCGGGCATGCCGATGGTTGCCCGCTCGGCCGTCGGCAGCCGGCCGGCGAGGTCGAGCAGGGTCTCGACGAAGAGGGACGGCGGCAGCGGGTACGGGGTGGGCACCCGTACCGGCTGGGCTCGCATCGTCCCCGCGCCGTCTAGCACCGACGCTTTGATGCCGCCCCCGCCGCAGTCGATCGCCAGCGTTGTCACCACCGGCACAGTCTGCCTTCCGCCGCTGCCGGCCGCGCGTCGGATCCCGGCACGATAGAACAGATGGATAACAATGACTTTATGGTGAAATGGGAGTACGCGCTGCTTGTCCGACGCCGGCAGCCGGCTGTGCCGGACACCGGGTGGGAGATCACTTTCACCTGGTACGAGCCGGACGGGACGATGGTCGACGTGACGGCGTACGGGGACACCGCCCTGGCCCATCTCAATCGCGCCGGGGCGCTGGGCTGGGAGCTGGTGTCGGTGACCGACGACCCGTCGCTGCCGGGGCAGAATGAACTGCACCGCTACCACCTGAAACGGCCGGTGGTGCCGGTGCCCCGGCAGCGGGTCCGGGGGCGGGCCGCCCGGCGCCGCCCTGCCCGTTGACCGGCCCGGCGGAGCAGAGCGGAAGGCGGAGCGCCGCAGAAGACGGCGGCCCGCGCTCGGCATGCCGGCGCCGAAGCTGGGTAGGCCCGGGGCCGGAGGTGACCGATGTTCGGGCAGGGACGCACCGTGCTCTCCGAGAAGCGGCTGCGGATAGCGGACGAGTACCTGAGCGAGGCCTTCGCTGATCTCGCGGCGCACGACGACCGACTGCGGGGGCTCGATGTCCAGGCCCGCTTCGACCGGGGGGTCGCCCACCTGACCGGCGCGGTGGCCGATCAGAAGGAGCTACGGCTGGTCCGCGAACTCGTCGGCCGGCTTGACGGGGTGCTGGCGGTCTGGTCCCGGGTACGGGTCGCTGGCCGGGAACCGGTGGTGCTGGACCTGGGCTGCGGCGGCACCAAGCAGTACGCCGACAACATCGGCCTGGACCTGCGGGTGGCGCCCGGCGTCGATGCGCAGGCCGACCTGAGCAGGGGGCTGCCGGTCGCCGACAACTCGGTTGACGCGGTCTTCACGGTGCACATCCTCGAACACCTCATCGACTTCCTGCCCTTGGTCGACGAGTGTCACCGCGTACTACGCCCCGGCGGGATCCTGCATGTGCTGAGCCCCTGGTGGGGGCATGTTAATGCGGTGGCGGACCCCACCCACGTACGGCTGCTGGACGTACAGACGATCAAGGGCATCTGTCAGCGGTCGGACGCACCGCGCTGGTTCCCGCTGCATGCCGGCTGTGACGGCGCGTCGATCTTCGCGGATTTGATGCCGCTCGGCCCCGACGACCCGGGGCCGACCCCCAGCCACCTGGCCCGCTTCTTCGATTGACATCAGGGCCGCGCACCGGCCGCACAACCGCCCGCGCAACCGGCCGAGCACCGGACGTACAACGCGCCGGCCGCTCAGGAAAGAGTGCTATCCGGCCTGTGCCAGCAGCGCGTCGTGCAGGGCCCAGCCCAGCCCGCCCGCTGACCAACTGGTGTTGCTCAGGATCGCGACGTCCAGGTCGAGGGTCGGATAGTGGTAGAGCCGGCAGCTCACCCCGTCCTCCTCCCCGGTGTGCCCCCAGCGCACCACCTGCCCGGCG
>DASULK010000136.1:0-5383 GCA_036278255.1 Micromonospora sp.
CACCCGCAGCGCGGTCATGATCTGGGTAGCGATCACGGTCGGGATGGTGCTGCACGACTTGATGTACGGCCCGCAGGCGGCGTACATGGCCGAGTTGTTCACCCCCGAACTGCGGTACACCGGCGCCTCCCTGGGATACCAGGTCGCGTCCCTGGTCGCCGGCGGTGTCTCTCCGGTCCTGGCCGTCTGGCTGCTCAGCGTCGCGGACAACCGCCCGTGGCCGGTCGTGATCTACGTCCTGCTGATGTCGGCCATCACGATCTACGCCACCTGGAGGGGGCCGGAGACCCACCGGGGCAACCGCGTCGCGGGTGATGAGACCGCCGCGGGCGGCGACTACGACGGTGTGCGAGTCGATCTGGCCGTCGGCACCGCGACTGTCCCGGCAGCGGTCGTCGACCTGACGGGCGCGCACCAGGCGCCCGTAGAGACCGCCGGCACCGACCGGTGACCTCGACTTGAACGAGATCCCGCTGCGCCGCCGCAATCAACTGCTCGTCGCGGTCGTCCAGGTGTTCGGGCTTGCGGTGTGGTTCTCCGCGTCCGCGGTCCTACCTGCGCTACGGGGGGAGTGGGACCTGGGCACCGCCGCCGCCGTCTGGATGACCGCGTCTGTTCAGGTCGGGTTCGTCGTCGGCGCAGTGGGATCCGCGGTCACCAACCTCGCTGACCGGATCCCGCCGCATTTGCTGCTGGCCGGTTCCGCCGCAACGGCCGCGGCCGCGACCGGGGTCCTGGCGTGGGCGTCGACGGGTCCAGCATCGGCCCTGGCGCTGCGGTTCATCACCGGCATCGCATTGGCCGGGGTGTACCCGGTCGGGATGAAGCTGATGGCCTCGTGGGCACCCCCACAGGACCGGGGGATGGCGTTCGGCATCCTCATCGGCGCCCTCACCGTTGGCTCGGCGGCGCCGCACCTGATCAGCGGCTTGGAGAGCCTGCCGTGGCGGGCCGTGATGCTCGCGGCGGCTGGCCTCACAGGGCTCGGCGCGCTCATCGCCGCCTGCTGGCTGCGGCCCGGCCCGCTCGGGAACGGCGCTCGCGGGGTAGTGCGCCCCCGGTACGCCGTGGCGATGTTCACCCACCGGGTGCCACGCCTGGTCAACATCGGCTACTTCGGGCACATGTGGGAGCTGTACGCCCTGTGGACGTGGCTGCCGGCGTTCGTGGTCGCGTCCCACCTGACCCGCAGCGGGCAGGGACCCTCCCCAGTTGTTCTGGCTCTTACCGCGTTCACCGCCATCGGACTTGGCGGGGTCGTGGGATCCCTGGTCGGCGGGTGGGCCGCCGACCGGTACGGGCGCCCCGTTGCGGCCGGGGCCGCCCTGGCGGTCTCCGGGGTCTGCTGCCTGGTGTCGCCGCTGCTGTTCATGGCCGCGCCGCAGTGGCAGATCGTTCTGCTGACGGTGTGGGGTGCGGCGGTCATCGCCGACTCCGGGGTGTTCTCCAGCGCCCTGAGCGAGTCGGTCGACCGCCGGTACGTCGGCACCTCGCTGACCACGCAGACGGCCGTCGGGTTCCTGCTGACGATCGTCACGATCCAGCTCGTTCCGCTCCTCGCCCAGATTGTGACGTGGCAGTTCGCGTTCTGGCTGCTGGCGCCGGGCCCCATCGTGGGGCTGGTCGCCATGCGGGCCCTGCACCGCACCGGCCTACGACCGGCGCCGGACACACCGGCCGGCGAACCGGTACGACCGCCGCCGGAGGTCAACCTACGGCCCTTGGCCGCCACCGAATCGGTACCGAACCCAACAACGGAAGGAACACCATGACCACCACACCTGAGCAGGTTCATCGCCGTCCCGCCGTCGGGGACACCGCGGAGATGTCCCGAACCGTCACCGCGCGGGACATCGAGCTGTTCACCGAGATCAGTGGCGACCGAAACCCGCTGCACTACAACGCGGACGCCGCGGCTGGCACCAAGTTCGGCCAGATCGTCGTGCAGGGGGGCGTCACCAGCGCCATCCTGAACGCCGTCGTCGCCGAGAAGCTCCCCGGTCCCGGGACCGTGTTCATGAACGTCAACTGGAACTTCGTCGCGCCGGTCCGTCCCGGTGACGTGATCACCGGCCGGGTCGAGGTGACCGACGCCCGGCAGGACAAGCCCATCACGAAGCTGAACACGACGGTGACCCGAGATGACGGCACGGTCGTCCTCGAGGGCACCGCCGTCTGCTACACGTTCGACGTGGAGGGCAAGTGATCGACCGGCGGGCACCGGTCCTCGTTGCGACCGCCCGCACCCCAGTCGGAAGGTTCGGCGGTGCCCTCGCTCACCTGACCGGCACCCAGTTGGGCGGGGTAGCGGTGCGCGGAGCCCTCGAGCGGGCCGGCGATCTGGAGGTTGACCAGGTCTTGATGGGAAATGTGGTGCAGGCCGGCAACGGGCAGAACCCAGCCAGGGTCGCCGGCGTCCGCGGTGGGCTACCAACCACCGTTCCAGCGGTCACGTTCAACGACGTCTGCCTGGCCAGCATGACCGCGACCGGCGTGGCGGCCACGATGATCCGGTCCGGGGAGATCTCCTCGGCAGTCGTCGGCGGTTTCGAGTCGATGTCCCAGGCACCTCACGGTGCACGGATACGCGGGGCAGCGAGGGTCGGGAACACCGAGATGGTCGACCTGCTGGTGAACGACGGGCTGTGGTGCGCGCTGACCCACCAGGGGATGGGACCGCTGTCCGATGCGGAGAATGAGCGACTCGGGGTGCCCCGAACCCGCCAGGATGAGTTCGCGGTTGCCAGTCACATCCGGGCAGCTGAGGCCGCCGGACGGCTGGCCAGGGAGATCCTTCCGGTCGACGGCGTCGACCTGACCGCCGACGAGGGAGTTCGGCCCGATACGGGCGCCCACCGGCTGGCGCAGCTACGGCCCGCGTTCACTGCCGAGGGCACGATCACCGCAGGAAACGCCTCGCAGATGTCCGACGCCGGCGCCGCGGGTGTGCTGACCTCCGCCGAACGGGCCCGCGCTCTTGGGCACAGCAACCTCGTAGAGCTCGTGGCACGGGCCGTGGTAGCGGGCCCTGACGCGTCCTTGCACCTGAAGCCTGCAGCTGCCATCGCTCGGTTGCTGAAGGACAACGGCCTGACGGTCGACGACGTGGGGGTGTGGGAGATCAACGAGGCCTTCGCCGGGGTGGTCCTGGCCTCCTGCGCCGAGTTGAACCTCGACCCCGCGAAGGTAAACCGGGACGGCGGCGCTGTCGCGATCGGTCACCCACTGGGAGCGTCCGCGTTCCGGTTGGTGATGACGGCCGCCCGTCAGCTCACCGACACAGGGCAGGAGTGGGCCGTAGCCTCGTTGTGCGGCGGTGGTGGGCAGGGGCAAGCGATGCTGTTGCGCTCTCGGTAGGCAAGAACGCGGCCGGCTTCGGACGCTGCGGGTCTTGGCCAAGGGCGTGCAACGCCGCCGTTCTGATGAGGGCGCCGGGCATCGCCGGCCGAGACCCGCAGCGTTCGGGGTGCACTCCTGTCAGTCTCGGGGTTGTTCAGCTCGTCCAAGCTCTCGGACCGCGTCGGAGCGATGCGGGATGCCGGTGAGGACGATGGACAGGATGGCCGCCCCCGCCAGTAGAGCTGCCGAGACAAGCAACGACGAGCGATATCCGGTTGAGAGCATGGGCGCCACCAGCAGGGGACCGAGCACCTGCCCGGCGCTGTAGCCGATGGTGAGCAAGGCGACGTCGCGCCCGCGGCCGGTGTCCCGCCCGATCATCAACGCCAACCACGGAACGGCAATGATGGTGGCGCCGAGCAGAACACCGGACAAGGCGGCGGCCTGCGGCCCCGTCGAAATGGCGGGGAGGGCTGCCCCGGCCGTCTGGGCGACGAGGGCGATCGTGAGCGCCACGGTGGGACGGGTCCGGGTCGCGAACCAGGTCCAGGCCGCACATGAGGGTAGAGCCATCACCCCGACCGCTACCCAGACCGCCGACCCAAGCCGGCCCGGTATGCCCTCCGCCACGGCAGCCACGAGGAAGGTCGCCACGATGATGTACCCCACGCCCTCCAGGGTGTAGATCACGGCGACGAGCCGGAACGGCCATGGGTTCCGTGTCGCGTCGGCTTGCCCGGTCGTCCTGCCGCGCGGCGATCTGGCGGAAGGCATGTCGCTAGCCCAAGAAAGTGCACCGACGACCATGGCGCAGGCAGCGACCGCTAACCAGGCGCCCCGCCACGACTCCTGACCAACGCTGGTCGTCATCAGCCCGGCCAAGGCGATGCCAGCGCCGACTCCGCCGAATCCCCACGCAGCTCGAAGTCGGCTTCGCGCAGCGCCTAGCAGGTCATCGGCACCGAGTACGAACAGCAGGGCCCCGGCGACACCGGCAAGGAACCGCAGCACCGACCACACGGCGATGTTGTCTGTCAGGGGCATGGCGAGCAGCGTGAGGCAGACAGTGGCTGTCGCGGCTCGGCGCGTGGTGCGACGTTGCTCGGGCCGGCGCCGTGCGAGTCCGGCGCCGGCCCCGATCAGGTAGCCGACGTAGTTGAGGGTGGCCAAGACCGAGCCGGCCTGCCGAGACAGGCCTGCTTGCTGCTCCATCAGGGGCAGGATCGGTGTAAACGCAAAGCGCCCGATCCCGACCCCGAGGGCGAGCAGACAGGCTGATCTGAGTTCGACTGACACCGGTCACTCACCGGCCGGGGGATCAGAGCCGCACGATGCGCTTGTTCATGAACTCCTCGATCCCCAGCGAACCGAGCTCGCGGCCGATGCCTGAGCGCTTGACGCCACCGAACGGCAGGTCGGGCTGCGACCCCTCGGGGGCGTTGATGTAGACCATGCCGACGTCGAGTTGACGGCCGACTCGACGCGCGCGCTCGGGGTCGGTGCTGAACACAGCAGCTCCCAAGCCGTAGGGGGTGTCGTTGGCCAGTTGCACTGCCTCCGCTTCGTCCTCAGCGCGGTAGACAACAGCGACCGGCCCGAACAGCTCTTGGGAGTGAGCGTCGGTGCCGGGCTTGACGTCCGTGAGGACCGTGGCCTGCACGAACGCACCCGGTCGGTCGAGGCGTCGGCCACCGGTCCGAACGACTGCGCCCTGCTCGACAGCGCGGTCGATCTGGGCGACCAGGTTGTCGGCGGCCTGGGTGGACGACAGCGGCGGCAGAGTAGTCGTCTCGTCTGCGGGGTCGCCGGGAATGAGTCGCGCAGCCTCGGCGGTCACCGCGTCGACGAAATCGTCGTAGATGTCCGCCATCACGATCATGCGCTTGGGTGCGTTGCACGCCTGGCCCGCGTTGCCCATCCTTGCCGCTACGGCGAGGGCCGCGGTCTCCTTGATGTCCGCGGTATCGAGGACGATGAACGGGTCGGAGCCACCGAGCTCGAGCACCACCTTCTTCAGGTTCTTGCCGGCCTCGGCGGCGACCGC
>DASULK010000137.1:0-14433 GCA_036278255.1 Micromonospora sp.
GGCCACCTGGTCCTGACCAGCAGCAACAAGAGCGAACTCGCCGTGGGCTACTCCACCCTTTACGGGGACTCGGTGGGTGGCTTCAATCCGCTCAAGGACGTGTGGAAGTCGATGGTGTGGCGGCTGGCCGAGTGGCGTAATGCCGAGGCTGCGCGACGCGGCGAGAAGCCGCCGATCCCGGAGAATGCGATTCGCAAGCCACCCAGTGCAGAACTACGCCCCGGTCAGCTCGACACCGATTCGCTACCGGACTATTCGATCCTCGACGCGATCCTCGCCGATCACGTCATCGGCGACCTGGGGCGCGCCGAGTTGTTGGCGGCGGGGCACGACCCGCAGGAGGTTGACCGGGTGCTGCGCCTGGTTGACATCTCCGAATACAAGCGCCGGCAGTCCGCTCCGGGGCCGAGGATCTCTCGGAAGGCCTTCGGCCGGGACCGCCGCTTCCCCATCACCCATCGTTGGCGGGAACAGGGCTGAGCCCGGCCCCCTCCTCAAGAGGGCTGCCCTGTTGGGACGTTTTCCCCAATAGGGCTCCCCTCTACCACTCCATACGTGTACAGGGCTGCCCTGTTGGGGAAGCTACCGGCGGCTCCAGTCGGAGTGAAAAGTTCCACTTATGGGTGCCATCGATGGCACTCCCGGTGCGACGATCAGCGGTGGGCCCGGGGACCGCGGGTGCGGCCTCGAGGCGAGAGGAGACCAACATGTCGCAGCAAGCGGACAGGACGAGCGGGGTATCGCAGCCGGCGAGCGAGGTGCCGACGCTCTACGGCGGTCCGGCAACCCGTCGGGTACGGACGCGGGATCTGATTCTGGCGAAGGAGCGCGGCGAGCGGTGGCCGATGCTCACCTCGTACGACCAGTACACCGCCGCGATTTTCGACCAGGCCGGCATTCCGGTGCTGTTGGTCGGGGATTCGGCGGCCAACAACGTCTTCGGCTACGAGACGACCGTGCCGGTGACCGTCGATGAGCTGCTCCCCCTGGTCCGGGCGGTGGTACGGGCAACCACCCGCACTCTGGTCGTCGCCGACCTGCCGTTCGGCTCATACGAGGAGGGCCCCACCCAGGCCCTGCGGACGGCGGTGCGGTTCATGAAGGAGGGGGGCTGCCACGCGGTGAAGCTGGAGGGGGGCCGCCAGGTCGCCGAGCAGATTTCTGCGATCACTGGTGCCGGCATCCCGGTGATGGCGCACGTCGGCTTCACCCCGCAGCATGAGCACACCATCGGCGGCTACCGGGTGCAGGGGCGGGGCGCGGCGGGCGAGGAGGTGCTGGCTGACGCCCGGGCGGTGGCCGAGGCGGGCGCGTTCTCGGTGGTGTTGGAGATGGTGCCGGGCGAGGTGTCCCAGCGGATCACCCAGGAGTTGAGCATCCCGACCGTGGGGATCGGCGCGGGGCCGGACACCGACGCACAGGTGCTGGTCTGGCAGGACATGGCCGGTCTGCGCAGCGGCAGGATGCCACGCTTCGTCAAACGCTACGCGGATTTGGCCGGAGTACTCACCGAGGCGACCCGCCGCTTCGCCGATGAAGTTGTCGGCGGTCAGTTCCCATCCGCCGAGCACACCTTCTGATCCCTCCGGTCACCGTTGATCAGGGAGTTGGCGGGCGTGTCGTACGGTGTGTCGCCCTACCAGCTCCCTGATCACCGCGATGAGAGTTGTTCCGTCAGCAGGGTGCGGGCCTCGGCCAGTGAGGGCCCGTACCAGGTCAGGTGCCGGCCGGAAACCAACGCGCAGGGGAGCCCGTCGAAGGCCTCCGGCCCGTCGTCGGCGTGGAACGCGTACGGCTCGTCGGGCAGCACCACCAGTTCCGGGCGGCGGGCCAGTATGTCGGGCAGCGGCGGCCGAGGGTACCGGTTGCCTGCATCGTCGTACAGGTTGTCGATGCCGAGGCGGTGGAGCAGGTCCCCCGCGAAGGTGTTCGCCCCCAGCACGATCCATGGACGACGCCACACCGGCACCACCGCTCGCCGCCGCGGCCCATACCAGGGTGTGGCCCAGGCGGCGCGGGCCGCGGCCAGCCAGGGCGGCGCCGCCGCCAGCCCGAGTCGTGCCAGCATCCGGTCCAGCGAGTCCAGCGCGGCGTCGAGTGTCTGCGGATAGGTCACCCAGACGGGCGTTCCGGCGGCCCGCAGCGCCTCGACATCCTCACGCCGGTTCTCCTCCGCGTTGGCCAGCACCAGGTCCGGTTCCGTGGCCAGCACCCGCTCCACCGACGGATACTTGGTGCCGCCTACCCGTAGCACGTCCAGCCCGGACGGATGGGTGCAGTAGTCGGTGGCGCCCGCCAGCAGGTCGGGGGCGCTCACCGCGACCGCCTCGGTCAGGGACGGCACCAACGACACCACCCGCCGTGGCGGTGCGGGAAGCACCACCTCGGTCCCAAGGTCGTCACGCATGGCGCCGGCCTAGAGATCCGTCACCCGGATCCCGGAGTGGGCCTTGTATCGCCTGTTGATGGCGATCAGGTTGGCGGTCAGCGCCTCAATCTGATGGGCGTTGCGGAGCCGACCGGCATAGATTCCGCGCACGCCGGGGATCTTGGCCGCGAGGGCTGCCACCACCGGGACCAGCTCCCGGTCGTCGGCGCAGATCAGCACATCGAGTTCCATGCGGTCGATCTCCGGGTCGGCCAGCAGTGGCGCGCTGACGTGGTTGAATGCGGCACAGACCCGGGAGGACGGCAGCAGAGCCGCGGCCTGCTGAACTGCGCTGCCTTCGGCGACGCGCAATGCGTACGGGCCCTGTTTGTCGAAGCCGAGCGGATTGACACAGTCGATCACGATCTTGCCAGCGAGCGGCTCGCGCAACGCGGCGACCGTCTCCTCGTGCCCGGCCCACGGCACCGCGATGATGACCACATCGGACCGGTTCGCCACCTCCACGTTGTCGCCACCGGAAACGGGACCGGTGTCGGGTACACCAGGCATCGCCGCGGGCACGCCGGGCATGACGGCGATCTCCCGGGCGACCTGTTCGGCGCGGTCGGCGATGCGGGAGCCGATGAGCACCGCCATGCCGGCCCGGGCGAACCGGTAGGCAAGCCCACGCCCCTGGTCGCCGGTGCCGCCGATGATGCCGACGCTCAGTCCGGACACGTCGGGCAGAGTGCTCACGTCAGTTCCCATGCGGGTCATCTTCGCAAACGCCAGCCCAGAACAGTCAGGCCTGACCGTGTGAGACTGCCCTCAGCGGTCAGGCCACCCGCTTGGCCCGGTTACGGACCGATTTGGTAGCCGCGACTTTGCGCGCCTGCGTCTTTCTCGCCTCCGGACTTGACCGCACAGGGCCGCCCTTGAGCGTGGTGGCCCGCTTCGCGGGTCCCGTCGACTTCTTGGCCGTGGCCGCCTTCTTCGCCGCCTTGCGAGCGGTCGGGGTGGCCTTCTTCGGCGCGGTACGGGCGGTCGTCGGCCTCGTTGTCGTCTTCGCCGGCGTCGTCCGTTTCACCGGGGCCTTCTTCGCGGTGATCTTCCCTTGGAGGCTGGTGGGGCGGGTCGCCACCACCTTCTCGGCACTCCTGGTGGTAGGTCCGACCGTGATCTGTTTAGCGGCCATCTCCTTGGTCGCCAGGTCCTTTTTGGCCGCAGGAGCCTTCCGTCCCGTGGCGGTCGTCTTCTTGCCGGAAGCTGCCGTGCGGGCGGTGGTCTGTTTGGTCGGCACCGTCTTCTTCGCGGTCGGTGCCTGTTTCCGCGCGGTCGCCGTCTTCTTCACCGCGGTCTTCTTCGCCGGCGCTGTCCTGGTGGCGGCTTTCTGTACCACCGACTTCGTCATCGGCGTGGCCTTCTTCGCCGCGGTCTTTTTCGCCGTCGTGCTCTTCGCCGGTGCTGCTTTCGTCGCCGTGGTCGCCGTTGCCGGCGACGACCCGGTCGCGGCCTTGCTCGTTGACGCCTTCGTCGTCGTGCTCTTCCTCGCTGGCGCCGTCCTGGTCGCCGTCGTGGTCGCCGGCCCCTTCTTCGCCGCCACCTTCTTCGCCGCAGCCTTCGGTGCCGTGGTCTTGCCCGGCATGGGGCGTGTGGTTGTGCGTGTGCCGCCGCCGGCCGCCCGGGCCTGCTTCTCAGCCGTGCTGCTGGGCGTCGGACGGCGGGCGGCCTTGTTCGCTGCGGCCATCTCTCTTCCCCCCTCGCGGAACGTATCCTCGCTTGATCTGCCTCATCGAGACGCGCTTCAAGTGGGCGGCCGTTCGGCTACATCACTTCTTCTCCGACCCAGCGGGCGTCCTCAGCGTCCCACGCCTCGTTACGCTCGCGTACCCGCTCCAACACCGCTTCAGCCTCACCGGGGGATGCGTACGGGCCGAGCAACTGGATGGTGGGGCAGGCCTCGGCCTCAACTTCGACGCGCAGGTGCCGCAGACACCAGAAATGTGCACGCCCGCTGTCGCTCATGAGATCACTCTGCCCCGCGAACCGACCACCCGTTGCCGTTTTGCGCAAAAAGTCCACCATATCCACAGTGAACTCTCTTCTTCGCCGGATTGAATCGGGCAACATCTGCCCACGTGACCACCCCCACCCCCGCTGTCATCCACGGGCACATGCTGCGAACGCTGCCCCACCGAAACCATGTCCGCGAGTGAAGCTGCCCCGCCTGAGTCATTCGCGCGGCGGTCGAGGAGCCGGTGGTCCGGGTCGCCTCAGAGGCCGGTTCTCCCGCCGTATCGTCTGGTCGGAATGAGGGGCGATGGGCGAGTCGACCTGTACGCCGGATCCTGTGACCGGGTCCCTTACGGGCGCACCGGCCGGCGGCCATCCATCTCGGCCTGCCGTCGCCGACAGGCTCTAGCGGCCTACCCGCAGGCATCGGGCGGGCCGCCCTCAATCGCATGCGCGGCCATCACCTCACGGTGAGGGCCTTCTTGGCCTTGCTCCGGGTGGGGTTTACCTAGCCACCCCGGTCACCCGGGATGCTGGTGGGCTCTTACCCCACCGTTTCACCCTTACCGGACACAAACTGCCCGGCGGTCTGTTTTCTGTGGCACTGTCCCTCGGGTCACCCCGGGTTGCTGTTAGCAACCACCCTGCCCTGCGGAGTCCGGACGTTCCTCGGCGGCGGGCTTCGCAGCTCACCGACGCGACCGCCCGGTCGACTCGTCCATCGCCCCTCCAGCCTACCGGCCACGAGGTAGGAGTCGCTGATGGCTATCCCAGCCACCTCAAACGCTCACAAACCGCCGGAAATTCCGCGGACCCCACCCCCCGTAATAGCCTCACCGTATGGATCTTTTGGAGGCGGCGCTGCTGATTGCGGCCGGGCTCAGCGCCGGCACCGTCAACGCGATCGCCGGCGGGGGATCGATCATCACCTTCCCCGCACTGATCGCGGTCGGGTTACCCCCGATCGCGGCGAACGTCACGAACTCCCTCTCCGTCTTCCCCGGCTACCTGGCCAGCGTCGCCGGCAGCCGCACCGACCTGCCGGAGTTCCGGAGGTTGGCCCCACTGCTGCCCACCGCCGTTCTCGGTGCGGTGGCCGGCTCCACCCTTCTGCTCCTCACCCCGCCGCGGGCCTTCGAACTGGTGGTGCCGTTCCTCGTGCTCGCCGCGACGGCCCTGCTCGCCTTTCAGGACCGGTTACGGCGCCTCGTGGGTTATCCCCGCGACCTGCCACCGCGCCGCCGTACCCTGCTGCTGCAGGGGATGGTCGCGCTCGGGGCGCTGTACGGGGGCTACTTCAACGCCGCCCTCGGCATCATGTTCGTGGCCGTGCTGGCGCTGGTGCTGGACGAGGCGCTGAGGCGGATCAACGCGATCAAGAATGTGCTCTCCACGCTGGTGGGGGTGACCGCCGTGGCCATCTTCGCCACGTTCGGCCCGGTCAACTGGGCGGGGGTGGCGGTGCTCGCGCCGGCGACGATCGTCGGTGGATACACCGGGGCGCGGCTCGCCCGGCGCCTGCCGTCCGGCGTACTCAAGGTCATCATCGTCGGTCTCGGTACGGCGGTCAGCGCAGTACTGCTGGTCCGCGCCCTCACCTGAGCTCCCACCGGCTCACGTCGCGGTCCCGCCGTACCGGAAGGTGCCTTTTCTGATCGCTCCGCCGCGCCTGGCCGAGGGCGGCCCGACAGGGGCGAGGGGCCGGATCACCCCAGATGGGAGGTGTCGTTGACCGAGCGAACGGCGACACCACCGTCCGGCCAACTGTCCAGCACGGAGATGCCCGCCGCATCGAGGTAGAGCCGGTGCAGGAAGGCGTCCCCCGCGGCGAGCGCGTCCCGCAGCAGGATCTTCAACGGCGAGACGTGGGAGACCACCGCCACCCACTGCCCCGCGTACGTTTCCAGCAGACCGGAGAGGGCACGGCGTGCCCGGGTGGTGACCTGGATGAAGGATTCTCCTCCCGGCGGTGCCACCTCGGTGGAGGCCAGCCAGGCCTTCAGCTCCGCCGGCCACTCTGCCTGCACCTCGGCGAAGGTGCGACCTTCCCAGGCGCCGAAGTCGCATTCGATGAGGTCCGGTTCGACGACCACCGGGACGTCGCCGGCGGCTTGGGAGATCGCCTCTGCGCTCGCCACACAGCGGGACAGGGGCGAGGTGACCACGGCCGCCAGCGCCGGCGCCAGTTGGGTTACCCGCTGCGCGGTGGCCCGCGCTTGCTCCCGCCCCTGCGCGGAGAGCGGCACGTCACCCCGCCCCGAGTAGCGGCGCTCCGCGGTGTACTCGGTCGCGCCGTGGCGGATCAGCAGCAGGCGGGTCGCGGTCGCGGCGGAGCGCGGCTCCCAGGAGCTGCGGCCGGTGGCGGCCGCGGCGGCGATTTGCCGGGCCTGCTCCCGGGCCGGTGAATCCGGTGCGGCGGCTTCGCGCGGCGGCGCAATCTGACGGGCCGCCTCGACCAGTGGGGTGGGCTCGACCCGGGGCGCTTTCCCCGCCGCCGAGTCCATCGCCGCGTTGGCCAACGCATCGGCGTGCTGGTTGCGTTCCCGGCGGATCCAGCCGAAGGTGACCGTGTCGAAGCCGCGCACCAGACGGGCGGCCTGGGCCGCCAGTGGCCGCAGATTGGGGTGTTTGATCTGCCAGCGGCCGGACATCTGCTCGACCACCAGCTTGGAGTCCATCCGCACCTCGACGGTGTCCGCCCCGAGTTCGGCGGCGGCCTCCAACCCGGCGAGCAGCCCGCGATATTCGGCGACGTTGTTGGTGGCCACGCCGATCGCCTCGGAGCGTTCGGCCAGCACCTCACCGGTCTCGGCGGCCCGGACCACAGCCCCGTACCCGGCCGGGCCGGGATTGCCCCGCGCCCCGCCGTCAGCCTCCACGATGACCTTCAACGGACGGCTCACCTGATGCCCCCGGTCCGCCCGCTCCCCGCGCTCACAGACCGGACTCTGGGGTACGGACCAGGATTCGGCGGCATTCCTCGCAGCGCATTACCTCATCGGGGGCGGCGGCCTTGATCCGTGCCCGGTCGACGCCGGCGAGCTCCAGCCGGCACCCGCCGCACCGGCCGCCGGCCAGCAGCGCCGCCGCCAGCCCACCGGAGCTTTCCCGGATCCGGTCGTAGAGCGCGATCAGGTCAGCCGGCAGGTCGCCGACCAGCGGCTGCCGCGCGCTGGTCCGGAACTGCTCCTCCTTGGCGATGTCCGCCAACGCCTGGTCACGGCGGGCGGCGACCGCCGCCCGTTTCTCCCGCGCCTCGGCGAGCCGGGCTTCGACGCCGTCGAGGACGGCCTGCTCGTTCTCCCGCCGCTCCATCAGCTCCAGCTCGGCGTCCTCCAGATCCCGCTGCCGCCGGTTGAGGGAGGCCAGTTCGTTCTGTAGCGCCTCCAACTCCCGGGCGGGGCCGGTCCCCTGCATCAGGCGGGTCTCATTGCGTTCTTTGCGGACCCGCACCTGGTCGACATCGCTCTCCATGCGGGCGATGTCCCGGTCGAGGTCGTCTACGGTCACCTGAGCCCGGACCCGCTCATCCTCCAGGGCGGACACCTCCCGGTCGAGCTTCTCCAACTCGGCATGCTCGGGCAGCGTGCGGCGGCGATGGGCGAGTTGGGCAAGCGCGGTGTCAATCGCTTGCAGGTCGAGCAGGCGGCGCTGGGCTTGCGGATCGGCCTTCACAGATCAGGGCTCCTTCTCAGGTGGCGTCGTCGTCGGTTGGCCGGGAGCTGGCGTGCATCGTCCACGGGTCGGTGTCGAGGTCGGAGACGATCGTCTCGACGCCGACGCTCTCCTGCAGGTAGATCGCCAGGTCGTCCAGCCAGGGGCGCTCCGTCGCCCAGTGGGCGGCATCGAGCAGGGCTGGGCCACCGCTGGCGAGGTGTTCGCTGGCCGGGTGGTGCCGCAGATCCGAGGTGAGGAAGGCGTCGGCTCCGGCAGCGGTCGCATCAGCCAGGTAGGAATCTCCGGCGCCACCGCTCACCGCAACCGTGGTGATCATCCGGTCCGGGTTTCCAGCAGCCCGTACACCCCAGGAGGTGGCCGGGAGGGTGGCGGCGGCGTGCAAGGCCAGTTCGGCGAAGGTCATCGGTTCGGGCAGCCGGCCGACCCGGCCGATACCCCGCCCCTCCCCCGCCGCCGGGGTGCCGGTTGCCGCCGGCCGCAACGGCCGCAGGTCGGTCAGCCCCAGTCGGGCGGCGAGCGCGTCGGAGACTCCTGGATTGGCCACGTCGGCGTTGGTGTGGGCCACGTAGAGCGCGACGTCCTTCTTGATGAGCTGGTGGACGATGCGCCCCTTGTAGGTGGTCGGCGCGACCGAGGAGACCCCGCGCAGCAGCAGCGGATGATGGGCCACGATCAGGTCGACGCCGGCGGCGAGCGCCTCGGCGACGGTCTCCGGTACGCAGTCGACGACGCAGAGCACCCGGTGCACCGGGGCTTCCGGCTCGCCGAGCACCAGCCCGACCCGGTCCCACTGCTCCGCCCAGGCCGGTGGGTAGCGCCGTTCCAACGCCGCCACCACGTCGGCCACGCTCGTCGGGGATCCAGTTGTGCTCACGGCGGCCCAGCTTACCGGGGTATGCCGGGGTGCGAGGTCCATGGCTCGCGGAGCGGAATTTGCAGGTTCTGCGAGGACGCCGCCGGCCGGTGCGTGAAGTCGGCCCACCCGGGTATTCCGGTGCCCAGTTTGTTTGACGTTTGAGGGAAGGCCACGACGATGCTCAGTAAAGAGGATCAACGCCGGTTTGAGCAGATCGCCCGCCATCTCCGCGTGACGGATCCGGAGTTTGTCGCCCGCGTCGGTGACCAGGCCTGGATGCGTCGCAGTCGACTACTGGTCTTCGTCAGCATCCTGCTGTGGGCGGCGGTGCCCCCGCTGGTCGTGGTGGGGGGCTGGTTCGCCGCGATGCTCAGCACCGGCGCGCTGATCGGGGCGGCGATGCTGCTGCAGCGGGCCCATCGCCGCTTTTGACGCCGGGACAGCTGCACCTACGGGAGCGGTTCTGCCCGCAAGTTTTCGTATGCGCGCCGTAGCCGCTCCAGCAGCCCGGGGCCGCCGATCGAGGCCGGGGGCGGTCCCAGCTGCCGCAGCAGCAGGTCCGGGGCGGTGGCCAGGGTCGGGGTACGGGCCGGCAGTGGCACCGGTGGCAGCCAGAAGCGGTCCACCGCCTCGGCCAGCGGGGCCGCCGGTAGATCGGCCAGCGCCAGCGCGGCCCCCGACGCCGCGGCCGTCGCGCCGCCCATCCTGTCGGCGGTCGCATCGCCTGCGCTTGCGGCGCTGTCTTCCCTGTGTCCGGAGGGTGTGTCATCGACCTCCTCGCCCGTACGCAGCGCCCGCAGCCGCATCAGCAACCGCTCGCGGTCCCGCCCCCGCCAGTGCAGGATCTGGAACGGATCGGCGTCGAACGCCTCGGCCAGCAGGTAGAAGGTGGCCGCCAGGTGCTTGCAGGGCACCGCGAAGTCGGGGCAGTTGCAGCGCAGGTCCAGCTCGGAGATCTGCGCGGGGAAGAGCGGTGCACCGGCCTGCGCGAAGACCTGCTCCAGCTCGGACGGCAGATCCCCGGCGAGCAGGCGTGCACTGTAGAGCGCCTGGTCGGCCAGGAACTGCTCGATCCGCGCCCAGACCGGTTCGGGGAACGGGGGCAACCCGACCGCTACCCGGTAGGGCGTCGCCCGGGAGCCCTGGACTACGGCGGTCACCGTCCCGGGGGCGATGTCCAGGGAGAGCACCTGCCCGGCCCGGGCGTAGGAGCGGCCGCGGGTGAGTCGGGTGCCGAGGGCGAAGGATTCCAGGACGTCCAGGAAACGGCGGGACCACCAGGACCGTCCGATCGGGCCCCGGGTGCTGCGCGCCCGCAACCCGCCCTCCACCCGTCGCGGCCGGTCGTAGTCGGGGAAGCTCACTGCTCCATCACCGCCCCGGACTCCAGGGTGAAGAGCTGGCGTAGCTCCGCCGTGGACAACTCGGTGAGCCACTGCTCCCCGCTGCCGATGATCTTCGCGGCCAGCCCCTGCTTCTCTCTGATCATCTCCGAGATCTTCTCCTCGACGGTGCCGGCGCAGACGAACTTGTGCACCTGCACCGCCCGCCGCTGGCCGATCCGGAACGCCCGGTCGGTCGCCTGATCCTCCACGGCCGGGTTCCACCAGCGATCGACGTGCACCACGTGGTTGGCTGCGGTCAGGTTCAGCCCGGTACCGCCGGCTTTGAGCGACAGGATGAAGAGCGGGGGCCCGTCGTCATGCTGGAACCGGGTCACCATCGCATCACGGTCGGTCCGGCCGACCCCGCCGTGCAGGTAGAGCACCTCCCGTCCGGTACGGGCCGACAGGTGGGCGCGCAGCATGCCGCCGAACTCGGCGTACTGGGTGAAGATCAGCGCCTTCTCCCCGGCGGCGAGCACCTCGTCGAGGATCTCCTCCAGCCGGGCGAGCTTACCGGAACGTCCGGGCAGGGCCGAGCCGTCGCGCAGCAGTTGGGCGGGGTGGTTGCAGGCCTGTTTGAGCTTGGTCATGGCGGCCAGCACCAGTCCGCGGCGTTCGATGCCGTCGCTGGATTCAATTCGGGCGAGCATGTCGTCGACCACCGCCTGGTAGAGGGAGGCCTGCTCGGCGGTGAGGGTGCAGAAGATTTCCGCCTCCAGCTTCTCCGGCAGGTCGGAGATGATCGACTTGTCGGTCTTGAGGCGGCGCAGCACGAACGGGCCGGTGATGCGGCGCAGCCGCTGCGCGGCGTCGTCGTCGCCGTGCCGCTCGATCGGTTCGGCGTACCGTTTCCGGAAGGTTGCCGCGCCGCCGAGCAGGCCGGGGTTGGCGAATTCCATGATCGACCAGAGGTCGGCGAGCCGGTTCTCCACCGGTGTACCGGTGACGGCGATGCGGTGCCGCGCAGGCAGGGACCGGACCGCGGTGGCCTGCCGGGTGGCGGCGTTCTTGATCGCCTGCGCCTCGTCGATCACGACCCGGTGCCATGGGACATCGGCAAGAGTGGCGGCGTCGCGGGCCGCGATCGTGTAGGTGGTGATGACCAGGTCGATGTTGCTCGCGGCCGCGGTGAACGCCTCACCCCGGGCCCGTTCGGCGCCGTGGTGGACATGGACGCGCAGTCCGGGGGTGAAGGCCGCCGCCTCCCGCTGCCAGTTGCCGACCAGCGACATCGGGCACACCAGCAGCGTCGGCCCGGCGGTGACGTCCTGTTTCGCCAAAAGCGCTAGTATTTGGATGGTTTTTCCTAATCCCATCTGATCGGCGAGGATGCCGCCGAGTCCCAGGGACTGCAGGAAGGAGAGCCAGGCCAGCCCCCGCTTCTGGTACGGGCGCAGCACCCCACGGAAGCCGGGCGGCTCGTCGACCGGGGCCAGGTGCTGCTCGGCCCTGCCGGCAAGCAGGTCACCGAGGGCACCGTCGGCGGTGACCCCCAGCACCGGCAGCGCGTCCGGATCGTCCTGCATCGACAGCCCGAGCTGAAGCAGTTCACCGACCGTCATCGCCCCGCCGGACTGCAGCAGTTTGAGCCCGGCCGCCAGACGCTTAGCGTCCAACTCCACCCACCGGCCGCGCAACCGCACCAGCGGGGTCTTCAGCTTGGCCAGTGTCTTGAGTTCGTCGACCGAGAGCGGCTCGTCGCCCAGCGCCAACTCCCACCGGTAGTCGACCAGTGATTCCAGGCCGAGGGTGCTACGGACGGCGACCGTGCCGGGCGCGGTGCGCGTGGCGGCCTGCAGCCGGGCACCGAGCCGCGAGCCGGGTCGCTGCCACCAGGACGGCAGGAGTACCCCGAAGCCGGCCGCGTGCAGCACCGGGGCCCCGTCGCGGAGGAACCGGTGCGCGCCCTCGGTGTCCAGGTCGATGCCGGCCGGGGCGGCGGTCCGCAGCGCCTCCGCCAGTTCGGGCCAGAGCCGGCTGGCGCGGCCCAGTTCGGCCAGGAGGGTCTCCTGCGGGGTGTCGAGGTGCCGAGCGAGCGCGCGCAGCCCGCCCCGGGTGGCCCAGATCTGCTCCGCATCGACCATCAGGCTGGGCTCATCGGCGGCCTGCAGCGCGAATTCGACCCGCCAGCCGTCATCCGCCCCGTCGCCGTCGACGGGTTCGGGCGGCGGCTCGACCAGCCGGAAGCAGGCGCGTACGGGACTGCCGGCCGCGTCACGCTGCCAGGCGTTCATCTCGTTGGTGAGGATGGCGAGCGCGGCCGGCGCCGCGGTGAAGCTGCGCTGCCGTCCGGTGAGCGCGCGCAGCCAGGCCCGTACGGCCGCGTCGGTGCCGCTGCCACGCCGGTTGTCGACCAGGCGTACACCGTCCAGGGCAGCTCGGGCGGCGGCGTCGGTGAGCGTGTCGAGCACCTCGGCCAGCAGGACTCCCGCGGCGGTGTCCGGCGTGGCGGCCCGGACGGCCGGTGGTAGCGCCAGCGCGAGTGACCGGGCCCAGGCCGCATCGGAGCCGGTCAGCAGCGGCCGCCAGATCGCCCGGTCACCGTCGATGCCGGGGAGGGTGCGGCCCCGGGCGACCAGGTCGCTGGCGAACGCCGCCACCTCGGCCAGGTGGCGCAGGCCGACGCCCCGGACCGGGCCGTCTTCGCCGAACGCCTGCAGCAGCGGCAGCGCCTCGTCGGGGTCGTACTCGAGGGTGGGCACCCGCCACCGGGCGAGGGTGACCGCCGCGCGGCCCGGCGCGGCCGGCTCGATGCGGACCAGTTCCGGTGAGTCGAGCGGGGCGCCGCGCCGGGTGGGCAGGGTGAGCAGGGCGCTGCCGGCCACCGCCTTGGCGGCGGCGTCGCTGAGCGCGTCGGCCAGGTCGGGGTGGTCGGCGGCGAACGGGTGCGGGCGTTCCCGCGGTGGGCGTCCCGGCCGGCGTGGCGGCGCGGGCCGTGCGGAGTTCTCCGCCCAGAGGGCGAGCCGGCCACCGGTCAGCCACAACCCATGGACGACCAGCACCGGCTTCTCCTCTCAATGGCGTTCACCCGAAAATAGAGCCGGCCCACCGCCCACCGGCACTCGGGTAACGGTTGGCCCGAGGGCGCGGAGATCGTTACGGTGCTGGCTGGCCGTGGTGGTCCAACTCCACTGCCACGACCAGGGCGTGGCGCACCCAGTCGGAGTAGGGGTGACCGTCATCCCAGCTCTCGTACTTTCGGGCCACCAGGCGGCGGGCGAGATCGTCCTCGGCCTGGTCGGTGACCATTCGTGCGGTCGCGGGGAGGGTGCCCTCCACGTCGACGCTGCGCTCGCGGGGGCCACCGAACCGTACGAGCACCCGCGGCTCCTGCTTCAGGTTCCCGACCCAGTCGGCCCGCTCGCCCCCACCGGAGAGCAGGTAGACCGTGCCGTCAAACTCCGCGTACCAGATTTCGATCGTGTGGGGCGCGCCCGTCCGCCTGCCCTTGGTCGTCAGGTAGGCGAACTCAGCCATCGAACGTCCCTTCTTGTTGGGGCTCTCTCCACCACCTCAAAGACTGCCCCATCATTGTCGAATCTTGGGGACACCTGCCTGGCCGATCAAGGGCAAAGTGCCGCGAGTTGATCTTCAAACTCAGCAACAAGTCCTTGATCGACGCGGAATTCCTTGATCGATCCGCTGCGGTAGGGGTGGGGCAGTCGCAAGATGAGCAGATGGGTGAACGACCACCGGTGGGTCATCGGAGCGTGCCGCACACCGCGGACCTCCGTATCGAGGCGTGGGCGCCATCCCGGGAGCGCTGCGTAGCCGAGGCCGTCGTAGCGATGGTCGACAGCTTCGCCGAGGCGCCGAAGACGACGCCGACCACGACCGTCGGGTTCCGGACCGAGCCGGGCACCGATGAGGATCTGCTGGTCGCCGTCCTCGATGAAGTTATCTACCGGATGGACACCGCCGGGCAGCTTCCGGTCGGCGCCGAGGTGGCGGCCGTTGACGGCAGTCTCGATGTGCAGTTCCGGATGGTCGACACGGAGCGGGTGGAGCTGGTCGGTGCGGTACCGAAGGCGGTGTCGCTGCACGAGCTGCGGTTCGACCAGGGTAAGGGCGGCTGGTCGTGCGCGGTCACGCTCGACGTGTGAACGTGCGCTCGGGCCGGAGGCCTCCGGCCC
>DASULK010000138.1:0-4422 GCA_036278255.1 Micromonospora sp.
GATCCGGTCGAGGAAGCGGGCCCGGATGATGCAGCCGCCACGCCAGATGGTGGCCAGCCGCCCCAGGTCGATGTTCCAGTCGTATTCGCGGCTGCCGGCCCGGATGTGGTCGAAGCCCTGCGCGTACGCGACGATCTTGGAGGCGTAGAGCGCTTTCCGTACGTCGTCGATGAACGCGTCCCGGTCTTCGATCGCCATGGTCCCGGCCATGGCGGAGTCGGGGTAGGCGCGGGCGGCGGCGGCCCGTTGGTCGGCGTGCCCCGACAGGGACCGGGCGAAGGTGGCCTCGGCGATGCCGGTGATCGGGATGCCCAGGTCGAGCGCATTCTGCACGGTCCACCGGCCGGTGCCCTTCTGCTCGGCCTGGTCCAGCACGATGTCGACGAACGCCCGGCCGGTCGCCGCATCGGTGTGCGTCAGCACGTCGGCGGTGATCTCGATCAGGAAGGACTCTAGATCGCCGGAGTTCCAGGTGCGGAAGATCTCGGAGAGTTCGGCCGGGCTGGCGGACAACCCGGACCGGAGCAGGTCGTACGCCTCGGCGATGAGCTGCATGTCGGCGTACTCGATGCCGTTGTGCACCATCTTGACGAAGTGTCCGGCACCGTCCGGGCCGACGTGGGCGCAGCAGGGCACCCCGTCGACCTGTGCCGCGATCTTCTCGAAGATCGGCCCGAGCTTCGCGTAGGACTCGGCCGACCCGCCCGGCATAATGCTCGGGCCGTGCAGCGCGCCCTCCTCACCGCCGGAGAGCCCGGTGCCGACGAAGTGCAGGCCGTGCGGGCGCAGTGCCTCCTCCCGGCGCCGGGTGTCGACGAAGTGCGCGTTGCCGGCGTCCACCACGATGTCGCCCGGCTCCAGCAGCGGCACCAGGTCGTCGATGACGGCATCGGTCGGCGCGCCGGCCTTGACCATGATGATGATCGCCCGGGGCCGCTGCAGCGAGGCGACGAAGTCCGGCAGCGATTCGCTGGGCACGAAGGTACCCTCACCGCCGTGCTCGGCAATCAGGGAACGGGTGCGCTCGGGGGAGCGGTTGTGCACCGCCACGGTGAAACCGTGCCGGGCGAGGTTGCGGGCGAGGTTACGGCCCATCACCGCCAGCCCGGTAACTCCGATCTGGGCCTCCGCCCGCTGCCCCGTCGCTTCCTGAGCCATTACGCCACCTCTCGTCGGTTTGGAGCCTCCGGCCCCATCACTGGGGACCGTATCGCGGCCCATGCCCCGGACGCCGTTATCCGGGCACCGCAGTCCCGAAGCGTGGGCGACCGCAATGGGATTCTCTGCTGAGGGGCGCTGAGGCGGTCAGCCGATCAGCGGGCGGAAGGTGCCGAGCAGGATGCTGACGGTGAGTGCCCCACCCGCCAGCAGCGCCGCGGCTGTGATCAGGGCGGCGTCGGCGGGGCCGAAACGCTGCCGGCGGGCGAAGGTGCGGGGCAGACCGGCGTCGAAGCCGCGGGCGTCCATCGCGGTGGCCAGTCGGGTGCCGCGGCGGATCGCGCCCACCAGCAGTCCGAATGCGGTTGAGGTGAAGAGGCGCAGTTTGGCCGTCGGGTTCCGTCCGGCGTCCACCCCCCGCGCCCGCCGGGCCATGCTGATCATCTGCCATTCCTGGGACAGCAGCGGTACGAGCCGGAACGCGGCCAGCGCGCCGATCGCGAACCGTGGCGGTGCTTTGGCGTTCTGGATCAGGGCGTCGGCCAGATCGGTCGGGTCGGTGGTGGCGAAGACGATGATGCCGGGCAGCGCCACCGCGATCACCCGCAGCGCCAGCCCGAGCGCGGTGGTCAGCACCCCGGTGGTGATGAGGATCGGGCCGAGGCGGATCAGTTCGGTCCCGGTGCGTTCGGCGGCGAAGAGGACCATGGTGAGCAGGATCCCCACGGTACTGAGCAACAGCGGCCACGCCCGACGGGCCAGCGTTCGGTAGGAGAGGCCGAAGAAGGGCAGGACCGCGAGTTCGATGGCGATGGCGATGGCGGGTGCAACCGGGTCGAGGGTGGCGATCAGCGTGAACGAGAAGACCAGTGCCGCGGCGAGCTTGGCGACGGGGTTGCGTCGGGCCAGTGGTGCCGTCGTGACGACCGGCTGGGTGACGATCACAGGGGCGTCCCTCCGACAGCGACGGTGGATTCTGCTGCCCGTGCTGCCAGCGCCACGCTCCGGTCCGCGAGCGCCCCGACGAAATCGGCGTCGTGGGTGACGGTGACCAGCGCATGCCCTTCGTCGCGCAGGTCGGCGAGGAGGTCGACCAGTTCGCTCCAGGTCCGCCGGTCCTGGCCGAAGGTCGGCTCGTCGAGAATCAGCAGGCGGGGCGCGGTGGCCAAGGCGGTGGCGACGCTCAGCCGTCGTGCCTCCCCACCCGAGAGGGTGTACGGGTTGGCGCCGGCCAACCGGTCCAGCCGGAGCCGGTTCAACAATTCATCCACTCTGGATTTGACCGCGCTCTCCGGGGCGCCGGTCCGTCGTGGGCCTAGGGCGAGTTCATCGAAGACACAAGACGTGACGAACTGATGCTCCGGGTCCTGGAAGACCGAGCCGATCCGGCGGGCCAGCGCCGGCGCCCGCCACCGGTGCGGTGCGGTGCCCGCATCCGAACCGGCCAGCGTGGGGGTGGCCTTCACCTGTCCGTCGCCCGGTTCGAGCAGCCCGCCGAGCAGCAACGCCAGGGTCGACTTGCCGGTACCGTTCGGGCCGAGCACGGCGAGCGCTTCTCCCGCCCGTACTGTCAGATCTGTCGCCGCCAGCCGAGGGGTGAGGCCGACTGATTCGGCGGTGAGCAGCACCTCGCCAGCCGGGCCGGCTGCGTGCCGGGGTGGCACCACCCGGCCGGGGACCCAGACACCGGCGGCGGCCAGCGCGTCGCCGTGCGCGGCGAAGACCGCCTCAGGGGGTCCGTCGGCGCGGACCCCGCCGCCCGGCTCCAGCACCACCACCCGGTCGACCAGCGGCAGTGCCTCGGTTACCCGGTGCTCGACGAGGATCAGCGTGGTGTCGCGGTCCAGTGCGGCATCGATCGCGGAGCGGACCAGGGCCGCCCCGTCCGGGTCGAGGTTGGCGGTGGGTTCGTCGAGCAGCAGCAGGTCGGGCCGGAGCGCCAACGCACCGGCCAGGGCCAGTCGCTGTTTCTCGCCGCCGGAGAGGGCGGCGGTGGCGCGGTCGTGGCCGTACGGGAAGCCGACTCGGCGCAGCGCGTCGTCCACCCGGGGCCAGATTTGTTCGGCGGGGACGCCCCGGTTCTCCAGTCCGAAGGCGACGTCGTCGCCGGCGCGGGCCATGACCAGTTGGTTTTCCGGGTCTTGGAAGAGGATGCCGACGCGCTCGCGGGCCTTGCGGGGGTCGAGCCCGTCGATCTCGGCGGTGCCGGCCTGCTCTCCGGAGTCTTCGGGAAGTAGGCCGGCGAGCGCGGCGAGGAGGGTGCTCTTGCCGGCACCGGAGGCCCCGAGCAGCAGCACCCGTTCGCCGTGTTCGATGCGCAGGTCGAGGTCGCGCAGCGCCCAGGCTCTGCGCCCGGCGTGCCGCCATCCGAATCCGCGCAGTTCAATGACGCTCACCGCGTCCCGCCTCCCACCTCGCCGGTCGCCCCCATGATGTTGATCAACGTGAACTGTGGGGGGTGGATCAGACGGTGGTGCGTTCGCGGCCGGCGGGGAACCGGTCCAGCGCCCCGGTCTGCGCCAATGCCCGCGTCAGCAGCCAGCTTCCGACCCCCGCGATGATGATCGCGCTGACGATCGTGAGCAGCGCATAGGGGATCCGGTAGGAGACCAGGTCGTAGGTTTTTTTCCAGACGAAGAAGTCGAACAGGGCCGCGCTCAGCCCGGTCAGCGCCCCGGCGAAGAGAGCGGTCGGCAACTTGAACGAGCGGTACCGGAGTGTGGCGAAGGCCATCTCCGCGCCGAGGCCCTGCACGAATCCCTGCGGGATCACCGTGGCACTCCACTCGTTGCCCAGCAGCGCCGACACGACGGCGGCGAGGGTCTCGCAGTAGATCGCGGCACCCGGCTTGCGGATGATCAGTCCTCCGAGCACGGCCGGGACCAGCCAGACCCCGTACATGATCGTCTGGGACGGCGGGAAGAACGCGAAGGCGACCTTGGTGCTGCCCCAGAGGATGCCCCAGGCCCAGAAGACGACGCCGAAGGCGACGGCGATGACGGAGGCGACGATCACGTCGACGGTGCGCCAGCGGGTGGTGGTGGATTGAGTCATGATCTCGGCTCCCAGCTCGACGAACCAGGAGGAGACGCGACACCGCGACCGGGTCGTCCCGGACGCGGTGCGGCTGGAGGATCGACCGAACTCCCTGCGCTGGCATTACCCAGATCAGGTGCGAGGGTCTGCGGCGGTGGCCGCACTCTCAGCGCTGTGCGCTCCCCTGTCGGAATCTGCAGTTGTGCCGCCGACGCTAGCACCGACCCG
>DASULK010000139.1:0-4086 GCA_036278255.1 Micromonospora sp.
GGCCGGCCCCGCGGCGTCGACCCGGGCAAGGTGCAGGTGCAGGCCGAGGATGGCGACCCGTTCCCGATCGCTGATGCCCGGAACCGCACCGAGGCCGCGGAGTGCGTGCGCCGTGCGCTCACCTCCGAAGGCATCCAGGTCAAGGAAGTCGAGGCGAACCGCCGCTACGACTGGGGGTGGGAGGTCACCGTCCGTCTCGCCAAGGGCAAGCCCGCCGACATAGTGACCAAGGCGCCCGACCTGGAGACGCCGCTCGACCTGCCGCAGGACGGTCTGCTGTGCCAGCCGATGCGTGCCTCGCGCGGGCAGGTGCTGCTACGCCTCGTGCAGTCCGACCCGTTCGCAAAGATGCCGCCCGCGCCGGAGCGGAAGCCCAACGGCTACCGGATGCGGGACAAGCAGGTCGTCGCCTACCGCATGGACGGCCAGCCGTTCGATGTGTCCCTGCTCGGCGTGCACGTCATCGTTATCGCTTCCTCCGGCGGCGGTAAGTCCGTGATCCTGCGCACCCTCGGTGACATCCTCACCGCCTGCTCCGACGTCCTGGTCGGCGACCTTGACCCGGGCGGCAACGGTCTCGCGCCGCTCGCCGAGGCGCTCGGCGTGCGGGCGATCGGCGACGACAACATGGGGCAGATCGAGGCCATCCTGGAAAAGGCCCTGAAGATCGCCAAGGCGCGGCCGAACCTGTTCGCCGACCTCGGCATGGGCGACAACTGGGAGCCGACCCCCGGCGACCCGGCGATCGTCCTGACCATCGACGAGTTCCCGCAGCTGTCCGACCGTGCCAAGGAGTTGGCAGTCAAGATCCTGCGGGTGGGCCGGAAGTCCCGTGTGCAGCTCATCATCGCCGCGCAGGAAGCCACCGTGGACTCCCTCGGCGACGCCATCGCCGACTCCATCGCCCTGAAGATCGTCGGCCCGTGCCGGCACCAGGACATCAAGCAGGTCTTCGGAGTCGGGGCGGGCGCGGACGGCTGGCGGCCTGACCGGCTGCACCCCGCGCAGGGCGAGGACCCGGCCGACGCCAGCAAGGTCTACATCATGGGCTGCGGCTCCACCGAGCCGATGATCTACAAGTTCCTGATGCTGGACGTGAAGGAAGCCACCCGCCGCGGCAAGGAGCGTGCCGCAGCCGGCCGCCCCACAGTCGGGCGCCGCTCCCTCGACGCTGCGGGCCTGGACCACTTCGGCGCGACCGAGGCGGACCGGCTCCGCTCCGACCTGCCGAAGATCGTGATGATGGTGCGCGGTGCGTTCGCCGCCGCGGACGACCCGGACTTCCTGCCGACGACGGCCATATGGGAGTACCTGGCCACGCATGACGCGGAGACGTGGGCGCTCAGCCTCTTCGGCGACGACGAGGTCAAGGCCCGCCGCACCGCGGCTCAGCGCGTGTCCGGCGACCTGAAGCGCGGGGTCGACGCCATGGGCCTGGAGATCGACATGTCGACCGTTCAGATCACCGGCGGGGCGCGCGGCTACCGCCTGGAGACGATCAAGCAGATCACCGGCGAAACGGCCGCCGAAGCCGCCTGAGGGGTCGTGACGGGGTTGTGACGCCGCAGGTCACGGTCGTGATGCAGGTCGTGACGGGGTCGTGATAGCCCCCTCAAGGCCGTGATTCAGTCACGGCCCATCACGACCCCCGTCACGGCTCTGACCTGCACAGTCACGGTCCATCACAACCCCCATCACGACCAGGAACGCGAAGGAGATCCCGAAATGGCCGTCACGTTGAAGATCGCCGCAATGATGATCGACGAGCACCCTTATGGCTGCCCCGACTGCGGCACGCCCGGCTTCACTCTCGACGGGCGCGGGATGTTCGACGCGTTCCCCGCATGGGGCAACTGCCCGTCCGGCCACAGCTGGGAAGACCCCCTCATCACCGTCGGCGTCCTGAAGGCCATCGCTGCCGCCCGCACCGGCCGGCAGCGTGCGGAGGACGACGATACGTTCGAGGTGGAGATCGGCGGCGCGGTTCTCGCCGGGCTCCTGCACCCGGAGTTGATTCTCGACGATGTGAAGCGGGCTGCCCGGGACGTGTACTGGCGGCGGATCGTCCGGCCCGAGCTGCTGAAGCGGAAGCGTCGCGTGAAGGCCGCCCTCAAGCGGCCGTTCACCAATGCCGTCGCCGCTACGAAAGCAACCGCCCTCGAGGCCGCGTGGACCGCGCAGGCCGGCGGCTACGAGTCCGACCCCGACTACCGGCCCGAGCCGGTCAACCCGTGCGCCGCCTGCAGCGGGAAGGGCGCGCACCTCATCGAGTCCCGCTTGCACGCCACCACGACTGTCCGCTGCGCCGTCTGCACCGGCACTGGCGAAATCGACTAAGGAGAACCCAGACCATGACCGTCCTGCCCGAGCCGCCCGCCGCTACCGCGGCCGGGCAGGCTGCGAACCCGCTCACCGACGCCGTCATTCAGGCCGCCGTCGACAACGCCATCGAGGAGGCCCGACGGCAGGGCACCACCCCGAAGGTCGTCATCGGGAACACGCCGCCCGTCCCGCAGGAGGGCCGGCCGCCGATGTCGCAGAAGGCTGTCGACGTCAGCACGATGATGCTCGCCGCCGGTGCCGCCTCCGTGCCCATCGGTGGCTCCGTGTCCCTCGTCCTGTACACCCTCGGCCACGTCGACCCGGCAAGCCTCGCCATCGGCGCCGCCGCGCCCGTCGCTCTCGTCCTCGCGGTCGGGGCCATGCTGCGGCGGCTGGCAGGCGTGCGCACCGAGCACCACCACCACTACACCGGACCCGTCTACCAGGACCAGCGCAACGTCCACAGCAGCACCCGCGGTCTGTGGGCGAAGACCACCAACCAGCAATAGGAGGAACACGCCATGGCCGCCGCAACCGCCACGCAAGCCCGCATCCCGGCCAAGGCCGTACCAGACCTGATCGCCTACGGAGCGACCCGGGCCGGCCGGCGCCTACCCGATGGAACCCGGGCCGTCACACTGCCCGCCGGATGGACCACCAGCGGAGAAGGCATCCCGACCTTCATCCGCGACGAGCACGGCAGGACCCGCATCAGCATCGGCCGGATCGGCAACAAGCCCGAAGCCCTCGTCCACGCCCCCAGTCGGCACGCAGACGAAGTCGCCGAGCGGGGCGCCACCCTGGTGCTCGACGCGTGGGCCAAGCCCTACGAGATGATCGGCCGCGCCGCCGAGCGTGTCACGACGTTCCGCGACCTGGTTGCCCTCGCCGACCGGGAGATCGCCCGCTGGGAGAGTGAGCAGCCGGATCATGCGGCCAAGCTGCGAGACGACCAGCGCAGGTACGCGGAGAGGCTCGCCGCCTGGACCGGCCTGTTCGACTTGCTCGCCGAAGCGGTGCGCACCGCCCCCACTCGCTGAGGAGCCGCTGATCTGATCAGCCAGGCACGCCAAGACCCCGGCCGAATCCCTCGGCCGGGGTCTTCGTGGGTACGGCGCGGGCCATCCACCGGTTGTCGGTCATCAGGCGGGGCAGCATGACGGGCACGAAGCCGGCGTCGACCAGCTTTGCGAGGCCCTCAACGCACTCGTCCTCGCTGTCCGCCTGAATGCTCGCCCGAATCGCCATACCCGCAGTGTGCCCCGCCCGGTGGGGGAACGGGGCAGGAAACGCGGAAGCGGCTACGGGCGCCACTCGGGGCGGTAGCCCGGCCGGTCGCTGTACGGGAGGGCGAGCAGGCGCAGCGTGGTGCATCCGAACTCGCGCCCCTGGTAGTCGCCGGGGACGTCACAGGCGACGCACCAGCGCGGCTGCGCCTGCCGATGCTCCGCGATGATCCGCCGCTTGGCGTCGATCTCGCGCAGCACCCGAGCGGGATTCCACCGAACGACGTGATCAGCCTGTACGGCCTCGTGAATGACCCCGACGTGCGGCGTGATCGTCGTGTGCTGCTGCCACTCGGGCCGGTACACGCCCCACCCGTTCTCCGGGTCAGCCTGACCGCTGAACGCCCGCTGCGCCGCCTCGGCTTCCTCGTCGAGCTGCTGCCCGAGCCACCGCACCAACTCATCCATCCTGCGCCTCCTTGGCCTGGGTGGTCTGCCGCTCGCCAAGTTCGTCCAGCAGCGACGGGTTGACGATCGA
>DASULK010000140.1:0-6356 GCA_036278255.1 Micromonospora sp.
AGTGCGGGAACCTACGGTCACGAGCATGAGCGCTGATCTTGACCGGACGCGGGCGGTATGGCGGCAGGCCGCACAGATCGTCATCGGCCGCATCAAGGACGGCACCTACCCGCCCGGGACCCGCGTCCCGTCCACGCTGGAACTCGCGACCGAGCTGGGTATCGCGGCGTCGACGAGTGGGAAGGCGCTGGCGTATCTGCGGCGTGAGGGATGGCTGCGGGGCGAGACCGGCATCGGCACGTTCGTCGCCGACCAACTGCCTACCGAGGATGAGGGACCGGCTCCCACCCAGGCATGACGAAGAGGCCCCGCCCTCCCACCAGGGGGAGGACGGGGCCGCAGTTGTGTTCAGCGGACGAAGAGCGCGACGGCACCGGTGGCGGCGCCGGCGACTCCGGCGAGGACACCGATGGTGGGCAGTGGCCAACGCGCGCGTTCGAGGGTGCGGATCCTGAGCTCGTGGTCCTGGACGTCCGAGCGGATGTCCTTCGCCTCATCAAGGAAGCTGTCCACCTTGGACTCGATGCGGCCGACCGTCTGAGCCAGATCCCTCACCTCCTGGTACATCTGGGCGCTGCTGATGAACACGCCCGGGTCGGGCCCCGTCATCTGATCTCGTCCGGCTGACGGTTCGGCACAGCCCACGTGATGCCCCAGGCGCCGAGGATGGCGAGCACGATGGTGACGCCTTCGCCGACGGTGATGACGCCGTCCTGGGCGGCGGTGACTGCGGCCGTGGCGCCCGCGGCGACACCGGCGACGATGGACTTGGCGATGCTGGAGATTCTCATGGGTCCTCACTTCTTGCCGTAGGCGAGGGCGAACAGGTGGGCCCACCCGCGCGGGCCGATGGCCGGGTCTCGGGTCGCGCCCTTGGCGCGGAACTGAGGGTTCTCGTTGTGGAACCTGATGACGGCGGCCTGCGTCGCGGGCCCGTAGTTCGGGGACTCCTGCACGCTCTTGGGCATGAACCCCAGCACCTTGCACGCGCGCTGCAGCGACACGGCCGACGGGGCGGAGCGGTTCGGCGCGAGGCCGGCCGGGAACGGCGGCGGCGAGTACGGCTTGGACTTGCTCGGCGCGGTCGGCTTGCCGGGCAGCTTGAGGACCTGGCCGACGCTGATCCGGTTCGGGTCCTTGATGCCGTTCGTCTTCACCAGCTCGGTTACGGTGGTGCCGTGCGCCCGCGCGATGGCGGAGAGCGTGTCGCCGGACTTCACGGTGTAGGCCGAGCCGGACGGCGCGGTCCCACCGGCGGCCGGCGGAGTGGCACCCTTCGGCACGGGCATCCCGGCCTTCACCCACGCGTACAGGTCCGGTCCGGGACACTCGGTCGGGATCCCGTCCTTGTGCCCCTTCTTGGCGAGGGTGTGACCGGTCCGCTTGCACGCCTCGTCGTACAGCGCTCGGGCAGAGGCGAGGGCCGCATCGGACGGCTTCTTGCCGCCCTTGCCCACGGCGATCAGCACGGCGAGGCCGCTCACGTTGTGCCCGGGGCAGTGCGCGCCCACGCGGCCCCACCCGCGGCCCTCGTAGATGGTGCCGTCCTGGCCGACGATCCAGTTGTAGCCGACCCCGGCCCAGCCGTTGCCGTCGATGTGCAGCCGCTCGACCTCGCGGGCGAGGGCCACGCCGGACGCGTTGCCGGGGACACCCCCATACCAGTGGATGAAGAACTCGGTGCGCTTCGACAGGGCGACCGACGGGGGTCCCGAACTCTTCGGGTCGTTGTTCCACGGCCGCGCGCCCCACTCGGCACGGCTGATGATCTTTACAGACACGGGGTGCCTCCAGGGCATGAGAAAGGCCCCGGGCCGGGTGGCGCGGGGCTCGGTGGTGGGGAAGGCGGGTCAGCTGGCGATGAACGGCAAGAGCGTGTCGGCCATGTGCGCGAATCCGGCGTCGCTCATGTGGACGCCGTCCGTGCCGACGGCGCCGTTGCCGGAGTTGTTGCCCCAGTAGCCCAGCGTGTTCCAGGCATCCCACGTGTTCTGGCCCGTGGCCCACCAGTTGACGACGGCGAACCCGTAGGTGTCGGCCAGAGGGCGGATCAGCCGGGAGTACTCCTGGTACCGGTTGTTGGTGCCCTCGTGGGTACCGACGTGGGGCAGGGCGACGATGATGTCCGCCGGGGTTCCGGAGCTGCGGACGGCCCGGAGCCAGCCCATCACGTTGGTCAGCCACGCGTCGCCGGTGACGTTGGTCGACGCGTCGTTCGGCGCAGCCGAGTACGTGGCCAGGTCCGCGGGGAACGCGTTGCCGCCGTTCCAGACCGCGTTCAGCCCGGCCGCGGTGTCGGTGCCGTAGCGGGCGCTGGTCGACCCGGCCAGCGCCAGGTTGTGCACGATGACACCGGAGGCGTTCTCGCCGGACACGCCGCACAGCGAGACGTACTGGCCGCTCCCGCCGCCCGCGGCGACCTTGACCACGACGGTGTGCTCCGTGTTGGTCAGGCCGGTGACCGTGGTGGTCTGGATCGCGGCCGTGCCCGACGGCTGCGGTACGGACACGTCCGCCTTGCCGTCGATGGAGTACAGCATTGCGGGCCGGGTGCCGCCGCCGACCACCGTGTAGATCCGTACCGTCGTGCCGCGCGCCCGGAAGGTCATCGTGGCGCCAGCCTGGTCGGAGTACAGGTATGTCGCGCCGGGCCCGTACTGGCTGCCGCCCTGCGTCCACGTCCCGGACTGCGCCACGGCGCTGCCGTTCGCCAGCCATGCCGCGTAGGCGGTCGGGTTGCTCGAGCCGGTCAGGTTGTTGGACAGGGAGACGCCGTGGAAGCCGGAGCCGCCGTCGCCGTAGGCGGACTGCAGCGCGGCCGCGATCAGCCCGGGCCACGACTTCGTACGCGGGTTGGAGGCGTAGTAGCCGAGGGTGGCCGAGCCGCCGACGCACACCACCCGCGCCAGCCCGGTCCCGGCCGCCGCCCTGTTCCGCGCGGCCAGCCAGTTCTTCCCCCAGCCCTCGGGCACGTAGATGCCGGGCACCGCAGGCTTCGGGGTGGAGATCGGGGTGTTGCCGACGATGCCGCGGCGCACCGTGGTGACGGACGGGTTGAGCCGGCCGGACACGGCGACCGCGTTGGATCCGCGGTACACCCGACTGTCGAGCACCCGGTTCGGCGCGCTCGGCTCGATCGTGTTGGCGTCGTCGTACAGGCGGCAACTGTCGGTGACATACAGCAGGCCCGTGCTCAGAACCGTGTTGTTGAAGGAGTTCGCGCCGAACGTGTAGGCGGTCAGCCCGGCCGCGCCGGAGCGGAGGTTGACGTGGTTCAGCCGGAACGTGTTGCTGCTGCCGTACTCGACGTGGACCAGGCGGTCGAACTCCTCCAGGTTCACGCCGCGGAAGTGGCAGTGGGAGGTGCCCCAGCCGCCGACGCCGGCGATGTGGATGCCGGTGCAGCCACTCCCGTTGGCGATGGCCTCGACCATCTCGAATTCGAGTTGGTTCATGACACCGTCGGCCGTGGTCGACTCGACCTTGTAGGCGGTGCCGCCGTTCCCGACCAGCTCGACGAAGCAGCGCTCGATGGTGGAGTCGCCGGGGTTGAAGTCGGCGTGCTCGCTGTAGAACCTGAGCCCGTTGCCGACGCCGCCGACTTCGATGTTCTCGAACACCGACCGGAACGGCGACCCCATGTTGATCGCCCACCCGGTGTGCGATCCGTTCCACGGCCCGTTGACCTGCAAGTTCTTGAAGCTGCTGTTCCAGAAGCTGCGGTGCCCGGACTTCACCCCGTTGGTGGTGGCCGAGGTGATGCCGTGCGTGGCTCCGCCGACCGTGATGCCTAGATCGGACAGGTGGACGCGCACCACCTTGGTCAGGTGAATCACCGAGGACAGGCCCGCACCGGCGCGCAGCATGGTGGCCCGGGCGCCCTGCCCGCGCAGGGCGATGCCGATCTCCACGTCGACGTCGTCGGTGCCCTCGATACGGAGCGGTGCGGTGAGGCTGTACTCGCCGACGGTGAGCTGGATCTCGCCGCCGCCGTTGTCCCGGGCGTCATCCAGCGCGGCCTGGATCTGCTCCTGGTCGGCGATGCCGTCGCACACCCACGTCGCCGCAGCACGGATGTCCGCTGGCGCGGTGGCCGAGGCGACGATGCGGGTGATCGAGGTGTAGCCACCGCCACCGCTGCTGGTGATGTCGTGGGCGTCCATCCACACCCGGCGGTCGCCGCCGGCGTCCCCCCACATCCCCTTCACATCATCCGGGCCCTGGATCCGCGGCAGCGCGCCGTACTCGTCCGTGGTCACCGACGTGATCGCGTGGCCGCTGGAGTCGAGGAGATCGGTGTACTGGGTGCCGTCGGTAGCCGAGTCCCAGAATGTGATCTCGACGCCGGCCCCGACGCCCCACAGTCCGTCCGAGGGGCGCACCACGTAGTCGGCGATGCCCGCGCCGAACCAATGCCTGGCCATTTAGTCCACCACCCAACTCACGCCGCTCTCAGGGATCACGTTGCCCCCCGTGCTGATCTGCGGGTGCTCCAGCATCCACGCCTGCCCCGCCCGGTCCGTATTGCTGGCGTAGATCAGGATCCGGCCGATCCCCCCACCCCCGATGTAGGCCACGACGTACTGGTCCCGGGTGCGGTGCCGGTACGCGGCCGGGATCAGGATCGGCAGGCGCGTGTCGACGCCCGCGGCAAGGGTGCCGCCCGTCCGCTGGATAGTGCCGGCCCGCAGGTGCACGACGCCGTTCCGCTTTTCTAGGACGCTGTCCGAGATCGACGACCAGCCCGACACGGTGGCGGTGACGATGACCGGGCCGCTGTCCCCGGACACAAGCTGCCAGGCCTTCCCGGTCCAGATCCGCACATCGCCTGTGTCGGTCTCGTAGCACTCCTCGCCGATCATCGGGTTGGGGTTGCGGGTCGTCGAGGTGCACGGCCGCCGGCGGGAACCTACGTAGAGTTCCTCGCGGGTGATGGTCACGGCGTTCGCCCCGTTCGGGACGGTCGCCCGGGCAAGGGGGATCTCGTAGACGCCGGTGTCACCAGTCTGTTGCGTCAGCGCCGGGGCGCCGCCGCCGGGGGTGCCCTGCTTGGGAACGGCCCGGACCTGCCAGGTGGATCGGTCCAGCCGCAGCACGACCCGGTCGACGCGGGTCTGCCCGCTGCTGTTGGCGCCGATGGGCAGGGTCACGGTGGACGTGCCGGACGTCCAGCCGTGCCCCCGCACAGAGGCCTCCACGCCCGCGCGGATGGCCACCTGCAGGCCGGCCCCGGCGGACACCACCGCCGGATCGAGCGGGCTGCCATACACGCCGTCGTCGGAGAACCGCGCGGCCATCCGCTCGTACTCCAGATCGGTCACAGCCCTGTTGTTGTAGCCCGGGGACGGCCAGGAATTCTGCGCCACTGCTACCTCGCTTCCAGTCGCCCCAGCCGGCGGGCCAGGTCTCTCACGGCGCGCACTGTCGCCGTGGTGGTGGTCTTGTCGGAGTTACCGACGACGGAGGTGACGACTTCGCCTTCGTCGGGGGTGGCCTCGAGCCTGATGGTCTGCACGATGTCGGCGACCTCGAGCCCGGTGGGCAGGGCGACGGTGACCTTGTCGCCGAGGAAGAAGTCGCGCCCCGCGCGCAGGTCTTCGGTGTCCACCGTGACGGTGGCGAGGGAGGCCTGGGGGTTGTCGTCGCCGAGGGCGAGCATCCCGGCCTGGGTGAGCTCCCCACCGGAGTCATCCAGCGTGCCGGTCTTGTCGATCAACTTCTCGACCCGGTACCAGTCCGCGGCCGCGCCGGAGGTGACTTCGGCGTAGACGCGGATGTTGGGCGGGGTGGCCTGGTCGTCGGGGTCGCCGCCGCCTTGCACCAGCTCTGATGTGGCCAGGGGGGCGCCCATCGTGAAGGACAGTGAGCGCAGGTTGCCCAGTCCCTGGGAGAACCGGGCGGTGGCCGTACGGTCCGCGGGCTTGTAGACCCCGAACCTGATCTCGTTGCCGACCTGCCGGGTGCGGAAGCCGAGTCTGTCGGTGGCGGCCGCTGTCCGGCAGGCGTCGAGCAGCGGCTCGAACCGGGTGCTGAGGGATCGGTTGCCGCCGACGCCGGCGATGTCGTCGAGGACCAGGCGCTCGATCCGCCGGACGGGCAGGGCGCCGGGCCCGCAGTTCTCGTTCACCAGGGTGCGGATGATCGTCTCTGCGTTCGTGGCGGTGAAGGTCCGCAGCCGGTCGGTGATCGTGTCCTGGGCGGTGAAGGCCTTGGTGGGCTCTGGGTAGGTGAGGTAGCCGGCGATGCGCGCCAGGTCGTCGCTGAAGCGGACGGTGACCGTGCCCGGGTCGGGGTTCTGTTCCAGGTCCCATCGGTAGTCCTGCGGTTCCTCCATCGGCCCCGCACACCACACGGCC
>DASULK010000141.1:0-2505 GCA_036278255.1 Micromonospora sp.
CCGGGCTACTACGAGGTGCCCATCACCAGGCCGGGCAACGGCTGCGCCGGTTCTTTAAGGCTCGGCACCCCGGTGAAGCTCCAGAGTGTTGCGCCAGTGGCGTCGTCGACGAGGGCGACCCGGACAGCAGCCGGATCCTGCCGCAGCCGGGGCACGGCGAAGACGGCGGTGGCCGACCGCCCCTGGTACCGTGCCGCGTGGCAGACCATGCGCCACTCCCCGTCGTCCCAGTACTCCCGCACGTCGGAGCTGATCAGAGGGGCGGTCCGCCGGTAGGCGTCGCTGCGCTGAAGGTGCTGGACGGTGGCGAGCAACGGTACGCCGGAGCCGCCGCGCAGCGGGTGGGTCAGCCGGACCCGCAGCTGGCGCAGAGGCAGCAGCCACAGCGCATCGAATTCGGCAGAGAGCAGCACGACGACCGCTCCTTCGACCAGCAGGACACTTCCCACGAGCAGCGGCCGGTCCGCCAGCACCGACCACCAGGGGGCGGAGGCCCCAAGCGCGGTCAGGCTCGCGGATACGAGCATCCCGGCGCGGAGCAGCCCCCGTCCGGAGACCGGCACCTGTGCCGCGCTGAGGCAGCCGCACGAGGAGTCGGGGGCGGCGTGGCGGGCGTAGATCAGATAGGCCAGGAATCCGGTGGTGAGTGCGGTCGCCGCGACCGCCTCCAGCAGCAGGACCGGCGGGAGCAGCAGCAGCGCGCCGATGGCCAGTTCCGTAACGCCGACCAGCCGGTACGCCGGTAGGGCGCGCTCTTCCCCGATCAGCGGCACGAGTGCGGAGCTGCGAGCCGCGGCGGGAGCGTTGCGGCTGAACAGCTTGATGCTGGCGGCCCAGAGCAGCACCGCACCGACCAGCAAGGGTTGCACCGCGGTGAATAGCTGGATCATTGGTTGAAGGCCTCCTCGATGGTGCGGGCCGGGGCCGGGCGGGCGCTGGCACGGCACCCACCCGGATGCGGCGTGCTATGCGGCCGAGTAGACGGTGGCAATGTCGATCTCGTTGGTGCCGGGGTGCCAGGCACCGAGTACCTGTACGTGCCGGCCGACGCGCAGCAGTGAGACGTCGGAGACCGCCGGGGTGCCGTTGTAGACGGCGGCGGTGGTGCCGGGCACGATATGGCCGACGATCCGACGGCCCTGGTGTTCGAGGTGAAGCAGGTTGCGGCCGATCGTCGCGACATGGGCGTGCAGGTTGACGATGTTGACCCAGATCGAGTCCGCGGCGAGCGTCCCATCGGGTAGGCGGATTCCCCGGGCATACATGCCGTCACCCTTGGCGATCCGGTCGAAGGTGGTCGGGTGGAGCTTCCAGATGCTCGTGCCGTCGGTGACCTGGATGCGGTGCAGGCTGGTATCCGAACTGGTGACCAGCAGAAGGCTGCCGGAGATGCTGGTGATCAGTCCTTCGACGAAGTTCGGGTCCGGCATGCCAGGCTCGACGGTGGTCTGCTCGGCGGCGAAGGCGGCTTCCGGTGCGAGAGAGCCGAGCGCGGTGGCGCCGACGAGGCTGGCGCTGCCGAGGACGGCGGTGGCGAGGAGTCGGCGGCGGTCCATTCTCTTGGTCATCATCTCCCCTTAGGCGGTGACCATGCAGGGCCGCAGGCCCGTGGAGAGGCTGGCGATGGCGCTGTAGGCGGCCGGGGTCAGGTCGATGACCCGGTTGGTGCCGCAGGTCGAGCCGCAGCAGGTGCGCTCGCCGCAGAACCGTTCGGTGCGGGGGCCGCAGTCGGCGATGCGGGTGCCGACGCGTGCGCCGTTGCACTGGTTGGTGGTGTAGTGCAGGAATCCGCACCCGCGACGGGAGAGACCGGAGATGCCGCAGCGGTCCGGCCGGGTGATGTTGTAGCAGGCGTCTGAGGTGTTGGGCCAGGCGTGCTGGTAGTTGCCGGAGTGGCAGGTGCCGCAAGCCCCCGTACCGGTGGCGCTGCACGGCCCCCAGGAGTTGCCGCAACAGAACCAGGAGACCTCGCCGTACAAGGCCGCCATGGGTGCCTCCCTTCCCGCACACCAACCGGTGAGCGACAGGAATCAATATAGACACCCATTGTTGTAAAAGATTTAGTCCAGTCAATCCCTTCGATGGAAGTTTTCTCCATCTGCGATCCGGACCCGGGCCGGTTTCAGTCGAAGTCGCCCCGGCGGAGACGCTTGAGTTCGCCGCGGCGCTTCTTCTCGGCGATCCGCCGTTCCTTGGCGGCGCGGCTGGGCCTCCTGGGCCGCCGGGGCGGAGGCGGAGGCTCCAGCGCCTCCCGCAGCAGCGCCGCCAGCCGGACCCGTGCCGCCCCCCGGTTCGCCAACTGGGCGCGATGCTCGCTGGCCGTGACCGTCAGCACCCCGTTCACCAGCCGCCCCGTCAGCCGCTCCAGCACCCGCTTCCGCAACTCCTCCGGTAACGCGGCCAGCGCCGGAGAGGAAGCTACATCGTAGGAGAGCTCGACCCGCGTGTCGGCGGTGTTGACCCCCTGACCGCCGGGCCCCGACGAGCGGGAGAAACGCTCCCGCA
>DASULK010000142.1:0-2912 GCA_036278255.1 Micromonospora sp.
CTCACCGGGCGGCAGCGTCTGACCGCCCTCACCACCCGGCCCGGCCACCCGGCCGCGGCCTAACACCGAAAGGAACCACCGTGCAGATCGAGATCGACTTCCGCCCCGACGACGGCCCCAAGCAGACCCTTTACGCCGACCTGCCCCGCCGCGACGTCGAGCAGTTGGAGGCCGACACAGCCAACCCCGACCGCGCCGACGACACCGTCTACATCCCCTCCCGCGTAGAGAAGAACGGCCCCACCAACGAGTGGATGTTCCGCATCGGCCGTATCACCATCCGGCGGGTGTGACATGGGGGACCCCTGCAACCACGCCGTCGTCGGTGTCCTCGCCGAGTGGAACGGCCGCTACCTGACCGGGCTCCGCGCGAAAACCCCCATCGCGGTCGCACCGTGCGCCGGCCACGTCGATGAACTCGCCGCTCGCATCCCCACCGGGTCACGCGAAGAGGAGCCCTACTTCCGTGCCGCCGGGGTCCGGGAACTGGAGGAGGAGACAGGCATCCGCGTCGACCCTCGCGACTTGCGTCTGGTTTTGAACCGGCTCGGTGGGGACCGCTGCCACCGCGCCGCCGGGTCTGTCGACGGGGACAACTGGCATTGGTGGCTGGTGTACAGCGTGGCCCTCACCGAACGGGAGGCGTGGCAGGCCCGGTCGAATGGGGAGCTGAACGACCTGTCGTGGCGGACCCCGGCAGAGCTTGCCGTGCTACCGAACCTCGAACCGATCTGGCGGGAGTTCCTACGTCAGCTCCGCATCATCTGATTCTGGTGCTGCGTCCTGGCGGCCACTGCCCCCACGGTGGCCGCCTCACGGAACACCAGAACCACAATCCGCAAGGAGACACCATGTCCGAGAACGACCGAGCGGCAGCCCTGGAAAGACTCCGCCAGGCACGCAAGGCCCTCGACGAGTACACCTCCACCACCGACGACGGCTTCAGCGACCCCGAGTGGCGCCGCTTGAACAACGCCGTGGGAGAGGCGGAGAAGGCTGTCCCGTTCGGCAGGTCACGCGGATGGGACTTCGAGTGATGGCCGACAGGAACCGCATCGTCACCCCGTACACCGACCCGTCCCGGTTCACCAAGGCAGAGAAGATCCACTTCGACCGTGGACTGTGCTCCTGGGACCTGGGCAGCGAGTACTTCGGGCAGCGCGACAACCTGTGCGGGCAGCGGTCCAAGCCCGGCGCATCGTTCGGGTACTGCGCCGAACACGAGGCCGACCTGCTGGAGTGCCATTGGCCGGACGGGAGCCCCCGACGGTGACCGACATCCGCACCTACACCCGCGCCACCGCCCCGCAATGGGCTGAGATCGTCGTCCACACCATCCGGGACGGTGACCTGGCCAAGGCCCGCGGCCTGTGGATGGACGCAGCCGCGGAGGTCGGCGCCGACCACGCCATCTACGCCGTCGCAGCCGTGGTCGAGCCCGGCCCTGGCCGGATCGTCGTGGGGGAGGTGCCGTTGGTGTACGGGAACCCGCTCCGTCAGGGCTACGCGTGGCGGTGCGGCGAATGCCTGGACGCGTTCCGCCGCGGCGGCCCCGACCCGCACGCCGGCGTCAACTACAGGACCCTGCGCGGCGCGTTCGGCGCAGCCCGCAAGCACGCCGCCGACGGCCACACCAAGCCCGTGCCAGTGGGGGAGGTGACCCGATGAGTCTCGGACGCATGGGCGGCGTGTACGCCGCTCTCCACGCAGGCCACACCGTGGCCGACTACTGGGGTCAGACGGACAGGATGGCGGAGGTGAAGGGCAAGCCGGGCAGCGACGGGCAGAAGGCGTGCGCCGCGCATGTCGCGGCCCTCACAGCCACACAGGCGGCGTTCCTGGGTGTTGCCTGCCTCGCCACGGGGGAGCGGCTGTCCGCCCGCCGTGTCGCCGTTGGGCTCGCTGTGAACGCGGCCAGCCACTACGCCATCGACCGCCGCGACCACGGCGTCATGCCCCACCTGTGCCGCACACTCCGCAGGTTCGGCCACGAGGACTTCGCCCGCGCCGGCACTGGTCTCGCTACCGGGGCCGCGCTACTCGACCAGGCATGGCACATCGGATGGGCCGCGATCTCCGCAGCCATCATCGCCGGGAAGGACTGACCGTCATGACCCTCGACGAACTCCGCAAGCAGCTCGATGAACTGGACATGCCCGGCGACACCCCGGTCATCCTGTCCAAGGACGCTGAAGGCAACGGGTTCTCACCCGTCACCGAGGTCGAGGTCGCCATGTACGCCGCCGAGACCACCTGGTCTGGGGAGCGGTACATGACCGAGGAGGAACGGCAGGCGACCGAGGACCCTGATGAGTACTACGAGGCGCCCGATGACGCCGTGCGGGCCGTGTTCTTGTGGCCCACGAACTGATCATCGCCCCGCACCGGGCCTTTGGCCGGGGCCGCGCCCATTCGAGCAGCGCGCGGGGCACTCACACCGCCCCTCACGAGCAGATGAAGGACTGACCAGCATGGACCTCATGGACGTCATGTACAGGCTCAGCAACAGCAGCGGGCACATCCTCGGTGAACGCTCCACCGTCGAGGAGGCCCAGGCACTCGCACCGTCCGGGACGAGGTGGAAGTGGGCAGAGGCAGGGTTCCCTGGCGACTGCAACGGCCGCCACGGCGCCGACACGTACACGATCCGGATGTTCGCCAAGCCGAACATCCCGACGCAGACACACCACCACACGTGGGTCACCTGCGATGTCCAGCAGTTCAGCGGCGGTGGTTGGCAGAGCGTGTTCATGGCGAGCAGCAAGGACAAGGGCACGGAGAACCCGGACCGTGACGCTCAGGAATGGTTGGCGGTGAACCGGGAGCCGGGTGCGAGTTACCGGATCGCGCGGACGATCCGCACGCTGATCCTCACTGTCGACCCGGCCTGAGCATCGTGTCGGGATTGGGAA
>DASULK010000143.1:0-13032 GCA_036278255.1 Micromonospora sp.
CGCCGTGCCACGCGCCCGGGTCCGGCCGTCCTGATCGGTCGCGCCCTCCGTGCCCTATGGATGGGGCTGGCCCACGCCGTCGGCTGGATGGTGCGCACGGTTGGTCAGCAGGCGGCGACAGCCCGGGATCTCGACCCCGAGCACCGGCGCGACGGAGCCGGGCTCTTCCTACTAGGGCTGGCCATCCTGACCGCCGTCGCGGTTTGGTTCTCCTCCGCCGGCCCGCTGGGCACCTGGCTCGCTGACCGTGTCCGGTTGTTCCTCGGCGCGATCGCGGTGGCGCTGCCGGTGCTGCTGCTTGTCGGAGCGCTCCGCCTGATGCGCAAGCCCGGCGAGCCGACCCACCGCGGCCGCGCGGTGGTCGGTTGGGCGGCGCTCATCCTGGCCACTGCGGGGCTGCTGCATGTGGCACACCGCCCGGTCGACAACGCCGAACGCGACTACGCCGGTGGCATCATCGGTGCCGGCGTCGGCGAGATGCTGATCCGGTCCGTCAGCCCGTGGGTGGCCGTCCCGCTGCTGGTGCTCCTGCTCTTCTTCGGCCTGCTCGTGGTCACTGCGACCCCGATCAACAAGATTCCTGAACGACTGGGACTGCTCGTGGGGACGGTGATGGGGCATGCCCCGGAGACAACCGATGAGGATCGTCCGTCAGCGGTGACCCGGCGGCCCCGGCGACGGCCAGCAAAAGCGGAGGGGGATGACGAGCCGGAGGGGGACGACGAGGACGATCAGCAGGTCTTCCACGACACCGTGCCGCTGGCGCGGAAGCGCCCGGCAAAGGCGCCAGCGGCGCGCCGCCCCCCGGAGCCTCCGGAACATTCCCCGGCCCCGACCCGGGCCGAGCAGCTCGCCATCACCGGCCTGGCCGGCGACTACGCTCTGCCCCCGACCAACCTGCTGCGCTCGGGCAGTTCCCCCAAAATCCGGAGCAAGGCCAACGACGAGGTCATCGCCGCGCTGGAGGGCGTCTTCGAGCAGTTCGACGTGGACGCAGCAGTCACCGGCTTCACCCGCGGACCCACCGTCACCCGATACGAGGTCGAACTGGGGCACGGCGTCAAGGTGGAGCGCATCACCCAGCTGTCGCGCAACATCGCCTACGCGGTCAAGTCCCCTGACGTGCGTATCCTCAGCCCCATCCCCGGCAAGAGCGCGGTCGGGGTGGAGATCCCCAACACCGACCCGGAGACGGTGGCGCTCGGTGATGTGCTGCGCTCGCGCGCCGCCAACGTCGACCACCATCCGATGTTGGTGGGGCTCGGCAAGGACATCGAGGGCGGCTATGTGGTGGCCAACCTCGCCAAGATGCCCCATATTCTGATAGCTGGCGCCACGGGCGCCGGCAAATCGAGCTGCCTCAATTCCTTGCTGGTGTCGATCCTGTCGCGGGCGACGCCGGACGAGGTGCGGCTGCTGCTGATCGACCCGAAACGTGTGGAGATGACCGGTTACGAAGGCATCCCGCACCTGGTCACCCCGATCGTCACCAACCCCAAGAAGGCGGCCGACGCCCTGGAGTGGGTGGTCCGCGAGATGGACCTGCGCTACGACGACCTAGCCGCCAACGGAGTCCGACACATCGACGACTTTAACCGCAAGGTCCGAGCCGGCAAGATCAAACCACCGCCGGAGAGTAAGCGGGAGATCCGCCCGTACCCGTACCTGCTGGTGATCGTCGACGAGTTGGCCGATCTGATGATGGTCGCGCCCCGCGACGTCGAGGACGCCGTCGTCCGGATCACCCAGCTTGCCCGGGCCGCCGGTATCCACCTGGTGCTCGCCACCCAGCGCCCCTCGGTCGACGTGGTCACCGGCCTGATCAAGGCCAACGTGCCGTCGAGACTGGCGTTCGCCACCTCGTCGCTGGCCGACTCCCGGGTGATCCTCGACCAGCCCGGCGCGGAGAAGCTGCTCGGCCGTGGCGACGCGCTCTTCCTGCCGATGGGAGCCTCCAAGCCGGCCCGCATCCAGGGTGCCTGGGTCACCGAGAGTGAGATCGCCGATGTGGTGAAGTTCTGCAAGGACCAGCGCGAGCCGGAGTTCCGACCGGACGTGCTGGTTCCCGCGCAGGAGAACAAGAAGAAGATCGACGAGGAGATCGGCGACGATCTCGACCTGCTTCTGCAGGCGATCGAACTCGTGGTGACCTCGCAGTTCGGCTCGACCTCGATGCTGCAGCGCAAGCTGCGGGTCGGCTTCGCGAAGGCCGGCCGGCTGATGGATCTGATGGAGACCCGCGGCATCGTCGGACCCTCCGAGGGCTCAAAAGCCCGCGATGTGCTGATCAAACCGGATGAGCTGGAGGAGGCCCTGGCCGGCCTGCGCGTCGACTAGCTGAAGAGCCTCAGCCCCACCACCCCGGCGACGACCAGCAGCAGACACAGCAGGCGTGGCCAACTGGTCGACTCGCCGAAGGCCACCATGCCCACCAGCGCGGTGCCGACCGCGCCGATGCCCACCCACACCGCATAGCCAGTGCCGACGGGGATGTCCCGCAGCGCCCAAGCCAACCCACCCATGCTCAGCACCAGGGCGACAAGGAAGACGATCGACGGGATCAGGCGGGTGAAACCGGCGCTCCTGCTGAGCGCGACCGCCCAAACAGTCTCGAACATCGCGGAGACGACCAGCACGATCCAGGCCATGTGGCAGTTCGCTTTCCTTGCCAGCGGAACAGGAGAAGATCCTCCGGCAGCTGCCGGAGGATCTTCTGCGCGCCGTCTTCGCCAGCCGGGTACGACACGCCACTCGTCCGGGGCGGCCGCCCCCGGCGCCCGCCGCCCCCCAGGATACCCGCCGCCCCTCAGGATAGGTGCACACCAGCCGGCGTCGGTGGGCAGCGCGGCTGCCGGCCGAAAACCCGGCTTCCCGCCCGCTGCCACCGGCCTGTCGGCAGCGCCCGGTACCCTCAGGGTCGTGTCCGCTCTTCCCTCCGCTTCAGATCAGCACCGCCGGGTGGCGCTGCTCACCCTTGGCTGCGCCCGTAACGAGGTCGATTCGGAGGAGTTGGCCGCGCGACTGCACGCCGACGGGTGGCAGGTGAGCACCGACGCCGAGGCCGCCGACGTGGTTTTGGTCAACACCTGTGGTTTCGTGCAGAAGGCCAAGCAGGATTCCATCGAGACGCTGCTCGCCGCGGCGGACACCGGGGCGCGGGTGGTCGCGGCCGGGTGCATGGCGGAGCGCTACGGCCGCGAGTTGGCCGAGAGCCTCCCGGAGGCGGCGGCGGTGCTCGGCTTCGACGACTACCCGCAGATCTCGGCCCGGCTCGACGCGGTGCTGGCGGGGGAGTCCCTGGCCTCCCACACCCCCCGCGACCGCCGGCAACTCCTGCCGTTGACCCCGGTCGCCCGGCGCGACAGCACGGTCGTGGTGCCCGGTCATGCCGTGATCGACGAACACACCCCGGCCCATCTGCGTCAGGTGCTGCGCCGCCGGCTCGAACCGGGGCCGGTCGCCTCACTCAAGCTGGCCAGCGGCTGCGACCGACGCTGCGCCTTCTGCGCGATCCCGGCCTTCCGTGGTGCCTTCGTCTCCCGTACCCCCGACGAACTGCTCGCCGAAGCCGAGTGGCTGGCCAGGACCGGGGTGCGGGAGTTGGTGCTCGTCAGCGAGAACTCCACGTCGTACGGTAAGGACCTCGGCGACCCACGACTGCTGGAGAAGCTGCTTCCGCAGCTTGCGGCGGTGGAGGGGATCGTGCGGGTGCGCGCCAGCTACCTGCAGCCGGCGGAGCTGCGCCCCGGGCTGATCGAGGCGATCGCCACCACCACCGGCGTCGCCGACTACTTCGATCTGTCCTTCCAGCACGCCAGTGAGTCGGTGTTGCGCCGGATGCGCCGTTTCGGTGGCGCCGAGCGGTTCCTGGAGCTGCTGGCGGACATCCGCGAGTCGGCGCCGCAGGCCGGGGCGCGCAGCAACTTCATCGTCGGGTTCCCCGGCGAGACCCGGGCTGACGTCAACGAGTTGGTCCGGTTCCTCTCCGCCGCCCGTCTCGATGCGATCGGCATCTTCGATTACAGCGACGAGGAGGGCACCGAGGCCGCCACCCTGCCCGGGAAGGTCTCCTCCGCGACCATCAAGCGGCGCTATGACCGGCTCTGCTCGCTGGCCGACGAGTTGGGCGCCCAGCGTGCGGAGGAGCGGCTCGGCTCCACCATCGAGGTGCTGGTCGATTCGGTGGACGATGGCGTCGTGGAGGGGCGGGCGGCGCATCAGGCACCCGAGGTCGACGGCTCCACCACGCTCGTCGCGCCGCCGGCCGGCGGCGTCGACCTGGCCGCGCTGCGCCCCGGCGACCTGATCCGGGCGACGGTGACCGGCACCGAAGGGGTCGACCTCATCGCGGTACCGGCCGAGATGCTGTCAGCCGCGGTGCCGACGTGACCGGGGCGACCGACCGTGCCCCGACGAGCGTCGGTGCCGTGCCCGTCGTCAACGCGGCCAACGCCATGACCGCCCTGCGTCTGGCACTGGTGCCGGTGTTCGTGGCGCTGGTCGTTGTCTCGCAACTGAATCACGCCAACTGGCGCATCATCGCGTGCCTGATCTTCGCCTTCGCATCCGCGACCGATCTGGTTGATGGGTGGATCGCTCGCCGGTTCGCGCTGGTGACCGCCTTCGGCAAGGTCGCCGATCCGATCGCGGACAAGGCCCTCACCGGGGCGGCGCTGGTGCTGCTGGCCTGGTACGCCCAGATCCCCTGGTGGGTGACGCTGGTCATCCTCGCCCGTGAGTTCGGCGTCACCCTGCTGCGCTTCTGGGTGATCCGGTTCGGGGTCATCGCCGCCAGTCGGGGAGGGAAGGCCAAAACGGCGCTGCAGATCCTGGCCATCGTCTGGTACCTGTGGCCGGTGCCGGCCGGGGTGGTCTGGATCGGCCCGTGGATCCTCGGCGGAGCCGTGCTGGTCACCGGGCTGACCGGGCTCGACTATGCGTTGCGGGCGTTGCGCCTGCGCCGGCAGGCGGGCTGATGGTCGGCGTCGACCCGCCGGTGCCGTCGGCCGCTAGTCCGGCGGCGGCGGTGATTCACTCGCTCGTTGACCGGGGTGAGACGGTCGCTACCGTCGAATCGCTCACCGGCGGGCTGCTGGCCGCCACGCTGGTGGAGATCGCAGGCGCCAGTCGCGTCTTCCGGGGCGGCCTCGTGGTGTACGCGACCGACCTGAAGGCCTTTCTGGCGGATGTCCCCGCCGATCTCCTCGCCGAGCGGGGAGCGGTCGACCCCGATGTAGCGGTTGCGCTCGCCGAGGGAGGGCGGCGCCGCTGCGGAGCAGACTGGTGCCTGGCAACCACCGGGGTGGCCGGCCCGAAAGAGCAGGACGGCAAGCCTGTAGGACTGGTGTTCATCGCGGTCGCCGGCCCGGCCCGGACCCGGGTGCTCCGGCTTGATCTTGCGGGCGGCCGGGCCGCCATCCGTACCGAGGCGGTGATGGCAGCACTGCGTCTCCTCACCGACCAGCTTCAGCTGTTCCCGCCGCCGCTGAACTAGCGGGGGTTAGGCTCCCGGTGATATCCGGGGCCCCGGCATCCGCAGGAACGCGGAAAATCGAAATCTTCCTGAACTTCGACCGGGCCGGGATGTCGCCCGGACCAATGCCGGGTACCGTTGCGGGAAGTCTTCGGCGTGTGCTGAAGGCTCGGCCAGGCACCGGGGTCCCGTCCTTGACCGCGGGGTGGCCCGGGTCAGGGGGAGGTGCGATGGTCCTGCTACGTCGGGTGATCGGCGATGCTCTTCGTGCACGCAGACAAGGTCAGCATCGGACCTTGCGCGAGGTCTCCACCGCAGCCAACGTCAGCCTCGGCTACCTTTCCGAGGTCGAGCGCGGCCAGAAGGAGGCATCGAGCGAGCTGCTCGCCGCCATCTGTGACGCTCTCGGTGCCCAGCTTTCCGAGGTGCTGCGAGAGGCCAGCGACACGGTAGCCCTGGCTGAGCAGATGTCCGACGTCCTGCCCCCCGCGCAGGAGCGACCCGTGGTCGAGCCGGCACGGCAGCGATCGGGGGAGGGGCAGTCGGCCGACGTCCCGTGCCGGTCCGATCTGCAGTCCGATACCGGTGCCACCAGCAGCAGCGACAAGATGTCTCTCGACGGGCCGGTCTCCGTCTCCGTCCGGCAGGACTCACCCTTGAAGGCGACGCTGCGGACAGCCCGCCGGGTTGGTCCGCCGCAGCGCGACCGCGATGTCGTCTGCGTGGGCTGACCGGTTCGGTGGATAAGGGGCAGTGGTGCCCGCTCTGGCTGAATCCCGGCCGCGCCGCGTAAAGTTGTGATCTCCGGGTGGGGCCCTGGGAGTTCCTCCTGAGGCCGTACGACGGGCTGGCGCCGGACTGGGACGATGAACCTTGCCGGGCGGCTGCCTGGTTTGCAAGCGCCCGGTTATCGACCGGAGCGATGACATTGAGGGGATACCACCAAGATGGCGAACCCGTTCGTCAAGGGCTGGCGCTACCTGATGGCCTTGTTCGGGGCCAAAATCGATGAATATGCCGATCCGAAGGTACAGATCCAGCAGGCGATCGAAGATGCACAGCGCCAGCACCAGGCGTTGGTCCAGCAGGCCGCGGCCGTCATCGGCAACCAGCGACAGCTGGAGATGAGGCTTTCCCGCCAATTGACCGAGGTCGAGAAGCTGCAGAAGATGACGCGGCAGGCCCTGACGCTCGCCGACCAGGCACGGGCTGAGGGGAACGAGGCGGAGGCGGCCAGGTACGAGCAGAGCGCCCAGAGCCTGGCCACCCAGCTGGTGGCTGGCGAGCAGGCCCTGGAAGACCTCAAGACCCTGCACGACCAGGCCATGGCGGCCGCCGCGCAGGCGCGCAGCGCGGTGGAGAACAACTCCATGATCCTGCAGCAGAAGCTGGCCGAGCGCACCAAGCTGCTCAGCCAGCTTGAGCAGGCCAAGATGCAGGAGAACGTCGCGCGGTCGCTGGAGTCGATGTCGGCGGTGGCCGCGCCTGGCAACACCCCATCCTTGGATGAGGTCCGCGAGAAGATCGAAAAGCGGTACGCCACCGCCATGGGGCGGGCGGAACTGGCCGGCAACTCCGTCGAGGGACGGATGCTGGAGATCCAGAAGGCCGCCCTGGACACCGGCGGCTCCGCCCGGCTCGAGGAGATCCGGACGAGTATGGCGAGCGAGAAGCTGGCCGCGGCGCCGGAGCGACCCGCCATCGACCAGGCCACCGCGGCGGCTGACTCGGCCGCGGTGGCTCGGCTCGACCAGCTCCGCGCCAGCATGGCGAAGGATCAGACCGGCGACACCAACACTGCTGGCTGACCCTCAGTGGGCGGCCGGAGTGGCCGGAGAAGGACGGGAGGAGTAGATGGCAGCCGAACGGGCCCGCTACTTCCGCCGGCTGCGTCGGCTGCGTCGCTCTGCCCGCCGCTGGAGTGTGCTGGCCGGCGCCCTGGGCGGCGCTACCGCCATCCTCACCCCGTACGCCGGGGTGGGGCTGCCTGATGCGTTCTGGGCGGCGGCGGCGGGTGGCTCGGGGGTGCTGGCCGTATGGCGATGGTCCGACCTGCGGGCACTGGCGGCGCAACCGGTGCCCGCGGCGTCGGATCCCGAACTGGCGGCGAAGCAGGCCCGCGCCCGGCTGGTCGCCGTGGTCAGGCGACTGCCCGGCGGGCGTGAAGTGCTGCAGGCGGCACGGCGGCAGCGGGACCGGACACTGCTGCAGGGGTCGGCGGCCGCCGACCCCTGGCAGCGGTTGGATCGGGCCGCCGTGACGTTGGCCGGGCTGGCCGAGCGGCTGACCGGGCCGGCGGCACCGGCCCTGCTGGAGGCGGCGGGGGCTGAGCGGTCGCTGCGTGAACTGTCCCACCGGGTGGCGGGTGTGGAGAAGGCGCTGCGGCTCGCCCCGGATGATTCCCGTTCCCACCTGGAGGAGTTGCATCGCGGACTGACGGAGCAACTGGCCGGGGGAGTGGCCGCCTATGAGCGCCTGGTTGCCGCGGCCGCCGCTTATGTGGCCGAGGACATCCATGCCATGACGGAGGAGATCGACGTCTCCCGGCTCACTGCGGCCAGCGACATGCTGCGCGGGATCGCCACCGGGTTGGCGGAGCTACGCACCACGAGCGAGCCGCTACGGTCAAGGGAACAGCCCTGAGCTTCCCCCGTCGGGGACCCCTTCGGACCGATCACGCCGTTTCGTGCGCCCCCGGCCACTGTGGCGTCGGCTGGCCCGGCACCGATTGCTCGGCGCAGGTTGATCCATGCAAGGCGGCGCCAGCCGCAGCGGCCACCGCGGCGAAGGGGAGAGCCAGGAGCGCACCGATCGCGACCACGGCCAGCAGCCGCTGAGTGGCCCGTAGCGGTGCGGCGGGCGCCAACATCCGGCGTACCCGGTCAGCAGCGACGGTGGCCGCCCCCAGCGCATGTTCCGGGGTTGCGTCGGCCAGCCGGACGATGGCCGTGGCCATCAGTCGTCGGTCGTGCCGGGCGCCCGCCCGGTCATCGGCCAGATGCTCGACGAGCCGGCGTACCTCCGCCTCGGCCGCGCCGGCCAACGGCAGACCGGGGAACGCTCGGTGGAAGGCGGTTACCAGTGCCAGGAGGATGTGATGGCGGCCGCGCAGGTGTGCCCGTTCGTGCCCCAGCACGGCCGTAAACTCCGCTTTGGACAAGGCGTGGAGGGCTCCGCTGGTGACGACGATCTGTCCGGGGCGACCGGGCAGGCAGTAGATTACCGGTACCGCATGGTCCACGACGATGGATTCACCATCGGGACCGGGACGGGAGACCGGCAGCAGAGCCGCCCGGTGGTGCCGGCGCCAACGCCGCGCGGCAGTGACGGTGGCGGGGAGTGCGACGGCCACGCGGGCGACCAGCAGGGCCGTGGCGGCCAGCCCCGTGATGCTCAGGATGGTGCTCGGGGCGGAGAGGTGGGCCAGCGCCTGGAGACAGGCCTGCACGATCCCGGGTAAACCGGCTGCCGCCGTGACGGGCGGAACCGCGAGGAGCAGGCCCGCGCCGACGACGGCGAGGATGACGGAGAGTTCGGCGCCGAGCCACGCCGCGATGGCCAGTCGCGGCGCCGATCTGGTCCAGGCCCGGTTGGTCAGGGTGGGGCCTGCCCCGACGGCGACCACCGCGGCCCAGCCCAGGAGCAGGAGACTGATCATGTGGTGGTCTCGTGGCGTTGGTCTAGGATCGCGCGCAGCGCCGCGGCCTCCTCCGTGCTCATGCTCTCGACGAACCGGACAAGAGCTGCGCGCTGGTCGGCGGCGGAGGAGAGCGCCTCCGTCATCAGCCGTCCGATGTGCTCCTCCCGACTGGAGCGGGGGCGGTAGCGGTACGCCCGGCCGTCCAGTTCACGTTCGACCCAACCCTTGCGGTACAGGTTGTCGAGAACGGTCATGACCGTGGTGTAGGCGAGCCCCCGGTTGGTGAACGACTGGAGCGTCTCGCGCACGGTCAAGGGGCCGTCCGACTGCCACAGGGCGTTCATCACCTCGGATTCCAACGGCCCCAGCGTCCGTGTCGGGGGCCCGGCGGTCCGTTCGGTCATCGGGCGCCACCCTCCCCGGCGGTGGGCTCGGCGATCGGGGCCGGGCAGGCCCGTTCGCCGCGCAGCCGCTGCCGCAGTGCCCACCCGAGCAGGGCGATCGAGAGGACGGCGAGGACGGGTTGGGCAGGGGCGAACCAGGTCATCGCTCCGCCGGCTCCGAGTGTCAGAAGGACGATCTTGTTGCAGACCGGGCAGCCGACCGCGAGCAGCGACAGCACCCCGCCGACGGCGCCGGCCCGGGACTCGGCCCGGCTCTGACCGGGATCGCCGCCGCTACCGGACGGGGCGATGTAGGTCGCCAGGAGCAGGCCGGCCAGTATGGCGCTCGCTAGAAGGGCGGGCCAGGCCCACCAGGCGACCGGGACATCACGCGAGAAGAACGGCGTGTCGATCAGATCGGTCGGTATGGCGATCACCAGTGCCGTCACCGCGGCCCCCAGTCCTGCCGCCACCCATCGTCGTCCGGGCCAGTCCCGCACGAGTCACCTCCTCGCCAAGGGCCCACTATCGTAGAGCGTACTAAGTGCGATAGTAGTCCTCATCTCTTGATCGGAGGCGACAACGTGACGAGTACCAGCGGGGCCGCGAACCATCGGCAGACAAAGTCCTCCGCGCAGCACTCCGGAATCCGGCGCCGGGTCGGCTGGCTCGGTCCGCTGCTGGTGCTGGCGGTGGTGGCCGTGCTCGCGTCCCTGTCGGCCCGCCCGGCGAACGAGCCTGCGGGCCCCGCCGGCGGTGACCGCGGTGCGCAGGCGCAGCCCGGCCAGGGCGGGGCCGCCAACCCGTTCGCTCCGCTGGTCCGCCGGCAGGACGGCGACCCACTGGCGTTGGGCCGGGTCGACGCACCGGTCGTCATCATCGAGTACGCCGACTTCCAGTGCATGTTCTGCGCCCGGTTCGCCAAAGAGACCGGGCCTCGGCTGAAGGCTGAGTACGTGGAGCGTGGGCTGGTCCGCATCGAATGGCGGGACCTGCCGATTCTCGGCCCGGAGTCCGAAGCCGCTGCCGCGGCCGCGCGTGCCGCCGCGGCTCAGGGCCGCTTCTGGGAGTACCACGATGCGCTGTACGCCGAGGAGCGCCGAGTCAACAGTGGCGCGTTGAACGATGCGGCGCTTCGGGCCATCGCCGCCGACCTCGACCTTGACCTGGACCGCTTCGACGTCGACCGCGCCTCTGATATCACCCGTGCCGGACTGGACCGGGACGAGCGCGAAGCCGTCTCACTCGGGATCACCGGCACCCCGGCGTTCATCGTCGCCGACACGCCGATCGTCGGTGCCCAGCCGTACGAGGTATTCCAGCAGATCATCGATGCGGCGCTAGCCGACCAATGAGCGAGATCGGCTACCTCGCCGCCCTGCTCGGTGGCGTACTAGCCCTGCTCAGCCCCTGCAGTGCGCTGCTGCTGCCGGCCTTCTTCGCCTACGCTTTCCAGCGGCCTCGACAGTTGGTCGCCCGTACCGGCGTGTTCTATCTCGGGCTCGCCACGGTCCTCGTGCCGCTCGGCATGGGATCATCCCTCATCGCCGGGGTGTTCGTCCGGCATCGCGGCACTCTCATCACGGTCGCCGGGTGGGCGATCATTGCGCTCGGCCTCCTCCAACTCGTGGGCAGGGGATTCGCCTTCGGGCCGGCGCAGCGTTGGCTGGGTCGGTTGACCGGGGATTCGCCGGTGTCGGTCTTCGCCCTCGGTGCGGTGTACGGGCTAGCCGGCTTCTGCTCCGGTCCGATCCTGGGTGCCATCCTCACCGTCGCCGCCACCTCGGCCCGCCCCGCTACCGGCGGTGCTTTGCTGGCGGTCTACGCCCTGGGGATGGCGGCCCCGCTGCTGCTGCTCGCCCTCACCTGGGATCGGTGGCGCATCGGTGAACGCCGCTGGTTGCAGGGGCGGGCCCTGGCAGTCGGCCGCCTCCGGATCCACAGCACATCCCTGATCTCCGGACTGCTCTTCATGGCGTTGGGGGTGCTCTTCCTCGCCTTCGACGGCACGGCCGGACTGGCCGGTGTCGTCGGTCTGGCAGACGTTGAGGCTAGGGCTCAGGAGTGGGTCACCCGGACCGTGGGGAGTGTCCCCGATGCCGTACTCCTCGTCGCGGTGGCGGCAGCGGCGGTGGCGCTCCTGCTGGCCCGGTTGTGGCGGGGTGGCCCGCGTTGATCAGCCGCGCAGCCGCAGGCCGCGGGGGGTGACACGGAATCCGGCAGCCGTCAGCGCGTCCCGCAGTGGCGAGGCCTGCACCGAGGCGCCATCGGCGCGCTCAACCGAGAGAGCGCCCAGGGCGCCGGCCTGCACCGCGTTGGCGAGGGACTTGGCGCTGACGGCGAGGATCTCGGCGTCGTCGGTGAAGGAGAGCAGGGTACGGCCGCCCCGCTCGACGTAGAGGGTGAGCTGGCCGTTGACGAGCACGACCAGCGCACCGGCTTTGCGGCCGGGCCGGTGGCCGCGCGCCGGGACGGATTCCCCGGCGTCGATCACCCGCTCCGGCCAGGGGAGCGCGGCGCCGTAGGGGTTGGCCGGATCGGTAGCGGCCAGGATGAGCGCCCCCGCCACGACCCCGCGCCCCCGATCGGGCGGTTCCACCAGCGCCCGGAGCCGCTCGACGGCGCCGGGCACGGCGAACTGGGCTGCGCCGAGCCCCTCGACGAAGTAGCCGCGTCGCGCCGCGCCACGCTCCTCCAATGCGGACAGCACGGGGTAGACCGCGGCGAAGGCGCCCGGGACCTCTTCGGCGGTGACGGCGCCCCGGGTGACTACCCCGTGCCGGTCCAGCAGGACCTCGGCGAGGGCGGCAGCCCGGCGGGTTGGATCGGGATCCCGCTCCGGCAGCCGTGACCACCGTCCGGCCACCGTCGGCGGCCCGGAGCGTGCGGGCAGCAGTGGGCGGCTGGGGCGACGGTAGCGGGCACGAGCGGCCGTGGCTCGGCTCCGGTGGGCTCCGGTGCCCGCGAGGAGTGTCCGCAGCGGGGCGAGGGTGTCGTTGGTCAGCCATCCGGCCCACACCAGGTCCCAGAGTGCGGCAGCGAGTGCCGCGTCGTCGGTGGATCCGATCCGGTCCGACAACGGACGGAAGAACCATGCCTGCCCACCATCGAGTGCCGTGAGCACCGCCTCGTGCAGCGGGGTGAGGGTGAGTGCCTCAGCGGGAGGCGGGAGCAGGAGCGGCGCCGCATCGGCATAGGCGAAAGTCACCCAGCCGTCGCCGCCCGCAATCGATCCGCAGCCGGCCCACACCACCTCGCCGGAGGCGCAGAGTTCGTCCAGGTAGGCCGGCGTGTAATCGGCGACGCGGGCGGGGAGTATCAGTCGTTCGAGCGCGGAGGCGGGTACCGCCGCACCCTGCAGCTGCTCGACCGCGGCAGCGACGGCCTCCACCCCACGTGCGGAGGAGCCGACCTGTTGCCACTGCGGCAGGAAGGTGGCCAGCGCAGAGGCCGGAGCGGGCTCGATCTCCCGCCTCAGGGCAGCCAGCGAGCGGCGCCGTAACAGCCGCAGCACCTCGGCGTCACACCATTCGGGT
>DASULK010000144.1:0-11536 GCA_036278255.1 Micromonospora sp.
CACATCGTCTGCAGCCCGTAGCGCAGCCCGTTGTCGCGCATGTGTTGCAGCATCGTGGCCATGAGCCGGGCCCCGGAGGCGCCGAGCGGATGCCCCAACGCGATCGCCCCGCCCCGCGGGTTGAGGCGGGCCGGGTCGGCCCCCGTCTCCGCCAACCACGCCAGCGGGACCGGCGCGAACGCCTCGTTGACCTCATACACCCCGATCTCGTCGAGGCGCAGCCCGGCCCGACGCAGCACCTTGGCGGTGGCCGGGATGGGGGCGGTGAGCATGATGACCGGATCGTCGGCGGCGACCACCGCGGTGTGGATGCGGGCCAACGGCCGTAGGCCGTGCTCCCGCGCCCACTGCGACGTGGTCACGGCGACGGCGGCGGCCCCGTCCGAGATCTGCGATGCGGAGCCGGCGGTGACCACACCGTCGGCTTTGAACGGGGTCGGCAGTTCGCCCAGCTTGGCCAGGGAGGTGTCCCGGCGGATCCCCTCGTCGGCGTTGACCTTCCCGCCGTCGGGGACCGCGACCGGGGCGATCTCCGCGTCGAAGAGGCCGGCATCCTGCGCGGCCGCCGCCTTCTCGTGGCTGGCGAGCGCGAACTCGTCCAACTGCCCGCGCGACAGCCCCCACCGCTGCGCGATCAGTTCGGCGCCGACTCCCTGGTTGAAGGGAACCAGCGCCTCGTCGGCGAAGCCCTCGACCCCGCGGTAGCGGTCACGGACCTGGTCGCCGTAGGGGCGGCCCCCCTCGGCGCTGGCCCCCATCGGGACGCGGGTCATCGACTCGACGCCGCCAGCGACCACCAGGTCGGCCTGGCCGGAGATCACCGTGGCGGCGGCGAAGTGCACCGCCTGCTGGCTGGAGCCGCACTGCCGGTCGAGCGTGGTGCCGGGCACGGATTCCGGCCACCCCGCGGCCAGCACCGCGTTGCGGCCCACGTTCCAGGCCTGGTCGCCGACCTGGGACACGCAGCCCCAGACGACGTCTTCCACGTCGGTAGGTTCCAGGCCGGTGCGCTCGGCCAGGGCGCGCAGCACGTGCGCCGACAGGTCCACCGGGTGGACGTCGGCCAGGCCTCCCTTGCGCCGCCCGACCGGCGTGCGCACCGCACCGACGATGACCGCGTCCCTCATGACTACTCCCCGGTAACTTGTGGTGCCTCCAATCCTACGCGGGCGAGTCCGACATCGCGCAAGCCCGGCGGCGGGTCAACCAAGCAGCAGCGCGGTACGCAGCAGGGTCAGGCCGATGAGTGCCGCCACGAGGAGGACGCTGCCCCAGACCTGGACCAGGGTGCGGTGGCGTCGCGGGGCGTAGGCCAGGATCGCCGCCGCGATCGCACCGACGACCAGGCCACCCAAGTGGCCGGCGATGGAGATGCCGGGCACGGTGAAGGTGAAGATCAGGTTGATGACGAGGATCGGGACGACCCCCGAGGTATCCCGGCCGAGTCGGCGCAGGATGACGAAGAGCGCGGCAAAAAGGCCGAAGATCGCCCCCGAGGCGCCGGCCGCCAGGCTGGTCGGGGCGAAGTAGTAGACGGCGACGCTTCCACCCAGCCCGGAGACCAGATAGAGGGTGAGGAACCGCGCCCGGCCCAGCGCCCCCTCCAGCGTCCGGCCGATGATCCACAACGCCCACATGTTCATCAACAGATGCAGCAGGCCGTAGTGCAGGAACATCGAGGTGAAGAGCCGGTAGTACTCGCCCGCCACGACCCCGTGCAGCGGCCCACCGGGGACGTAGACGCCGTAACCCAGCATCGCGCCGTGCAGGTGCAGGGCCGTTCCGCCGCCGAGCAGCCCGCCCCAGGCCCCACCGGCGATGGCCCCCAGCCCCCCGATACCCGCCGCGAGCAGCGCCACCGCGACGTTGATGCCGATGAGCGTCTTGGTGACGAATCCGTGCTGGCCGGCGGCGCTGCCCCCGAAGGCGGTACGCACCGGCCGCTGAGTGCGTCGGCCCTCGGCCACGCACTCAGGGCACTGGTGCCCGACCGACGCCTCGTTCATGCAATCGGGGCAGATGGGGCGTTCGCACCTGGTGCACCGCACCCAACTCTCCCGGGACGTGTGGCGGTAGCAGACCGGGGCGGCCGGCGGGGACTCGTTCATGCCGGCAAAGGTACCGGTTACGCGCCGGTACGCTCGATCTCCACCCGCTCGATGACCACATCGTTGAGCGGACGGTCCGCCGGGTTGGTCGGGGTGTTGGCGATGGAGTCGACCACCTTCGCCGATGCCTCGTCAGCGACCTGACCGAAAATGGTGTGCCGGTTGTTCAAGTGCGGCGTCGGGCCCACGGTGATGAAGAACTGCGACCCGTTCGTGCCGGGGCCGGCGTTCGCCATGGCCAGCAGGTAGGGCCGGTCGAAACGCAGGTCGGGGTGGAACTCGTCCCCGAACGTGTAGCCGGGGCCGCCGCGGCCGGTACCGGTCGGGTCACCCATCTGGATCATGAAGCCGCTGATGACCCGGTGCGAGATGGTGCCGTTGTAGTAGGGGCCGCTGCCCGGCTGGCCCGTACGCGGATCGGTGTATTCCCGGGTGCCCTCGGCCAGCTCGACGAAGTTTCGGACGGTCTTCGGTGCCTGGTTGGGGAAAAGCTCCAACCGGATCGGGCCGAAGTTGGTGTGCAAGGTGGCGTACAGACCCTCTGCCACGGGTAACTCCTCAATTTTTGAACGTCAAATTTCATACGGATCCTCCCATGTCCTCATTCACCGGGTACGGAGGCATCCAAAGATGGAGGATGAGGGAAGAACAACACCCAGGAGGTGGGGACCGGTGTTGGGAATCGGGAGAAGCAGAACCCGCGGCGAGATCGTCAAGAGCGAACTGAACGAGAGCCTTGACCATCTGAAGCGGGCTGCCGGTCACACGGCAACGGGCATCGGCGAGACGGTCGGGCCGCGGATCAACGCGGCACGGGGACAGATCTCGCCCACCATGGCCCGGATCAGAAACGCGGCATCGCACAGGTGGGGCTCGGCGATGATCGCAATTGGGCCGCTGGTCGCAGCCGTCGCGGACCGCGACCGTCAATCCGAACCGGTCGCCCGGAAGGCGAGGTCACAGGACATGCAGAACAGGATGATGATGCGGGGGCTGCGAGGCATGGCCGGGATGCCGATGATGCACGGGCTACGGTCGATGCCGGGCCTGCGGAGGATGACCAACATGCGCGGCAAGAAGTCGCGCAGCAGAAAACGGTTTCCGCAGATGGCGGGGGTGCTGATCGCCGGCACGGCCGTCGGCGCCATCGGCGCAATGATCATGCGCCGCCGGCAGCGGCAGTGGGCGGAGTACGACCCCGGACTGGTCATGGGCCGGCAGGAAGAGGTCGAGCCGATGATCCGCGGCGCATCCAGCGGCCCGATGGGGGCGATGCCCGGATCGCCGGGCCTGGACACATCGCAGGACACGGCGATCATCGGTGCGGAGAAGGTCGGTTCGACCGCCGAGGCGGCTGAAGAAGCGCTCCGCAGCGCCGGCGGCCGCGGTATTCCGAATCGCTGAAGCGGGCGAAGGCGGCGCGGGGGCGGTCGACCTCCGCGCCGCGCCCCTCCATCGGGCCGCGCCCGGCCTACCGCAGCGCCCGGCCTACCGGGCTGTCACAGCCAGCCGTTACGCCGGAATGAGCGGTACAGCACCACCGACACGGTGAGCATCAGCGCAAGCACCACCGGATAGGCAAACTTCCATTCAAGCTCGGGCATGCCTTTAAAGTTCATGCCGTAGATGCCGGCGATAGCGGTCCACACCGCCGCGATACCGGCCCACGCCGCGATCTTGCGCATGTCGTTGTTCTGCTCGACCGTCACCTGGGCCAGCCGGGCCTGCAGGATCGAGTTGAGCAGTTCGTCGTAGGAGTTGACCTGCTCAACGGTGCGCGTCAGGTGGTCCTGCACGTCGCGGAAGTAGCGCCGGATCTCCGTGGAGAGGTCCCGGTTGTCCTGCGCGGTGAGCGTCATCAGCGGACGCTGCAGCGGCACCACCGCCCGTTTGAACTCGACCAGCTCCCGCTTCATCTCGTAGATCCGCTGAATCCGGCCGGGCGCCTGGCGGGCGAAGACCTCCGCCTCCACCGCATCCAGGTCGATCTCGACCTGGTCGGCCACCTCCAGATAGTGGTCAACGATCCGGTCGGTCACCGCATACACCACCGCCCACGGGCCCTGCTCCAGTAGCTCCCGCCTACTCTCCAGATCCGCCCGGACCGGTGAGAGCCGGCACTCATCCCCGTGCCGCACGCTGATCACGAAACCGGGCCCGACGAAGAGCATCACCTGACCGGTCTCGATCACATCGACGCTCTCGGTCACCTCACCCCGCCCGACGTGCCGGGCGGTGCGCAGCACCAGGAAGTCAACCTCGCCGAAGTGCTCCAACTTGGGGCGCTGCTCGGCCTTCACCGCATCCTCGACAGCCAGCTCGTGCAGCCCGTAGGTCTGCGCGATGCCCGCCATCTGGTCCAGTGTCGGCTCATGCAGGCCCAGCCAGACAAAGGCGCCCTTCCGGCTCCGGGCCGCCGCCAGCGCCTCGGTGTGATTCCACTCCCCGGGCTGGCGCACACCGTCAACGTAGAGCGCACAGTCGACCACGGCGCTGCGCTCCGACCGCTGCCCCGGTGCCCCCCGCGGCGGGCCGACATCGGAATGCAGCATGCGGCTCACCACCCGCACGGGAGAGATCCAGGACCGCGATCGAGACCGGCCACCGGCCCCCGGCTCCGTCCGACGCAGATTCGGTCGCTCCGCCACGTCATCGCCCCCTTGCCCGGTATCGGCCCCCCGGCCACCACCGTTTGCAGATTACGCGGCGAACACCACCGGCATCGACGTCGCGGGATGGCGGCCGGCGGAACCGGCCACCGTGGGTCAGCCCCGTACCGTGTCGATGGCGGCGGCCAGGCGGCGTACCCCCTCGTCGATCTGGTCGACGGTGACCGCCGAATACGCCAGACGCAGCGCGTGGTGGCCGCCTTCGAGCAGGAAGTCGCTGCCCGCCACCACCGCCACCCCGCGCGCCGCAGCCGCCGGCACCAGTTCGTCGACCCGAACGTCGTCGGGCAGCTCGACCCAGAGGAAGTAGCCGCCGTCCGGCTCAGTGAATCGGACGCCGGGGATGTGCTCCCGCAGGGCAGCGGCGAGCAGCCGGGCCCGCTCCCCGAGGGCCTTACAGACCGTGGCGACCGACCGGTCGATGTCGCCGGAGACGCAGAACTGGTGCACGATCGCCTGCGCGACCATTCCCGGCGAGATGTAGAGGTTGGTGGCCCGCTTGGCGATATCGGCGATGAGCTGCGCGGGGCCGATCAGGTAGCCCACCCGCACCCCGGGGCAGACGGTCTTGGTAAAGCTGGAGGCATGCACCACCACCCCCGCCGGCTGCCGGTTGGCCGCCACCCCCGGCACCCCCTGCTGGTCGAGGGAGAGCAGCGACGGCAGCGGCTCGCCACGGAAGCGGATGTCCGCGTACGGGTCATCCTCGAAGATCGTGAAGTCGTAGGCGGCGGCGAGCTGGAGCAGTGCCCGCCGCTTCTCCAGGGAGAGGGTGACCCCCGCCGGGTTCTGATAGTTGGGGATGATGTGCGCCAGCTTCGGCTTGACCCCCGACTCCAGCAGTTTGCGTAGCTCATCGACGTCGAGCCCGTCCGGCTGGATCGTCACCGCGTGCACATCGGCGCCCTGACGGCGAAGGTTGAGCAGGGTGCGGTCGTAGGTTGGGCGCTCCACCACCACCGCGTCACCGGGCCGGACCAGGTGGTCGAAGAGGAACGCGTCGGCCTGCAGCGACCCATTGGTGACCAGCACCTGATCAACCGAGACGCCGTGCTTGTCGGCGATCCACTGCCGCAGCGGGAGATATCCCAGGGCCGTGCCGTAGGCGGTGATCCCGGCCGGGTCCGCCTCGAAGGCCCGCACCGCGGCGGCCTTGAGCCCGTCGATGTCGACGATGTCCAACGAGGGTGCCCCACGGGCGAAGGAGATCGACTGCTCCGAGGTCATGGCTATTGAGCCTACGGGCCCCCGTCCCGGCCGTGTCACGGGTGTGACCAGGTCGGCACCCCGGCAGGGCTATCCTCCTGCGGTAGCTGTCTGATCCGGGGAGAATCGCGGAATGATCGGTTTGGTGCTCGCCGCTGGGGCGGGGCGTCGGCTGCGCCCGTACACCGACACACTGCCCAAGGCCCTTGTGCCGGTCGACGGGGAGACCACCATCCTCGACATCTCGCTGCGCAATTTCGCCGCCGTGGGGCTGACCGACGTCACGGTGGTGGTCGGCTACGCCGCGGAGGCGGTCGAGTCCCGCCGCGCCGCGCTGGAGAAGCGCTACGGCGTGACGATCAGCCTGGTGCACAACGACCGGGCCGAGGAGTGGAACAACGCCTACTCGCTCTGGCTCGCCCGCGACCACTTCGCCCGCGGTGCGCTCCTGGTCAACGGGGACACGGTGCATCCGGTGAGCGTGGAGAAGACCCTGCTCGCCCAACGGGGCCCCGGCATCCTGCTGGCGATCGACAACCTGAAAAAGCTGGCCGACGAGGAGATGAAGACCATCTTCGACGCTGACGGACAGCTCACCCGCATCACCAAGCTGATGGAGCCGGCAGAGGCGTTCGGGGAGTACATCGGCGCCACCCTGATCGAGCCGCACGCCGCCGCGGGGCTGGCCGACGCGCTGGAGGCGACGTGGCGGCGCGACCCCGACCTCTACTACGAGGACGGCTACCAGGAGTACGCGAACCGGGGCGGCGAGGTTCGCGCGGCAACCATCGGCGCGGTGGAATGGGTTGAGGTCGACAACCATGTCGACCTGGCCATCGCCCGCAAGATCGCCGGCCGCCTGGACGGGTAGCGGCCCACGCAGCCCCGCCGCCGGGCGGCTGAGACACTGCCGCCGGGCGACTGGGACACTAGAGCGTCACCGGAACCAGGCCGTCACCATCGCTGGGAGGCACCATTGCCGCTGCTAGCCCGTACGGTGAACACGCCGCTCGCGATCGAGGTTCGCCGCGGCGCCATCGCCGACCTGGGTCCGCTGCTGGCCGACCGACGTATCTCCTCCGGCGGTGAGGTCGCGGTCGTGGTCGGCCCCGGGCAGGGGGAGCGGATCGCCGAACTGTGCCGGCCGGGCCTCGGCCGGGCGGATGTTTTCACGGTGGCCGGCGGGTCCCTCGACGCGGCACAGCAGTTGGGCGAGAAGCTGCGCGCCCGCTCCTACGACGCGGTGGTCGGCATCGGTGGCGGCAAGACCATCGATACCGCCAAGTACGCGGCGTCGCGTTACGCCATCCCCATGGTGTCGGTGGCGACCAGCCTCGCCCACGACGGCATCGCCTCGCCCACCGCTTCCCTCGATCACGATGGCGGCAAGGGATCGTACGGCGTACACATCCCGATCGCGATCGTGGTGGATCTCGACTTCGTGGAGAACGGACCGGACCGGCAGACGCAGGCGGGCATCGGCGATGCGTTGAGCAACATCAGCGCGGTCGCCGACTGGGAGCTGGCCCACCGGGTGCGCGACGAACCGATCGACGGTCTGGCGGTGACCCTGGCCCGCACCGGGGCGGAGGCGCTGATCAACCACCCCGGCAAGATCAGCGACGATGCTTTTCTCACCACTCTCGCCGAGGCGCTGATCCTGGGCGGCATCGCCATGTCGGTCTGCGGGTCGAGCCGGCCGGCCAGCGGCGGCTGCCATCTGATCTCGCACGCCATCGACCGGCTCTATCCGGGCACCGCCTCACACGGCGAGCAGGTCGGGCTCGGTGCGCTCTTCTGTACGTATCTGCGCGGCGACCTGGCCCGGTTCCAGCAGCTGGCGAGTTGCCTGCACCGGCACGGCCTGCCAACCACTCCGGCCGACCTGGGGCTGAGCGACGATCGGTTCGTCGAGGTGGTGGAGTACGCGCCGCGTACCCGGCCGGACCGCTACACGATCATCGAACATCTCGACCTCGGTGCCGACGAGATCCGCGCGCGACTGGCAGACTACCGCGGTGCACTCCGTGACCACCTTGGTTGAACCTGCGCGGCCCCGCGCCGCTGATTTCTACCGCACCAACCGCGGCGGCGGTCTCTTCAGTGAGGCGATCAGTCAACGGATCGGTGCGGTGATCGCGCTGGGGGCCGAGCGGCTGGGGCTGACTCCGACCGCGCTGACCCTGGCCAATCTGGTGATCGGGCTCAGCGTGTCGATCACCGCGGTCGTGCTGGCCGGCCCAGTGGCGGCGGGCAGCGTCCCGGCCTGGGGGGTGGGCCTGCTCGTCCTGGTCGGGTGGCAGTTGGCGTACGCGCTGGACTGCGCGGACGGCCAACTTGCGCGGGTGACCGGCCAGGGCAGTCCGGCCGGCGCCCGGCTCGATGTGCTCTGCGACGTGGCGGCCCAGGTCGGGTTGGCGACCGTGTTGTCTGTGACGGCGGTGGCGCAGCGTCCCGGAACTCCGGTCTGGCTGCTGACGGTCTTCGCCGGTTCCCTGCTGGTGAACCTGTTGACGTCGGTGCTGCAGTCCGGTGCCAGCGCCGCCAGCATGGTGCCCTCTACGTCGCTGCCGGTCCGTCTGATCAAACTGATCCGCGACTACGGTGCGATCGTCGCGGTGGCGGGTCTGGTGATGGCCTTCGTCCCGTCGCAGGCGGTGTGGGTGATCGTGGTGCTGACCGTGGTCAACGGCGGTTTCCTGTTGGCGAGCATCGTCTTCGCCGCCCGTGCCGCCCTCCGCACCACTCCGTCTTCTGCTACCCGCCCCTCCTCTTCCCGCCCCTCCTCTTCGCGTTGATCAGGGACTTGGTGCAGTGACACGCCGTACGACACGCCCACCAATTCCCTGATCAACTCGGGTGGGGGAGCCAATTCGGGTGGGGACGAGGGTCTGTCAGCGGGTGCGGGCGAGGTTGGCGTAGATATCCAGGAGCTGCTGGGTGACCACGTCGGGGTGGAAGAGGCGCTCGTAGCGGGAGCGGGCCGCTGCGGCGAGAGCACCGGCCCCGTCGCGCGCCCGCGGCAGCGCCGCGGCCAGCGCCTCCGGATCGACCGGCACCACCCAGCCGGCGGCACCGGCCGGGTCGTCGACCCCGATCTGGTACGGGATGCCACCCAGCGCCGTGCCGAGGACCGGACGCCCCGCCGCCAGCGCCTCGATGGTCACGGTCGGCAGCACGTCATGCACCACCGACGTGACGACCACCACCGCCGCCGCCCGCATCGCCGTCCGCACCCCTGCCCCGTCCAGCGGCCCCAAAAACTCCACGTCGGCGCGGGTCGCCGCCGCCTGCTCGGCCAGCGGGCGCAGCTCGCCGTCACCGGCGATCCGCAGCGGGCCGAGTGAGCCTTCTGGATGCCGTTGCCAGGCGTCCAGCAGCAGGTCGAGCCCTTTCTCCGGGGAGAGGCGTCCGACGAAGAGGAAACCGTCGCCGATCGGTACCGGTGCTCCCGGATCGGTCAGCGCGTTGGGCTTGACCGTGATCCGGTCAGCCGTGATGCCGTACTCGACCAGGTGGTCCCGGATCGCCGAAGCCGGTGCGATGAAGTGGTCAACGGATCGCCAGGTCGGCCGATGCGCCGCCAACGCCGTCGCCATCACCGCGCTCTGCGCCCGGGAGCCGCGGTAGCAGCCGTGCACGACGGCGGGCAGGGCGAAGGTTCGGCCACGGCAGTCCTGGCAGATCCGCCCATCACGGAAGTAGATCCCCGGCGGGCAGACCTGCCGGTAGTTGTGGACGGTCTGCACCACGGGCACCCGGTGCCGGTGGGCGGTCCGCACCACCCAGGGGGAGAGAAGCGGGTACGGGTTGTGCAGGTGCAGCACATCCGGCCGGTGCGTCTCGATCAGTTCGCTCAGGTCCCGTTGGGCGCGGGGGGCGTAGATCGGCGAGATGGGGAGCAGCGCCTTGGCGCCCTTCGACAGGGTCGGGATGTCGTCGGAGTCGCGCAGCAGCGGCACGACCTCGACCCCGGCTGCGGTGAGCTGGGCGATTTCCCGGTCTACGACCGTATTTTCTCCCGAGGGCTGAGCCGACCGGTACCGGTTGTGCGCGATGACCACCTTCACGCGTCAAGAGGCTACCTTTGGGTGGATGCCGGAGTTGCCCGAGGTTGAGCCAGACCGGGGGCGGCTGCTGGCCGACCGGCGGCCGTCCCGGCTGGTGCGGTAGTGGCGGAGGGCACGGGAGATGCATGCATCGATCGCCGGACTTCCGTTGCTCGCATCCACCGGTATAGTGGCCCGGGCTAGGAAACCGCGCCGGCGAGGGGCGCATGCCTCCCTTGGTGCGACGTTTGGGCTTAGTGTCCTTTTCATAGTGCTGTCTCCTTTGATGCAGGCGGGAGACTGAAGACAGTGGATGACCCGAGCCCTTCGGCGATTGGGCGGCACGTGTCATGCGGGAGGACCTAGGTGAGGTGACCAGAAGCCTCCAGCGTCCGGTGACCAAGACAGGCCGGAGCAGCAGCGGGCGCCCCGTCGACAGCTTTGAAATCCAGCCATCGACGCCCGCGCCGGCAACCGGCGTGCCCCGATCCCCCTGGGCACGCGCTCAGCGCCGCGCCTCCCGGTGGCACCGGCCGTACACGCTGGTGCTCCTGGTCCTCGACTTCACCGCCGCCATCGTGGCGAGCCTCACCGCGGACCTGCGATTCGAACAGGCCTCCTCCGGATTTTCCAGCGAGAGCCCGACCTGGTTCCTCACCGTCGCCTACCTGCTGCTGCCGCTGGGTTGGTTGATCCTGCTCTGGGGCAACGGCGCCTACGACCGCCGCTGCCTCGGACTCGGCACCGACGAGTTCAAACGGGTCGCCCGGGCATCGGTCGCCGTAACGGCCACCGTCTCCTTCCTCGCCTTCGCCACCAAAACGGCACCGTCCCGTTACACGGTCGGCACCGCCCTGCTCAGCGCGGCAGTGCTGATCCTCCTCGGGCGGCTGGCTGCCCGAGCCACGCTGCACAAGATCCGCCAACGCCCCGGCCAGGCCGCCCACCGGATGGTGCTGCTGGGCACACTGCCCGAAACGCTGGAGGTCTACACGGCGGTCACCCGAAACCCGACCGCCGGCCTCATGCCGGTGGGCATCCACCTCACCGACGGCTACGCCGCCGCCCGGGGCATCGAGACCCCGGTGCCGGTCTACGCGGGCCGGGACGTGCTGGCGCTCATGCGCGAACTCGATGCCGACACCATCGCGGTCTGCGGATCAGCCAGTGCCGAGCCGGGCGAGTTGCGTCGACTGGCCTGGCAGCTGGAGGGCTCAGGCTTCGACCTGATCGTTGCGCCGCAGCTCACCGACATCGCCGGACCACGTGTCCACATCCGACCGATCGAGGGTCTGCCGCTGCTGCACGTCGAGGAGCCGACTCTCTCCGGCCCCGCGTTGCTGGTGAAGAGCCTCATCGACCGCGTGGGCGCCGGTCTCGGGCTCCTGCTGCTGTCCCCGATCTTCTTGGCGATCGCCATCGCGATCCGCATCTCCGACCCCGGACCGGTCTTCTTCCGTCAGCCCCGGATCGGGCACGAGGGCCGTACCTTCCGGGTGTGGAA